>JBDROJ010000001.1:0-19153 GCA_043810165.1 bacterium
TCTCGGTTTAATTGTTTTTAAAAGCTCTTTTTTACCCATATTAGTCATATGTTTTTACCATAATTAATGAATAATTACGGTAATATATTATATGACTCAACCGATATGTCTATGGTAAGAAATTAGATGACTCAATTCGAACAAGTATACAAAATTATAAAAATGGTATATAATTATAGTACAAATTTTAAAATATAAACTATGAGCGGAAATTTCATCAATAGTATGCTATCAAGCGGTAAAGATGTTGGGCTCTTTTTTATCAACATCTTCCACAACAAATCGTTTCTGGGTTTTGTAGGTGGCCTATTCCTGGCCGTGCTGGTGATTGGCTTCATCCTTACAAAAAATCCTAGACACCTGCCTATCATTCTTAGATATTCGGACGTGGAAAGTTTTGAAAAAATAGCCAAAAGAGATAAAAATGGAACTTACCTAACCGCCTTCAGCTCTTTTCTTAAAATATATACCCGCACCAGAACTCTATTCTTAATGTCCTTCATTGTCTTTATCACCATGATAATCACAGCCATGATTACTTACAACAATTAAATTATAACATTTTTTAGTATTCTAAACAAACAAAAAAAATATTGGCTAACGCATTGGCCAATATTTTTTAATAATAAAACCATTTTATTCTAAGCATGGGGCACGAAATGTCTCATAATATCATCAACTGTAACAATACCTAACAGCCTGCCGTGATCATCAAGCACGGCCACTGAAAAAAGATTGTATTTTGTAGTTAAAGAAGCTATTTCCAACAATTCATCATCCACTTTGGCTGTTGGTATTTTACTGCCTTTTTTCATCAACTCTTCCATTTTTAGACCATCTTCAGCCAACATCAAACGCCTTAAAGAAACCACGCCTGAAAACTTATCAGCGCGATCAATCACATAAATAAAATAAATGGAATTATGCATATGATTAATCCGCCTGATAGTCTCTATCACCTGCTTGGCAGTGTCTTCTGGATAAGCGGTTAAGTATTCAGTGGTCATCAGTCCGCCAGCAGTATCTTCATCATATTCTAAAATCTTTTTTACATGCTGTTTCTTGGTGTCAGAAGGAAGTTCTTCCAATATTTCTCTAGACTCTCTTTCTGGCAATATTTGAATCAAATCCACCAATTCATCTACTGACATTTTCTGCATAACCGAAGAAGCTCTTTCGGTGCCAAGTTTTTCCACCAATATTTTTTGAATTTCAGGCTCAATCTCTTCCAGTACTCTGGCGGCTAAATTTTGATCCATGGTTTCCAAAAGCATGCTACCTTGATTCAAATTCATTTTTTCAATCAGATTGGCCACATCAGCCGGATGAAGCTTGGTCAGATCTTTAACACTTGTGGAAAGTTGAATTTTATCGCCTAAAAGACGAACATCTTTCCATTCTACAAGTTCTTTTTTGCCCATTTTACTGGCCACGCCAAGACGGCGGAACAAGCCAGCCTGTCCGATATCAATAGCAATCAAACTCATCACATCTTTAATATATCCTAATTGAAGGTCGTTAACTCTAACGACTCTGATGCCTTCCAAATCCACAATTTGCCTATCTAATACCATTTCCTTTAAAAAAATCATATCTTTCCCTTCAGGCACCTCTTTAACCACTTCGGGCAGATATTTTTTAATGGTAACGTGGCGCTTGGCAAAACTTTCTACATCTTGCGTTCTAACAAACTTCTTTTCCTCTTGTTTTTTATCTTTAACAACAAGGCCGTAAACCGGAGGATGATTCTGTCCAACTTCTGCTTTTAACACAATATCCAAAACCACTCCAACCTTTTCATCGGTCTGATCATGGACCACGGCATTTATAATATCGCTTAGGTATAGCATAAAAATGATTAAAAATAATTAATGTACTTCTATATTATTTTTGGATTAATGCTATTCAAATAACTCTGCATTATAATCATGGCGGATTTTTCATCCCGGCTTACACCCTGCCCCATTCTATCCGCTTGTTGAGAGCTGAATCGCTCATCTGTTAATTTAATTTCAAGTCCTGTCTTATTTTTTAGTTCCCTAACAAAATTTTTGATTCTTTTTGTATTTTTATTTCCCTTGCTATCTAAGCCCAACGGCAAACCAACAATCACCTGTTCAACGCCCCATTGTTTAATAAAATTAACTACTTCATCCATATTATTGACTTGACCACATGGCAGTATAACGTCCACTTCCTTATTGTAATAAGCTAGTCCAATATTTTTTGTCCCGTAATCAATAGCTAATATTTTCATAAATATAAATTTTTCTCTTTCGGCCTTTTTGTCGCTACCAACCTGCCCCTTTTGCCAATTATAATAGTATGCTCAAAATGCGCACATAGAGATTCATCTGCTGTTTGGATGGCCCAACCGTCTTTAGCGGTTTTAATCCTGTAATCACCCAAGGAAATCATTGGTTCAATGGCGATGACCATTCCTGGTCTCAATACCCAGGACTCCAAACTTTTATCATAAACATTAGGAATACGCGGATCTTCGTGCACCTCATAGCCAACTCCATGGCCGACCAAATCTCTAATAACACCATACTTTCCTTGAAATTTTACATAGCCTTCCACTGCTCGCCCAATATCAGCCACTGTATTACCTGGCTTGGCTGACTTTATACCAGCTTTTAGAGCTCCCCTAGTGACTTTCAAAAGCTTTTTAACATGGTTGGGTATATCTCCAATGGCTATGGTAATGGCTGTGTCAGTAAAAAAACCGCGATAATTCTTCTTATATGGATATTCCATGCCAATATCTATGCTAAAAATATCACCTTCACGCAATTTTACGCTTTTCTTGGCATAAGCATGCACTAATTCGTGATTGATTGAAGCGCAAATAGTGCTAGGAAAAGGCGTGTCTTCAAGACGATTGCGATAGCCTTTAAAAGAAGGCTTGCCACCGGCTTTTAGTATCATATCTTCAGCTAATTGGTCAACTTCCCAAGTGGAAATTCCTGGCTTGCACACCTTAACCAATTTAGACAAAATCTCGCCTAAAATTTTTCCACCCTTTTCTATTTGTTTAATTGCTTCCGGAGATTTTATATACATAATCAAAATAACTTACTTCAAATTCCTAAAACTCTTTCTATCTCTTCTTCAACTTGATTTATGGTTTTACTGCCATCAATCTTCATTAATACCCCCATGTTATTATAGTAATTCAAAATAGGCTGATTGGCTTGGTTTCCTTGATTGGCAATTCGTTCCTTAATAGCTTGTTGATTGTCGTCTCCTCGCGTATATAACTGTCCGCCACATTTAGGACAATCAACCAGGTCTTTGGTTGATTCCAGCCAAGGAATTATTTCACCGCAGTCATTGCAAATACGACGCATCGCCAAACGATTAAAACATTCCTCATCAGTTAAAGACACTTCAATGGCCATCAATTCATTAGCTACGTCTTTTTCTTGAAAATATTCCTGATACTTTTTGGCCTGTTCCACACTTCTAATGGCTCCGTCTAAAATTACACCTTGGCCATTATCCAAATATTTATTAATTTCTCTAAAAGCCAGGCGGTAAATAAGCCAATCGGCCACTAACTTACCGGCTTTCATATCAGCCAAGGCTTTTTTCTCTTGAGAATCAGCTTGCTCATCATTCTCCAAGGCGCGCAATAAATCACCAGTGGAAATATGACCATAATTGTACCTACTAGCTACTCTTTTGGCTTGGGTGCCCTTGCCAGATCCTGGCGGACCAATGAAAATTAATATCTTTTTCATAAATCAATGTCCATAAGGATAATTTAAAAAACTTCCAATTATTTTAGACAAAATTAGTATAACATAGAGCAATGTCATTAGCAATACACCTACGAATCTATTATTGCGAGCTAGCAAGATGTATCTGTCATTGCGAGGAGGAGCGCGGAGCGACGACGTGGCAATCTAGTCACTACCACGATTACGAGATTGCTTCGCTTACGCTCGCAATGACAGAAACGCCACGCTCGCAATGACAGAAACGCCACGCTCGCAATGACAGAAACGCCACGCTCGCAATGATAAAAAAAAGGGCGGGATTCGCTCTAAATAACCTTTAACAGACTTAGCTATTAAATTTGATCGTAAGCATGCATGGTTAATTGAGCATCAATCTGCTTGGCAATATCAATGGCCACAGCCACTACGATTAACAAGCTGGTACCGCCAATGGCCAGACTTTTAGTGCTTAAAACAGCTTGAAGTATTAATGGCATAATAGCGATTAAGGCCAAGAAAGAAGCCCCTGTCAAGTTCAAGCGTGTCATGGTTTTTTGCAGGTAGTTTTCAGTTTCCTTGCCAGGACGAATACCAGGAATAAATCCGCCTTGTTTTTGCAAATTCTCAGCCACTTTTTGAGGATGAAAAATAACAGCCGTGTAAAAATATGTAAAACCAAACACCAACAAGAAATAAATTATTGCATAAAATAATTGATTTTGGAACAAAGCAACTGTGCCAGTGGCTATTTTTACGAGCCAAACACTTTTAGCTCCCATAAAAAACTGCGCTACCATTGGTGGAAATAATACCAAAGAAATAGCAAAGATTATAGGGATCACACCGGCCATATTAACTCGCAATGGAAGATGAGAGGTGGAACCGCCATAAGAGCGATTACCACGCATCTGCTTGGCATAATTGATTGGGATATTGCGCTGTCCCTCACTAATAAATACTACCCCAACAACTGTACCAACAGCAATTAGTCCGAATAAAATAAAAGTATAAAAATCAGAAGAGCTATAATTTATTATTGAATTTCTTAATACACCCGGCAGTCCAGCAATAATACCAGCAAAGATAAGCAGGGAAACTCCATTGCCAACTTTTTTCTCGGAGATAAGTTCGCCAACCCACATTAAGAAAATCGTGCCAGCCGTAATTGTGGTCATAATCACTATCAAGCGCCAAGCATTCAAATCAGTTAAAATCGGGGCTGCCGAATTACTATTCAACAATTTGACCATTGCGTAAGATTGCATAAAAGCCAATGGTACAGTCAACAAACGGGTGTACATATTTATCCTCTGTCGACCTGATTCGCCTTCTTTGGACATTTCTTCCAACTTAGGAACAATCATGGTCAAAAGTTGAAAAATAATTGAAGAAGTGATGTACGGAGCCACGCCCAACATAACAACAGAAAAATTCTTCATAGAACCTCCTGAAAAAACATTAAGCAAGCCTAAAATTTGATTGCCTGATAAAAAACTGCGTAAATTTTCAATATTAACTCCTGGAATTGGGATATGGGCAACTAAACGAAAAATTACCAGCATTACAATAACAAAAAGCAACTTATTACGGATGCTTTTTACTTTCCAAATTTGACCTAGTTTATCAAACATAATTAAATGTTTTTATTTGACCTCTCCACCATTTTTTTCAATTAATTCCTTAGCTTTTACTGTACACTTAATTCCTTGAATAGTCAATTTCTTTTTTATTTCTCCAGTGGCAATAATTTTAACTGTCTTGGTATTTTTACCGATTACTTTCTTTTCTTTAAGAGTCGTTAGATTAACTACCTCCCCATCCTGATATGCTTTTCCAAGGCCAGACAAGCGAACTTCGCAAGGCTTGATTTTCAAAGAATTAAAACCGCGCAACTTTGGGGTTGACTGTAAAACTTGTTTTAAACCTTTTCTCTTCAAACCGCCTTTTCCGCCTGAACGAGATCTTTGGCCTTTCATGCCACGACAAGAATAGTTGCCCCTGCCAGAAGCATTACCACGGCCGACTCTTCTTCTGGTCTTTTTAGAACCTTTAGCCGGTTTAATTGTATTTGGTCTTAAACTCATATTATTTTTTATTACCCTGAATTGAAGCGAGCTTTAGCGAACTTCTGGTTTGGGATCTTTTGATTCCTTTAACTCAATTTTTGGTTCATCTTTTTTCACTTCCGGTTCCACTATTTTAAAAGACTGCAGCGCCTCAAACACAGCTTTGGCAAGGCTAATCTTATTTTTGGTCTTTCCCATTATTTTAGCTGAAACATTAGGTACTCCGGCCAGCTCTAACAAAGCTCGCACCGGCCCGCCGGCAATTATACCGCTACCTTTAGGAGCGGGCTTCAAAAATACGCTTGAAGCTTTAAATTTATGCAAAATAGAATGCGGAATGGTCTTGTTGACAATCGGCACAGTGATCATATTTTTCTTGGCTTTGCGCACAGCTTTTTCCACGCCAATCTGCACATCCTTCCCTTTGGCCACTCCAAAGCCGACCCTGCCTTTTTTATCGCCCAAAACAACACAAATGCGGAAGCTTAACTGCTTTCCACCTCTGGTAACGCGGGTGACGCGGGCCAAGTCTAAAATAGTCTGTTCAAATTCAGGTTTTTCTTTTTGCCTGCTAAATTTTTTATTCGTTGGTCTTGCCATAACTAATTTTAAATTTATTATTCTTAAAAAACCGATTAGAATTTCAGCCCTCCATCTCTAGCGCCATCTGCGATTGCTTTCACCCTACCGTGGTACTTATATCCTCCACGATCAAAAACCACTTGGCTAATTTTTTTAGCTTTAGCCTTTTCCGCCAAAAGCTGGCCACATATATATGCTTGGGCGATTTTTCCTGTTCTGTCTCCGGCTTTAGGCTTTTTGTCAAGTTTAATTTCTTGAGTGCAAACACTGCATAATGTCTGGCCATCCTCATCATTAATCAACTGTAAATTAACGGCCTTCAAACTTCGAAAAACAGACAACCTGGGCTTGGTAGCACTGCCATTAATCCTAGTGCGCACACGGCTATGCCTGATCTGGCGTTGTTGATTTTTATTTTTACTAAATATTCTTTTCATAAACGAATGTAACAAGTGAAATAGAAAACGAAGTTTTCTATTTCCGAATGAATGAGTTTATACCCTAATATATTATTGATATTTTACTCTCCTTTTCCAGCAGTTTTACCGGCTTTACGCCTAATAATTTCACCGACATATTTGATGCCTTTGCCTTTATATGGCTCTGGCTTTCTTAATTTTCTAATATTGGCAGCTATTTCACCAACCAATTGCTTGTCAATCCCTTCTATGGTAATCACATTTTTTTCAACGCTGAAATTTATATCTGGCTTAGATTTTACCTCTACCGGATGAGAAAAGCCCAGTTCAAGTGCCAAGTCTTTGCCTTTCATATTGACTTTATAACCTACCCCATTAATTTCCAATTGTTTTTTAAAACCATTGCTTACTCCTTCAATCATATTGCCCAAAATACTAGAAAATGTCCCCCAAAGGGCTCTTTGTCTGGTTTCTCCCTGATTTTTTACTTCCACACTTGCTTGGTCATCCTTAATCACAACACTAACCGCAGGATGTAATTTTTGCTTTAATTCTCCCCTAGGTCCTTTAACCACCAAAAAATCTTTCTTGACTTCGATGGTCACGTCTTTGGGAATCTGTCTAATTGTTTTTCCAATTCTGGACATATATTCAAATTTGATGGGTTATTAATACACTTCGCAGATTATCTCTCCACCTATCTTTTGCTGTTTTGCCTGTAAACCGGTCATTAAACCTTTTGGGGTGGAAAGAACGGAAATGCCCAAGCCGTTTAAAACTTTTTTAATCTCACTAGCTTTAACATAAACACGCCTACCCGGCTTGCTTATTCTTTTAATATATTGCATGGCCGGCTGATTATTATCATATTTCAAAACTAGAAAGATATATGGATGAACGGATTTCTTTTCTTCAACTGATTCCAAATAGCCATTGTCAACCAACACTTTAGCAATACCCAGTTTGATTTTAGAATAGGGTACACAAACTTCTCTCTTCTTTATCATAGAGGTATTTCGTATACGGGTTAACATGTCGGCGATTGGGTCTGTCATCATAAATTTAATCACTTTATCTTTATAATTTTAATTATTAATTACCAACTTGATTTTCTTATTCCTGGCAAACTGCCTGAATTGGCCATTTCACGAAAACAAATACGACATATTCCAAATTTACGCAGAAACGAACGTGGTCGGCCACACTTCCAACAGCGTCTTACTATTCTTGTAGAAAATTTTGGTTGTTTATCTCTAGATTTAGAAATTTTTGCCTGAGTTGCCATAAACTATTTTTTCTTAAATGGAAAACCTAAATAAGTTAATAATACCCTGCCCTGCTCTTCATTTTGGGCACTAGTACAAACGTTTACTTCCAAGCTGTGTGTCTTGTCTACTTCATCAATTCTTATTTCTGGAAAAGCCAAATGTTCTTTCAGCCCCAGGCTGTAATTTCCTTTCTTATCAAAACTTTTCGGATTAATACCACGGAAATCACGCACGCGTGGCAAAGTTACGCTTAATAATTTTTCCAAAAAATCATACATCTTCTTACCGCGTAAAGTCACGGCCACGCCAATTTCCATGCCGGCTCTAATCTTAAAATTGGAAATTGCTTTCTTGGCTTTAGTACGTACCGGCTTCTGCCCAGAAATACTACCCAATGTATGTTCTACGTTTTCTATATATCCCTTGTCTTTTACAAAACGTCCAACTCCAACATTTATTACTATTTTAGTAACTTTCGGAACTTGCATCACATTCTTCAAACCTAAATCCTGCTTTAATTTAGGAACTATTTCTTTTTTAAATTTTTTATACAGATTATTTTCCATATCAATTATAATTTTACTAGCTATCTATTGCCTCTTGGCATTTTTTACAAACTCTTTGTTTGGTTTTACCTTCTATTTTATAACCTATTTTGCTTTTATTACTACATTTAGGACATACTAAAACGGCATTACTGGCATTAATTGGAGCTGACAGCTCTAATATTTGCCCTTTCTCGCCTCGCTTGTTAGACTTCATGTGTTTCTTAATAATATTCAAGCCTTCTACTACAAGTTTTGATTGCTGAAATCTACCTTGTTTTGAAAAAACCTGAATAACTTTACCGCTCTTTCCGCGATCTTTTCCTGCAATCACTTCTACTTTGTCACCTGTTTTTAACTTCATAATTAGTGTTATTAGTGTTTACAAAACTTCCGGAGCTAGAGAAATAATCTTCTTAAAACCCATGGATCTTAATTCTCTTGCAACAGGTCCAAAAATACGCGTTCCTTTTGGCTCTTTTGTCTTACGATCAACAATCACGGCTGAATTTTCATCAAAACGCACATACACGCCATTTTTTCTTCTTATTTCCTTTCTTTGACGCACAACCACAGCATGCACTACCTCGCCTTTTTTTACCATACCACGCGGGGCCGCTTCTTTAACTGAACAAGTGATAATATCACCTACACGAGCATATCGTTTTTTATATCCGCCCAAAACACGGATGCACATCAATTTCTTGGCTCCACTATTATCAGCTAATTTTAACATTGATCGATGTTGTAACATATTTTTCTACTATTTTATTACCTCCAACAATCTCCATCGTTTGGTTTTTGACAATGGCCGACATTCCACAAATTTTACTTTGTCTCCAATTTTTGCCAATCCTTTTTCGTCGTGCACGTGATATCTTTTGCTTGAACGATAAAACTTTCTGTATTTTGGATGCAATTTTTTAACATCTACCCTTACGTTAATAGTCTTGTTCATTCCATCTCCAACAACAATACCCACGGTCGTTCTTTTCTTTAAATTTTTTTTATCTTGTATATCCATATTAAAAAATTATTTATTTTTATTTTCTCTCTTTCTTTGTTCTAATAATATAATCAAACGAGCTGTGATTTTCTTAGCACTACTAATCTTGTGGACCTGCTTCAACTGACGAGCATGTGCCTGAAAATTCAAATTCTGCAGTTCAGCTTTTTGCTGTACCAATAATTCCTGTAATTCATCTGTGTTCTTATTTTTAATATCTGCCCATTTCATAATCTTTTGATTATTTCTTTTTAACAAATTTAGTCTTTATGCCGAACTTAAAACCGGCTAGTTTAATGGCTTCTCTGGCTTTTTCTTCAGGGATTCCATCCATTTCGTACAAAATTGTTCCAGGCTTTACAACGGTTACATAATGATCAGGACTTCCCTTGCCGCCACCCATTGGAATTTCATTTCCTTTCTTGGTAACAGGCTTGTCAGGAAAAACTCGGATCCAAATTTTACCTGTCTTTCTCACATAACGAGTCAACACTCTTCGGCCAGCCTCTATCTGGCGACTGGTAATCCAATCATGCTCCAAACATTTTAAACCATAAGTACCAAAGTCAACCGTATTGATTCGGGTAGCTACGCCAAGGCCTCTTCTTCGGCCCTTGTGCCATTTTCTGTGCAGTACTTTTTTAGGTAATAACATACAATTATTTTTTGTTTTCGTCTTTCTTTTTATTGAACTTGTCATGCCTGCCAAATGCTTCACCAAGATAAATCCATGCTTTTATACCAATAATTCCATAAATAGTCTTAGCTTCCACAAGAGCATAATCAACATTACTACGCATGGTAATCAAAGACATCTTACCTGCTCCGAATTTTTCTGTACGAGCTATTTCCACACCATTTAAACGACCGGCCATACAAACCTTTATACCTTTGGCGCCGGCATTCATGGATTTTTCCACTGCTTGCTTCATTACTCTTCTAAACGGAATGCGATGTTCTATTTCAGAAGCCATACTTTGAGCCACAATCTTGGCAGACAAAGCTGGCTGGCGCACCTCTTGAACAGATATATCAACTTTTAATTTAAGTTGTAAAATTTTTCTTTCAATATGCTTTCTTACTTCTTCCAAACCTTTACCTCCGCGTCCAATAATCACGCCTGGCTTGGCTGCTAAAATAATTACCTTAATTTCTTTTGCGCTTCTTTCAACTCCAATAGCATCAATAGAGGCGTCTTTAAATCTCTTTTCCAAAAATTCTCTTATTTTTGTTTCTTGCTCTAAAAACAATGGCATCTTGCCTTTTTTTGCAAACCATCTTGAATCCCAGCTAAACAATTCTGGAGTACGGTAAATTTTAGGATGGACTTTGTGACCCATATTTTTTATTTATTAATTGCTTTATCAGATGCCTTTACTGCTTTTTCTTCAGTCTTTTTTTTGGTTTCAACCTGTTTGGGTACAGTAACTGCTGATGTCTTTTTTTCTTTTAACTTCTCAATAGGCTCTACAATTGAAGTTAAAATAACCTCAATTTTGGATGTACGTTTTCTAATAGTAGTAGCCCGACCACGTGCTCTTGGCATCCATCTTTTGTATGTAGGACCTTCGTCCACAGACAATTTACTAATTCGCAGATTACCTTCTTCCAATTCAAAATCATTTTTAGCATTGGCAATGGCTGATTTGATCAATTTTATTAATGGTTTAGCAGATTTTTTATTCAATAATGACAAAGTATTTACAGCCTGTTTTGCTTTTTTCCCTCGCACTAAATCAGCCACCAACCTGACCTTGCGCGGTGAAATGCGTATCTGTTTTAATTTTGCTTTCACTTCAGTTGACATAATTTAATATTAATTACTTGCCCTTGGCTTGAGTCTTTGCCATCTTGCCTCCATGACTAACAAACTTTCTGGTAAGAGAAAACTCTCCTAATTTATGTCCAACCATATTTTCTTCTACAAGTACATTCAAAAAATCTTTTCCGTTATGCACCAAAAAAGTCATGCCAATCATTTCCGGAGTTATGGTACTGGCCCTAGCCCAAGTCTTAATAGGCTGATTTTGTTTGTTATCTTTCATTTTTTTGACCTTTTTCATGAGTTTCTCATCCAAGTAAGGTCCTTTTTTTAAACTTCTAGACATAATATAATATTATTTTCTTCTCTTTGACTTACGTCGTGATTTTACAATAAATTTATCGCTCCATTTTCCTGGTTTTCTGGTGCGCGCGCCCATGGCAGTTTTGCCATATATGGTTTGAGGACCACGCTTTTGTCCGATTGGGCTATGTCCTTCACCACCACCATGTGGGTGGTCAACCGGGTTCATATTCTTTCCTTTAACAGTCGGCTTAATACCCATCATTCTTTTTCTACCAGCTTTTCCCCAGCGCACTAAATGATAATCTTCATTGCCAATCTCTCCAATAGTGCCAGCACATTTTTTTGACACTTTCCTAATTTCACCGGAAGGTAGCTTGATAATGGCGCTGTCTTCTTCTATATTCATTAATTGAGCTGTGTTTCCAGCACCACGTACCAATTGCCCGCCTTTGCCAGGTGTCAATTCTACGTTATATATAAACATGCCGGAGGGTATGTATTCAAGTGGCATCCTATTGCCCATTTTAGCCTCAACCGCCTTATCTGACGAAACCACTTTTTCTCCAATCTTTAAACCCTTAGGACATATTATATATGATTTTTTACCATCTTCATACTGCACTAAAGCAATACGAGGACCTCGATTGGGATCATATTCAATGGCCAATATTTCAGCCTGCTTATCAAAATCTTTTCTTTTAAAATCAACCAAGCGATAATATCTTTTTACTCCACCGCCTTTGTGGCGTACAGTAATCTTGCCTTGGTTATTGCGACCAGCGTTTTTCTTCAAAGGAACTGTCAGGCTTTTTTCGGGCCTGTGTTTGGTAATATCATCAAAAGTCTGCACACTTGAATTGCGACGTCCTGCAGTAGTTGGTTTGTATCGTTTAATAGGCATATTTAGACTCCTTGGTGAATATCAATGCTTTTGCCCTTTGGCAAACTAACAATTGCTTTTTTATAACTCTGTCTTCTACCTTTTGTTCTCTTAAAATTAATCTGGCGTCCTTCAATATTTGAGGTCCTAATTTTCATAGGGCTAACCCCATAGATTTCTTCAATTGCTGTTTGAATATCTTTCTTAGTACTCCATCTGGCAACCACAAAACTATATTGATTCAAGCTCTCTGCAATCGCAGCCTTTTCTGTAATTAAAGGATGTACTAAAACTTTGTCTGATACACTGGATAAAGGCAGTGACTTTAACTTTTTTACTTTGTCTGTTGCAACTTTAGCGGAAGCAGACTTCTTCTTTTTAGAACTAACATGTTCTGGTGCTTGTTTCTCTACTTTCTTTACTTCAACTTCTTGAATTTTCTTTTCCTTGTCCGCTGTAGCTTCAGTGGAAGCAGATTCTTTTTTTTCAACCTTAATATCATCTAGCTGTTCTTTTTTACTAGCTTTATCATGCTTGTCTCTCTTTTTTAATATTTTATTTAATAAACCCATATTATTTTTTCAAAACTTCTTGAATTTTCTTAACAGCATCTTGGCTAGCTATTATGGCCTGGTTATTTAATACATCCATAATATTTAAATCTTCAGCTCGCCTGGTTTCCACATTATCCAAATTTTTAGTCATCTGCAAAATCTGTTCCTGTTTTCCGTCTGTTAAAACCAAGTAAGTTTTTTTCTTAATAGGCAAAGCCTGTAAAAAACGAGTGAATAATCCTGTTTTTGGCTGTTCAAAATCAAAATTTTCAATTACAGCAAACTCGCCTTGCGCAACTCTATCAGTCAAGCACATTCTTAAAGCCAAACGGCGGGTCTTTTTGTTAATCTTATTTTTATAGCTATTTACTTTAAGCGGACCGAAAGTTACACCGCCACCGCTCCAAATTGGAGAACGATTAGAACCATGGCGAGCTCGGCCAGTACCTTTTTGAGCCCAAGGTTTTTTTCCACCACCGCTTACCTCACTTCTATCTTTGGTATGTGCCAAAGCCTGTCTCTGGTTGGCCATTTGTGATACAAAAACTTGATGCACTACTTCTGGTTTTATTACAACCGCAAAAATATCGTCTGCCAATTCCATCTCACTAGTTGCTTGTGCCTGTAAATTGTAAACTGTAGTTTTCATAATTACTTGGTTTCCTTGTCCGATGAAGCTTCAACCGAAGCGGGTTCTTTTTTTTCTTCTGCAACTTCTTGGGTTTTTGATACTTCTTCAACTACTGGTTTCTCTTCTTTGCTTTCTTCGGCCGGTTGTTCAACTTTTTTTTCATCATTAATTTCTTCAACAACATTTTCTTCCTTTTCTTCAACTAACACTGGCTTAAGATCCATATCGCCTTCTGCCTTTATTATCAACCAACCATTTCTGGCGCCAGGAACAGCTCCTTTGATATATAATTCATTTTCTTCAGGGTGTATTTCAACTATTTCTAAATTTGTAACAGTAACTTGATCTCCACCCATACGACCGCCCATTCTGGTGCCTTTAAAAACTTTCTGCGGACCAGTAGCGCCGATTGAACCAGGCATGCGCAATTGATCTTTGTGACCATGGCTGGCAGGACCGCCCTTAAAATTATACCTCTTAACCACGCCCTGAAAACCTTTTCCTTTAGATACGCCCACCACGGTTGCTTTATCCCCAACAGCAAAAACGTTCACTGTTATTTGATCGCCTTTATTAAAATTTTCTAATTGTTTTTCTTCTACGGTAAAATCTTTTAAAAACTTAACTTTGTCCAGATCCTTCAAATGACCTATTTGAGGTTTTGACAAAGTTTTTTCTCGACATTTTCCAAACCCAATCTGGACTGCAGTATTGCATCCCTTTTTTATTTGTACTATTTGACATGGACCGGCTTGGACTCTGGTTACAGGAACTACGCTTCCGTCCTCTTTAAACACCTGTGTCATGCTTAATTTTTTACCTAGAATAAATTTCATAAAAAAACTAGAAACAACAACTTGTTTTATAAAAAAACAATCCTGTTGTTTCTAGCCTTTATCTACATCAGCATCATTCATGATTATTCACGTCATTCGTGTTTTTAAGATTTTGGCCTTAAAAATTATTTATATACGAATTTACCTCCGTTTTCCATAAATCTTATAAATGTTTTCTCATGGATTTACATCCTAGAGATCTTATTTACTTGTCTCATGAAAAACTAAACTATTAGACTCAAATAGAGTTTACTAAAACTTATTATTTTTGTCAATACCTATACCTATTTGTGTCTACTACATCTTTATCTCAATATCCACTCCGGCTGGAATTTGCAGGCTCATCAATGCATCAATGCATTTTGGAGATGGATTAATCACATCAATCAATCGTTTATGCACGCGCATCTCAAATTGTTCACGGGATGTTTTATGCACAAAAGTTGAACGATTAACTGTAAATTTGGTCTTTTCAGTTGGTAAAGGCACTGGACCGACCACTTTTGCGCTATTTCGCTCGGCTGTCTCAATAATATTCTTGGTTGCTTGGTCAATAATCTTATTATCATAAGCGCGGATCTTAATGCGAATACGTGTAGACACTTCTTCTTTCTTCTTAGTTGTACTAGCGATTGCTGTTGCCATGTTGTTAAGGAATAATATAGAAAGGGCACTTCAGTTTGATTTGAAGCGCCCTTGTCTACATACTTATTTGATAATCTTAGTTACAACGCCCGCGCCAACTGTTCTGCCACCTTCGCGGATAGCGAAGTTCATCTTTTCTTCAATAGCAACTGGGGCGATTAATTTAACTTTTAATTTGACGGTATCACCTGGCATAACCATTTCAGTACCTTCAGGCAACTCCACTTCACCCGTTACATCAGTAGTTCTGATATAGAATTGTGGCTTATAGCCTTTAAAAAATGGCTTGTGACGACCGCCTTCTTCTTTGGTTAATACATAAACTTCAGTATCAAATTCGGTGTGTGGAGTAATGCTACCACAACCAGCCAAAACCACGCCTCTTTCTATCTCTTCTTTTTTAATACCTCTCAATAATATGCCAGCATTATCACCGGCTTGGCCTTCTTTTAGTGATTTATTGAACATCTCAATGCCAGTGACAACAACTTTAGCGTTTTCCTTTCCAAGACCAACCATCTCAACTTCATCATTTATCTTAACTTGTCCACGTTCAATACGACCAGTTACCACAGTACCACGACCTTCAATGCTAAATACATCTTCAATAGGCATTAAAAATGGCTTGTCAACATCGCGTTGAGGATCAGGAATGAATTCATCCAATGCTTTTAACAAATCAAAAATTGGCTTGGATGCCTCTTCATCAGATGGGTTTTCCAAAGCTTTTAATGCAGAACCGCGAATTATTGGGGTCTTGTCTCCAGGAAATTCATATTTAGTTAACAGGTCTTTAACTTCTTCTTCCACTAGATCAATCAATTCTGGATCAGAAACCTGGTCAATTTTATTCAAAAACACCACAATATATGGCACGCCTACTTGACGAGCTAATAGAATGTGCTCGCGAGTTTGAGGCATAGGACCGTCAGCAGCTGAAACAACCAAAACGGCTCCGTCCATCTGGGCAGCTCCGGTGATCATGTTTTTGACATAATCAGCATGGCCTGGACAATCTACATGGGCATAGTGACGAGCATCTGACTCATATTCTACATGGGCTGTGGCAATAGTAATACCGCGCTCTTTTTCTTCTGGAGCAGCATCAATCTCATCTACGCTCTTGTTTTGAGCAATTTTGCCAGCTGCAGTTAATACCTTTAAGATGGCAGCTGTTAAAGTAGTCTTACCATGGTCTACGTGTCCAATGGTGCCGACATTAACGTGTGGCTTGTTTCTAATAAACTCAGCCATATTATTAATCTACCTTATTCGGCACTGCACCGAGTGGTCGTTGCAGATTTGTTATCCAGCCGATAATATTTTTAAAATTAGATAAATCCTAGACTTATATCTAGGTTTTTATACAGCCTACATTATAACAGAATCTGAAAATAATGCAAGGGGGTAAAATGTGGACAAACCTTTTGGCTAGAATGCTAATTTTGAATAACATCTTAGCCAAATAGAAAAAACCAAAAATCTACTCAATCGGTTCCAAATAAAATTTGTCATCTTCTGTATCGTCTTCAATGTCATTTAAAGGCTCTTCAATGGATATTTCACCAAAGTCAGACATTTTTTCGGCCGTGACCAGCTCAAAGTCCCTATCGTCTCCAGGTTCAAAATATAATGGAGGATCATTTTCTTGATCCAATTCCAAACCAATATCTAATTCGTCAGAATCTAGATATCCTTCTACATCTGTTGATTCATCACCTATAAACGGAATTTCTGGTTCATTATACTTGCTCTTGGCATCCTCCTGATAACCCGAATAGGAGCGATCATCATATTCCATACCATTACCGGTTCCATTATATAGTTTGTCTGCTTGATAATACCCATCTCCCCCATCATACCAATCCAATGTCTCACTTTGATTTTGCGAACGCCAGATAGCAATATCGCGATTGATCTTTTCCATCATTTGTTCTTCAGTCAAACCTTTGACTGATTGTGGAGTGCTCAATAAACGCTCATAATCATCTAGATTCATCATGGCCATGACTGCATCTGACTCAACATCAGGAATAATCAATTTATCGCCAGTACGGCGGATCAATCTCATTATTTTGCTTAATTGTGTTTTGTTCATATTATTATATATTATATATTGTGCTTGTTGATTTTACCACCCCTGTTTAAAAAGTCAAATTTATTGACTTTTAAATAAATCTGTTCTAAAATATGGTTCATTAATTGTCATTGCGAGCACCCGCAAAGTAATGACAATAATATTAACTAATTAATCAACAGATATGGTCAACATAATTGACTACGCAAAGCGAACTACAAAAAAGTCGCTTGAAAAATGGGGCAACAAACGTTTGTTGTTTTTTCTTTTATTATTAGGAGTAATTGTCGCCCCTTATGCAATAGCTAGTGGAGATGCTGTGGACGGAGAATCAGTCGGTCATGGTGGTGAAGCTGCGGTTACATTCTTATGGATTGCTGTAATTTTAATTGCTGCAAAAATTTCTAGTTTGGTAGAAAAAATAGGACAGCCTTCGGTATTAGGTGAATTAGTAATTGGCGTGATACTTGGAAACCTTGCCTTATTAGGCATCCAAATGTTTGATCCTATTAAAAGCAACGCCATCATTGCCTTCTTGTCTGAACTAGGTGTGGTGATCTTGCTATTCCAAATCGGTTTGGAATCAAATATACATGAAATGAAAAAAGTGGGCCTAAAAGCCGCGCTTGTTGCAATTGTCGGCGTAATAGCTCCGTTCATTTTAGGAACCTATGTTGTGGGTCCGTGGTTATTGCCCGGCCTAAGCATGAATACTTATCTTTTCTTGGGCGCAACTTTAACGGCCACATCGGTCGGCATTACTGCCCGCGTATTTAAAGACCTAAAAAAATTGCAAACCAAAGAAGCCCAGATCGTCTTGGGCGCAGCTGTGATAGACGATGTAATGGGCTTAATAATTTTAGCTGTGGTATCGGCCATTGTTACTGTCGGCTCGGTAAGCTTTGGCACCATCAGTTGGATTACAGCCAAAGCAATCCTATTTTTGGTTGGCTCTATTATAATCGGACAATTATTAGCGCCTGTCTTAAGCAAAGCATTCGCTAAAATTCATACCGGCGTGGCCATGAAATTTACATTAGCCATTTGTTTTGGCTTGATTTTTGCTTACTTGGCTCAATTAATCGGCTTGGCGCCAATCGTAGGCGCTTTTGCAGCCGGCTTGATTTTAGATCCTGTACACTTCCGATATTTTAAAGATCCAAAAGTTGTACGCGACGTTAGAAAAGCTATTGAAGAAATTGAATGTGAACATGGTATTAAAGAAAAAATTGAAAAGGCGGTTGAACCGCACTCACATCGTCATATTGAAGATTTAATTGAACCATTGGGAAATTTCTTAATTCCAATTTTCTTTGTGATGACCGGCATGGCTGTAAAATTAGAAACAATGTTTGACCTATCCATACTGGGCGTGGCCTTGGCCATTACAGCAGTGGCATTTATCGGCAAAATCATTGCCGGCTCTGTTGCGGGCAAAGGCGTGAACAAAACCATTATTGGTTTTGGCATGGTGCCTCGCGGTGAAGTCGGTTTAATCTTTGCAGTGATTGGTAAAAATCTTGGAGTAGTTTCCGATCAAGTATTCTCTGTTATCGTTATAGTGGTAATCCTAACCACACTGCTAACTCCGCCAATATTGACTTTTTTGTTAAAAAGGCAAGACAAAAAAGCCGGAGCAACCGCCTAACAAAATTTCAAAAAGCCACCTAAAATAATGGGTGGCTTTTTTATTTCAAATAATATTTCAAATAACGCATTTAGTCATCAAATAATCTTACTCAAATAGTATTGGTTGGGTCATATAACATCTTACTATACTATTTAGCTAATTTTTTAATAATTTTAATCTTTTTATTAATTTGTTTTTTAAGCATCACTGGGTCTAAAGAT
>JBDROJ010000002.1:0-20485 GCA_043810165.1 bacterium
GTGATGGCCACGATGTAGCCACCGCACTTGGGGTCGAAGCACGCCACGGTCTCGAAGCGGTGCGCCAGGTGGTGCGAGAGCACCATGGCGACCGGCAACGCGGCCGGGCCGTTGGTCAAGGCCACCTTGCCCCCCAGCTCCAGGTCCTCGGCCTCGATCTGCTTGATCCGCTCCTCGGCGTCCCGGACCACGATGTCGGTCGTGGCCGGGTCGGCGAAGCCGATCCGGAACAGGGTCGCGGCGTTGGAGTTCAGGCTGACGGAAACGGTCTCGATCTTGTAGCTGGCCACGTTGTCTCTCCAGATCTTCTCCTGGCGGACTCACTTTTCAGTGACAGGAGTGCCCATGTTTTACAGGGCAAGGTTGTTCTCGTCCGCGAAAGTCAATATTTTATTGTTGAGGAATTGACGAACCTCGTGAGGATCTGCTTCCTCTTGGCTCACCACTTTTGAGCGTTGTGCCTATCGGCTACTCAATGCAGGTGACGCATACCGAATTCGATCGGCACGTTGCGTTGGTCAAACGCTAATTACTTGTTCTCGTGCTCGACCATCTGCACGAGGTGCTCGGCCAAGGCGCGAACCATTGGCCTGTTGGCGATGTCCTCACCCCTCTCGAGGTGGTGAACACTGCCACGCAGGATCCCATCGGCTCCAGCGCCATTGACCTCGTCGATCCGGCCGTGGTAGTCGGAGAAGATCTCCGCGACCACGGTGAGTCCGAGCTTGCGCGCGAACTCGTACCAGACCACGAGCCGGTCCGACCAGACCTCTCCGGTCTTTGGGTCGGTCCCGGCGAGCAGGACAATGTGGGTGGCGTGCGCACAGATGCGCACGTTTTCGGCGGAGGGGATCCCGCCGATGTCCACCAGGGTCAGCGGCAATGTGCACCGCTCGACCGAGGTCGCCACCCGATCCACGAATTCCGGCGTGAACTTGGCCTTGTAGGCCGCCTTGCACGCCGCCGCCAGGGCTGGATCTGCCCCGACGGTCTCCTGGAACCACGCGCCCTCCCCATCAGGGCACGCGGTGATAACGTACGGATACGGAGCGCCAGGAACGCTCCGAACCGCCTGCTTGAGTCCTTCGCGCAGACAGCTCTTGCCGCTGCGCGGGGGACCCGCAAGTACGATCTTCATCTTGTCCTCCCGCCGCGTTTGCAGCAAAAAGTTTTTGTTTTCGATTTCTCCCCAGTTTTATTCTTTTTGTGTAAGAACAATAAGGGGAGAAATCATTACGTGAGCTATTTGTAAAGAACAATTATTCAGCGTAGCGCCGAATGTTCCACCCACCACCATCATCTTGCTAATCAGGTGATGAGGGAACGCACTCGGTACTGCACACTTCTAGCGAGATATGCAGAGCGACCACGAGGTAGAGACAACCGCCTTAGGCAGTTGTTTCAAAACCTCTGTCTCTTCTCCAACATATTAATGTAAGAGCGATGTCCCGACTAAGTCGGGATGTATCCCGACTAAGTCGGGATGTATCCCGACTAAGTCGGGGCGTTGCCCGGCCATTGCCTTTTGGGCAATGGCGGGCGTTGCTAGATGCGCACTATCTCTAATTACCGATAGGAATCTCTCTCCTATTTCATAATGGCAATAAGGGATCAATGCTGTCTGTCTTGCCCGTAGATTACAGGCAGTGGAACAGATGTTTTGTTTTAAAGAACTATATTGGTTAGTATCACCATATATCTTAGGGCCTCTTCGCTTTATCTCTCTCAATAAAGCGATTTGGCACAAAATCAATGGTTGTTGTTCCAACCGATAAAGGGGTAGTAAACTTAACCGACTTTTATCTTTTGGATTACTTATCTCGGTTGTTGAACTGTTTCCCCCTTTGCCGTTTGGAACAAAAAACCTCTCATTCGCATGGAGAGAGGCCTTTTTTCGCTTATTAAAGCTTATATTGATTATTTTATCCAAACACCCCTCTCTCCAAAAGGTACTTGGTTTAACACTGTACAGAACAAGCCAAAAGCCGGTTCTTATACAGGTTTTCTTTATTTGATTGTAAAGTGCTATTTGCTGACTGCTTGTTTGCTTTTGTCTGTGCTTTTTTACATTTTTCAGCTTAACAGATTAGTATACTATATATTGAGAGAAATGTCAAGGGGGCGTTGGAATTTAATAAACATATTCCTTTATATTAGCTAAAATTAGCATAATAGTTATATAATAAATATGTCCAGTCAGAACTTGACAAATAATTTAAACTATGGTATAATACTTGTATGGTAAGCTAAAAGATTCATTTTACAAATACGCACTAAATTAGCAAAATAAACTATATGAAAAGCATTCAAGAAACATTGATGGAATATGGATTTGATCCTTCTGAAGCGGAAATTTATGTAATTTTACAGCAAAATGGCGAGTTGGATGTGCCAACTATTTTAGGCAAAACAAATCTCTCGCGTGCCTCTGTATATGATTCACTTAATTTTCTAATTTCAAAAGAGTTTGTTGAATACAGAAAACAAGGACGTCGCGCTTTTTACAGGCCAAGCCATCCAACAAAACTTTTTGGCTTGATTGAGCAAAAAAAACGTGAAAGTTCAATTATTGGCCAAGAAATGGAGCAAACTATACGCGATCTAACCGGAATGTACAATATTACGCAAAACAAACCTGGTGTAAGATTTTTTGAAGGGAAAGAGGGCTTAATAGAAGCTCTTTATGATACTCTTAATGAAACCGGCCCGATTTACGCGTATATTGATTCTGACGCTGTAGATGAATTCACAGCAGATATAAACAAAGATTATATTAAAAAAAGAATAAAAAAAGGCATAAGCAAGAAAATACTTGCCCTGGACACGCCTGAAACCAGAAAAGTGTTTAAAGAGGAAATAAACGATTTAACTGAATTTAAATTTTTACCCAAAGAAATAAGACCCTTTGGCACAGCCATGCAGATTTATGGGAACAAAATATCGTATTTCACCTTGCGCGAGAATGATGTCATTGCGCTTATTATTGATGACCCGCATATATGCCAAATGCACAAAAATATATTCGCATATTTTTGGAATAAACAAGAACAAAAAACCATCGCTCAATCTGGCGATGGCTCCGTTACAGTGTTTGATAATTAAGCTGCTTTTTTTAGTGCTTTTTGATGACTCATCTCAGGCACAACTGCTTTATCCTTTTCAAAAACATAGTATCTTTGTTTTTTATTGTTAGGATCAAAATAATATCTAGTGCCTATATAACCTGAAGCTGTTAAATTATTAACACAATCAATAACCTCTACATTATCAGTTTCAGGATCAAAAACTCGAACGATTATGGGTTCATTACTTTGTACTAGACGTGCATCATCTTTGTTCTTTTGTAAATTGTACAATTCCGCTAAATCTTTGTGCGTCATTTTTTTAGCATGCATATTTTTATTCTTTTCAATATCACAAACAATTTTTAAATCCACAATATCCAAATTATCAGCTAACGGTTCGGTGCCCACAATATTAAAACCCGCATATTCCACATACTTAGTTCCGACTTTATCTATGGATGAAGCCGTGGCTTCCAATACATATTTTTTAGTCGCCTGGTTCAAGCTGGCATCTATTACTGCTGACCCAATGCCTGAGCCACGATAGTCAGGATCAACATTAAAGGAACCGGCATAACAATGTGGCCGTTCGGATGGATCAACGTTTGGCAGTAATTCATAGCGCAAAAAAGATATAACTTGTCCGTCTTTTTTCAAAACATGAAATTCCACATTATTTTTTTTAAATATTTGGCTAAATTCGGCTACTGTCTCTTCACCTTCTTGTCTGCGCTCTTCTTCCACATTGTCCACCCAGTTTGCTCTGGATATCCTAAGCATCATTTTCTTATCCTCCGGACTCAACTCACCAACATTATAACTAACCAGCTCCATTCCCTCTACTTCATTCAAGTCGGGCTTGACTGCCTTAAAAGCTTGGGTGAATAAAACAACATCCGTGCGGCTTTGATTTAATTTAGAAAGAGCTTTTGATTTTTCTACGGTTCGGGTTCCGTATTCTGTTAACAATTCAGTGCCTCTGCCCAACAATCCTTTGACGATGTTTAATACTGTTTTATTGTCTTTGTCATTTTTTTTGCCGAATTTGTTCTTTAAATAATCTCCAACGCCTTCTACTGTATCAGCCAATTCTGCGTATTTTCTAAATATGGCTTTAGCGGTTTCCTGATCATAATTTTGAGCAATAGCAAATATTTTGTCTCCAGCTTCTCTATCCATTTCTAAAGAAATAAAGGCCTTAATACCATCCCTGCCGAAATCTTTAGCTATTGTTTTGGCTTGGTTTTGTTGTTCTGTTTTAGCTTCTTGTAAATATTGATAAAACCAGACCTGTTCCCTGATTGTTAAATCGCTGAACCTGACATTGGTTTCATCATGAAATTTTTTGTAAACCTTTAAATAATCTTTCTTAAAATCATCAATAATTTTGGGATCAGAGTCTGGATCTGCAAAAGCTAATTGGTCAAAATTATCCATTATTTGTCTTAATGGTTCTTGTTCTTCTTTAGTTAAATCGCCTAACTCAAAATATCCAATTAATTGATCTTGATCGTCAAATAATCCGATCTTGCCGTCGCCGGTTATTCTAAAGGCTATTTGTATTTTGTCTTTTTGCTCTCCTTGAAGTTTAAAATCTTTTTCCAGGTATTGGACAGATCCGTCTTGGACGTGAATTTGACCTAATTCCATGCGATAGAGGATTGCACTATAAAACGACCTATCATGCTCGTTGTCCGTAGTTTTCAATTTTTTCAACATTTGGTCAGCCCCCAAATCAGCGTCAATACTTGAGAGTGTTTCAGCTATTTCGCGGTGTATATACGCGCCATAAGCCACATCAAGGCCGTCTATTATTTTTGGTAGAGCTTGCTTGAACTTATGCTGGCCACATAATCTTACTAAATCAGTTAACAACTCAGTTCCGCCCGACTCATCTTCAAAATGATGCCAGTTCATGGCCAAATATTTGTCTCCTCTATCATATTGGTCATCATCAGCCATGGGATCTGGAAAAGTGGAAAAATATGAAGGGTCTTTGCTTCTGAAATCTGATATAGCCGAATCAAGAAATTTTATTGCGATTTTCTCTCTAAGTTTGTTATCTTTTCGAGTATCTAATTCCCCAATTTTTGGTGAGATAATATAAAAAATCTGCCTTAAAAAAAATAGCCTGAAGCCGTCTTGGTCTATTTGATCCGATATCCAGTAGGCTGAAATTCTAGATTTTTCTTGTTCGCTCCAAAAATTCCGTGAGATCTGTTCTGAATTGTCAATTTTATCAATCAAATTTATCAAAAAATTCACGGCTTGTTGAGGCTCTTCAGACAAAGGAATATCCTTCAACAAATCAAGGTAGTTTTCTAAATCCTCTGGAGTCAATTCAGCATCATCTATTCGCGTCTTCCACACTTTAAAAATACTATCTTCTACGACTTCTAAATTTGGCACTTCTTCTACATTTGCCATCGACTGATGCTCGTCTAAATTTTTTGGGTTAATGCCCACAGTTTCTTTCATCATATCATTTAAAATCTACCACAAAACCATTATTTTTTCAACTAAAAATAGGTGGGTGGATATTCAAGCTTCCACAACTTTATAAGCATTGATTATTTTATTTAAAGATGCTATACTTTTTTTAGTATTTTTCGGGCCGCTAGCTCAGCTGGTAGAGCAGATCCCTCTTAAGGATAAGGTCCAGGGTTCGACTCCCTGGCGGCCCACGATTACAATAATTGCTCCAACCTCTTTTGGTTTTGAACGATAAAAACCGCGATATATTCTGTGCAATATACCCTGTTTGGCGTATCTAGCCAGAGTAGTATGAAGAGTATTTTTGTTAGTTAAGTTCTATAAATTGGGTCTGTCGCCAAATGTTTTCAACTTGTCAATAGATATTATATTACCGCGAATTTATTTGCACGATGGCTTTTTTAATTGCAAAGTCAATTATTTGGCCTGCAATATCAATGTTTGTTGCTTCAGTTATGCCTTGCAGTCCGGGATTTGCATTAACTTCAAGCACTTTTGGTCCGGTTTTTGTGCGCAATAAGTCAACTCCAGCAATATCCAAACCGCATGCCCTTACAGCCGCAAATGCAATGTCTTTTTCTTTTCTGCTTAATTCGGCAACGCGAACGCGTCCACCTAAATGGAAATTTGATCTGAATTCTCCTTTTTTTTGCGCCACGCGCTCCATAACGCCAACAATTTTCCTGCCAACTATAAAGACACGCAAATCCTTTCCTCGCGATTCTTTAATGTATTCCTGAACAACGATCGGATTATTTCCGCTTTCTCCAAGAACCATCTCAATTACAGATCTTACTGCCCTTTTGGTCTCGGCAATGGCAACTCCCGAACCATGTGAGCCGGTTACTGTTTTTAATATTACCGGAAACGATCCGATGTCTTTGATTACCTCGTCAATATATTTTGTGCTTACGATAACAAAACTTTTTGGTATTGGTATATCGCACTTGCTCAAGACCTGCAGTGTTCTTAATTTATTTTTTGCTCGCAAAACAGCCAAGCTGTTGTTAATGACTTTGATTCCGCTTAATTCAAACTGCTTGATTATTGCGCATCTGAATTCAAGGTTAGTGCTTAAAAAATTAGGTCTTACTAGCAGAACATTTATTTTTTGTTTTTTATTGTCAATTAGAACCTGCGGTTTTTTTCCTAAAACAAGCTGGCAGTCGCGGGCAAAAATTATTTTAAGGTTGACTTTTTTTCTTTCAGCCGCTTCTTTCAAGAGCTTGAGATCGGCTTTCGTAACTTCTGTAAGTCGATTCGGATCTGTATATACCAAGACATGTATTGTCATATTAAAAAACTTGAATGATTGATTCTAATAATATTTTTGCAATTAAATGTATGGAGTCCTTATCACTTCTGAGATCATTGCTCATTTCGAGCTGAAAAGCATAATCGTTCCGTCCCATGCTTTTATGGAACTGGAGCGCGTTATGCTTGCTCCAACCGGCTTTAACTTCTCCGATTGTAGTTAATAACCGGCCGTCTTTGAATGGTTTGCTCTCAATCTGTTTGCGTAGTTTTTTTAGCAGGCCAACTTTGAGCGTTACTTGACCTGAATTTTTTTTGCTATTGTGTTTTTTTGATCCAAGCAGATATTTATTTTTCCAGTACTTGACTCCGCATCCTATGTCAATTGAAGAATCACTTTTTTTTGAGCCATGGATGTAGATGGCAACAGCTTTTTTATCCGTGCTAATTTTTTTGGCTAAATCGCAAGCGCGCGCTATATCGTTATAGAAAAGCTTCATTTCTTTTTTCTTGCGCTTAAAAAAATATTTTTGGCTTATGGGCCCCCATCTAAGCCGGTTAAAGTCCTCAATATTTTCTTTGTTTAAGCGTGCTTTTGAATTGGATGGTTTTATGAATTTTTTGTTAATTATTAGAAAACCATTCAACTCTTTAGCCAAGCATCTTGCTATCGCGCCAGTTTTTAAATCATCTCCTGCGCCATGAGGGGCTATAATAACGAATTTACTGGTTCCGTCTTTTTTTATTCCGTATTCCGTTTTTATGATCATCATTTTTTAATAAAGCAGGTATATTTTATTATAGCAAACAAAAAAAGTCAATATTAGAGTCCAGTATGTATGTGAACTTGGACATCTTTGGACACGACTCGTGCCGAATGAGAATATTAAAACATTTAAATTGACTTTTGGCTTGTTATGTGGTATTTTTTTCATATTGAGTAGCGTACTATACTGCCCCTGTAGTGAAATGGATATCACACCGGTCTTCGGAACCGTTGTTGGGGGTTCGAATCCTCCCGGGGGCACAAATACACAATAAAGATTTTAATACGCAAAAAGAATTTGGGTTCGCCCTATACCATATTAATATTTTACCTTTTTAATATTTTAAAATTTATGACAAAAGAAAAAGCAGAAAAAAGTTGTTACGTCTGCGGAACACCATTTAGTTTAAAGTGCAAGCATATGGAATTGAATATTAAATCTTGGAAATGGGCTGAAGATTGTTTTAAAGATGATGTTCAAGAAGTTCTGGCAACCGATCCGAGCGCGGCCAGCAGAAAATCCAAATATGAAAATGGATTGACTGTTTTGGTTCCTGATATAAATAATAAATTGATTAGAGCTGAAATTATGAAAAGCAAAGTAGGCATATATATGCTAAAGCATGACAAGGGAGACGGCACTTTTAAGCCGGTAATTTGTCCGGAATTCGATATTGTAATGATTAATTAAGTTGGCAGTCAAGTGGTTAAATCCTGAAATATTGAATTATGATCGGCTCATCATCATACAAAACGCAATCATAACATGAAATATTTTTTTGACATTCTTATCTTAATCCTGATTGCCATCAGCACCATTCCCGCCTTTATCATATTCAGGCACAGGCGCAATAGCGTAAAAAGCTGGGAGCATAAGCACAAAATCGCTTCTTTGTCAATAGCGCTGTTATTGGCTTTTGGAGCGACTATCGTTATTTACGGCAGTTTTGTTGAACCGCGATTTTTAATAGTCAAGCAAGAAAAAATTGATCTGGAAAAAATAACTGCCCCAATTAAAATAGCAATACTGGCTGACATTCAAGTGGGACCATACAAACAAACAGAGTATGCTGAAAAAGCGGTTAATAAGATCTTATCGCTTAATCCGGATATTGTTTTTTTAGCAGGCGACCATATAAATAATTCAGGCGACAATATTGATGAAACCAAGTATTTAAAGCCACTTGAAAAGCTTGCGCGTGCAGTTCCAGTATTTGCAGTGCATGGCAATCACGAATATGGAGTCAGCGATGATGCTTCTTTTTTTGATCCAAAATATCGTTTGCCTGACTTGAGTGATAATGTTAAAAGCAAGATGGAAGAAATGGGCATTAAATATTTAGTCAATGAAAAGAAAGAAATTGAAATCAACGGCCAAAAGATGTATATATTTGGAGGAGATTCTTTTTGGGCGCAGAAATTGGATTTAAGGCCATTGGCAAAAAATGAAAAAAGCCTTGCCACAATCGCCCTTATTCATAATCCGGCTGCTATTTTCAGCGCCTCTGGTTATGATATTGATATGATGGTTGCAGGCCATACTCATGGAGGCCAGATTCGTCTTCCTTTGCTTGGGCCTGTTTTCACTGTTGATAATGTTATTCCGCGATCATGGCATTCCGGATGGGTGGAGTACAGTGGTATGAATATGTATGTTACAAGCGGAGCCGGAGAAACAGGACCCCGTTCGCGCCTTTTGACCCCGCCTGAAATAGTTTTGCTTACCGTGTACTAGGAGAGTTCGCTCTTCAAGTGACTAAATGTTGTTTCTCTTTGGCTCTTCAATTTAATATTTTCTGTTTTTTTATACGAACTCATACAGAGTTTAGCACTGTATTACCCTGAGCCCTTCACCTGTCATCCTGAGCCCTTCGCTACGCTCGAGGATAAACTCCGCGACCGAAGAGCTTGCCCTGAATGAAATGAAGGGATCCCTCTTCTGGTCATTCAAATAAATTAAAGTGAATTATTTAAGGGATTCTTCATCCCGACTAAGTCGGGATTCAGAATGACAGACATATTTCACTGTTTGTTATTTCGCTAGTAATAGCGCATTATGTAGAATAACTCTATATTATTTCTACATAAATAATTTGGAAAAATCCATGAATATGATATAATATTCACATATGTCGCGGATAATCGCAATAGTAAATCAAAAAGGTGGAGTTGGAAAGACGACAACAGCCATAAATTTGGCATCAACTCTGGCGCAAGCCGGGCGTTTTGTGTTGTTGGTTGACTTGGATCCGCAGGGAAATGCAACATCAGGATTGGGCATTGATTATCAAAATATTGAGCGCGGGCTTTATCACAGCATGTCAGGTCAAGCGCGCTTGCATGATATCACTCAAAATACTCCGCATCAGGGTTTGCGGTTGGCGCCGGCCACACCTGATCTTGCGGGTGCATCTGTAGAGCTGGTTAATGAAGAGAATCGGGAAAGAAAGCTTGCCGGCATAATTAGCGAAGTGCAACATGCATATGATTATATAATAATTGATTGCCCACCGTCGCTTGGTTTGCTTACATTAAATGGGCTTATTGCCGCCGACCATATTTTAATTCCGGTACAGGCGGAATATTATGCGCTTGAAGGGCTGGGCCAGCTTTTGCGGACAATTGAAATGGTGCGAGCTGAGTTAAAGCCCGAGCTAAATGTGATTGGGGCGGTTCTTACAATGTTTGATAAAAGAAACCGGCTGTCCAGTGATGTGATGGATGAGCTGTACAGATATTTTCCGGACAATATTTTTCGCACCGTAATTCCGCGTACAGTTCGGCTGGCTGAAGCTCCAAGCTTTGGGCAAAGCATTTTTCACTATGATCCAAAAGGAAAGGGAAGCCGGTCTTATGAGCGTTTGGGCAGGGAAGTGATGGAATATTTTGAAGGCAACCAATAATTTTTTTAACTAATTTTTTAGCGCTATGGCTTTAGGAAAAGGATTGGGAGCTTTGATCTCTTCAACCAACAAGCGGCCATCTGTAAAAATGGGTCGTATGGATGAAAGGGCAATGAAAGATCAGCTCTGGGAAATTCCAATATCAACAATATCGCCGAATCCAAAACAACCGCGAAAGAATTTTAATCCAAAAGAACTGGATGAGCTTGCCGTCTCCATTAAGGAGTATGGAGTGCTTCAACCGATTTTGGTTTCTGAAAAAGATGATGGGGGGTATCAAATTATTTCAGGAGAGCGCCGTTTTCGCGCGGCAAAGATCGCTGAATTGACCTCAGTTCCATCAATTGTAAAGCAGTTGGAAGATAGGCAAAAGCTTGAAGTATCTTTGATTGAAAATATACAGCGCGAAAATTTAAGGCCATTGGAAGAAGCGTTTGCTTATAAGCGATTAATGGATGAATTTGGGCTAAAACAACAGGAAGTGGCTGACAAGGTGGGCAAAGCGCGCCCTACAATTGCCAATACCATCCGTTTGCTTGATCTTCCTGATAAAATAAAGGATGCTTTGAACGAGGACAAAATCGGGCATTCGCAAGCGCGCACTCTTCTCGGTTTGAAAACAAAAGAAGAACAGTTGGAAATGCTATCTTCAATGCTCGGGCAGAAGATAACCAACAGCGAGCTTGAGCGCGCGGTAAGCCATAAGAATTTTCAAAAAAAGAATAGCTCTGTCAGAAGGGATCCGAATTTAATTTATTTGGAGGACGCGCTTAGATCGTCATTAAATACCAAAGTAATGATAACCCAAAGCCGTGGAAGAGGCAAGATAATTATTGAGTATTATTCGCCGGACGAATTTTCAAATATTATATCTAAGCTAAAAAATTAAAAATCTCGGTTATTTTTTAGGAATAATTTTATCAATAAGCCAGTGGCCTTTTTGTTGTTTTAATTTTGCTTTGATTCTACTTTTCGCCACATGGGTCTTAACGCTCTTCAGCCAGTCCGGAGAAGGGCCCTTTCTATTCTTGTCTATTATTATTTCAACAACGTCTCCGCTGTTCAACTGAGTATCCAAGCTTACCATTTGATCATTAACCTTGGCGCCGTTGCATAAGTTGCCTATGTCAGTATGTATGTTATATGCAAAGTCCACAGGCGTTGCATCTTCAGGAAGATCAATAACATCTCCATGCGGAGTAAACACAAAAATTCTATTTTTGAAAAAATCAACTTTAAGCTCGTCAAGGTCGGTGAGCTTTGAAAGAACAGATTTTTGAATTTCAGCAAGCTCTTTGGCCCAATAAACGTCTTTCGCAGGAAGGCGAGCTCCGTTTTCATCATAGTGCCAATGGGCGGCAACACCGAATTCCGCCTCTTCGTGCATTTGCCTATCGCGAATTTGGAACTCAATTATCCTTCCTTCATGGCAGAATACGGTTGTGTGGAGCGATTTGTATCCATTTGGCTTTGGTTGTGAGATGTAGTCCTTAATTCTGCCTTTCAAAGGCCTCCATAATTTGTGAATAATGCCCAACGCCGCATAACAGTCGCCGATTGACGGCACTATCAATCGCAAAGCAACTATGTCATATATATTATCAATGTCATCCCATCCCTTTCGCATAATTTTTTTGTATAAGCTGTAAAGAGTTTTTTCGCGTCCGTGCATGTCAATGCATCTTATATCCGCTTTTTTCAGCTCCTGTTGGACTGTCTTCATTGTGTCTTCTAAATATTTTCCAAATCCCGCCAAATAGTCCTCGCGCACTTTTACGACTCGCTCATATTCTTTTGGAAAAACATAACAAAATGAAAGATCTTCCAGCATGTGCTTGTATTCTCCTATTCCAAGCCGGTTGGCGATTGGAGCATAAATTTCCAAGCTTTCAAGCGCTATGCGGTATCTTTTTTTTGCAGGCAGAGCTTCCAAAGTTGAAAGATTGTGGATGCGATCTGCAAATTTAATGATCATTACGCGAATATCTTTGGCCATTGCCACAAACATTTTACGAAGATTTTCAATATATCTTTCAACTCCACGGTATTTAAGATGCCCTAATTTAGTCACCCCCATTACCATGGACGCAATATCTTCTCCAAAGTTTTTTTCCACTTCTTCAATTGTTACGGGCGTGTCCTCTGGAACATCATGCAATAGCGCAGCTATGATGATACTAGTGTCGATCCTCATTTTTGCCAACAACAAAGCGGCCGCCAGAGGATGGATTATATATGGGACTCCGGATTTTCTTTTTTGGCCTTGGTGTGCGCTTTCAGCAAAGTTGTATGCCAGTTGAACCAGCTCAATATCATCCTGATGACAATACTTCTTCAATGCCTTAAATAGGTCGCGCGGATGCGGAGACGGATTGATTTGTATTTCCTGCGGTTTCATAGCGTTACCTTCATTATATAATATTATGGTTATTTTACAAGTATGCGCTGAAATATATTGTGTTCGCAGTTTGTTTCATTGCAGATTACACCTGCCAAGCCAGCCGTTTTTTTGTCGTTTTTTGGTCGCTCTTTGGCCTTGCCTTATATTGACATTTAATGTATACTGGACTAATGAACTTTTAGTTTTATGATCGAGCTTCCTACAACCATGATCCATTGGTATAGAAAATGGTGGGGAATAGCCATAATTGCCGTAATTGTTATTATTTCGGCTTTTTTTATTGTTATATCTGTTTTAACGGCGCGCTATTGGGTGATGATCAAAAAGGGGATGGGCAATGAGCTTTACCAAAAATTTTATGGCAGTTTTAGCCAGTCAGTAAGCAGTCAGGCAAAGCCGATTAAAGCCAACAGGTCTGAAATTGAATCAAATCAAAGTCCTTTTTTGGGAAGTCCAAACGCAAATATTGTTATTGTTGAGTATGTTGATTTTAAGTGTCCGGTATGCAAGCAGTCGGCTGTGGTAATGAAACAGTTAATGCAAAAATATGGCTATAAGGTTAAATTGATAGCAAGGCAATTTCCCGCTGAATCAATCCATCCAAATGCAACACAGCTGTCCATTCTGGCCTTGTGCGCCCATAAGCAGAATAAATTTTGGGAAATGCATGACACCTTATTTGCCAAACAGGATTCATTGTCGGATATTTTAAGCGAATCGGAGATTAAACAAATCGCAAGCTTGGTTGGAGTTGATTATACCCAGCTTAATAGCTGTATTAATTCGCAGTCAGCAAGAATAGAAGTTGATAAGGATTATGCCAGTGGAATAAGCGTTGGCGTAAGGGGAACGCCGACTTTTTTTGTAAACGGGCAAAAAGTGGAAGGGCTGATTGATTATGAGTCATGGGAAAAGATAGTTAAGTGACAATTTAATCTGCAAGAATTAATATCGTTATCTATACTTATGGCAGTTGCCCAACTGTCATTCTGAATCCCGACTTAGTCGGGACTTATCCCGACTTAGTCGGGACTTATCCCGACCTAGTCGGGATAAAGAATCCCTTAAATGACACGAGAGGGATCCCTTCATTATATTTTTAAATATTTCATTCACAATTTATAAAAAAATTATGAAAAAAATCATTCTGTTTGCTTCTATTTTTTTTCTTTTGGCTTTTAGTTCAATTGCAAGCGCGCAAAGCACGATCTATAAACCTGAATTTAATCCGCTATGCTGGACAAAAGATGAATGCACAAAAGCAAGAAAGCTATTTACACTTGATATTACTGAAAAAGCTGAAGAGGGATGGGTAAAAAACCAAACAATTTGTCCGGGAGAAAAATGGGGAATGTGCCTTCCTACCGGAAAAACAACAACCAAAATATCATTTGGTGGCAAAAGCAGTTTTGTTCATATTGGCGATTATATTTTAACTGTTTATAATTATGCCATATCAGTAGTAGGCATTATTGCTGTTTTAGTTATAATCATAGCCAGTTTGCAATGGCTTACATCAGGTGGCAACAGCGAAACAATCGGACGCGCAAAAAAAAGGATTGGCGGGGCGATTATAGGATTGTTTATTGCCTATGGCTCGTATTTTATACTTAACACAATCAATCCGGCTCTTATCAGTTTGCGTTTGCCGCAGGTGTATATGATTAAGAAACAAGTTATGGCTGGTAAATATTGCAAAGATCTTGATCCTGATACTATGGTGGTTTTGGCAGGCAAGACATCCGTAAAAACAGATATCACTAAATTAAAAAGCGTTGACTATTCGCTTAGAGTTGGTACTGCAATTGGCCATGAAGGTAGCACGGATAAATCCAAAACAAAGCTTGATTGCGGCAATAAATATTTTATTAATCAAGGTGGTAATGCAACTTGCTTAGGTCATTATTGCGAGGTGGAAGGGGCATATAAAAGCTTGTGCTTGGAGGACACCTCATCTGCCAGTTTGAGCAACCCCGATTATGTATGCGAGCCAGGTACCATAGCCGGATTTGTAATGGATAGTAATTTTGTGAGCGGTGCTCCAGCAACATTTTCTAATGGATGGGGAAATCCTCCGATAATATTTGGAGGCGTAGTGGGTAGTATATGGAATTTTAAACCTTTTTCATCTGATCCTAATTCTTATGGTGAATTACTTGTAGTATGCAAAGAAGCAAAAACTCATTATATAAGTATTATGAATAAATCAACCCTTGCATATCCACCATTAGAGGATGGAAGGCAACCATATAATTTTAGTTATCAATTCAGCGATTTATTGGCCGCTCACGCGCGATGCACAGAATATGGAGGGATGAAAGGTCTGGTTTTGGTTTTATCATTTAATAATCCTATCTTGGGAAGTGAGCCGCATGCTATTGGCAAAAATGGTGTAGATCTTGGAGATTTTGCTTATTCCAAAACCCTGATTACTAGCTACCCTGGTTTTTTTACAACTTACATGAATAGAATAGATAGCTCATATTTATTTAGTATGTCGGAAGTATTGGATGGCGTATTGTTAAATCTTGATATGGCTGATATTACGCGAATGAATGGTAGAAAATATATTATGACAGGAAAAGATACAATAGATTTCACAAATCCATCAGCCAACTATAAGGAAACATATGGATATTTAATAGGGAACAGTTTTTAAAGGTATGACCGAAAAAATTTCAATCAAAGGGGCAAGAGTCCACAATTTAAAAAGCATAGACATAGAAATTCCAAAAAACAAACTGGTTTGCATAACCGGCTTGTCCGGTTCTGGAAAGTCATCGCTTGCTTTTGATACAATTTATGCGGAAGGACAGCGCAGATACGCTGAATCGCTTTCATCATACGCGCGCCAGTTTATGGAAGTCCGCAAAAAGCCGGATGTTGATAAAATTGACGGATTGTCTCCCACAATAGCAATTGATCAAAAAAGCTGTAGCCAGAATCCGCGCTCAACAGTTGGTACGGTAACTGAGGTGTATGATTATATGCGTCTTCTTTACGCGCGCGTTGGAATTCGCCACTGCCCTGATTGCAAAGTGCCCATAATGTCAATGACAGCAGGTCAAATTGTGGAGGAAATCAAGAAGAAAAAAAGGCAGGCAAGCGAACTGTCTGTGTTTGCGCCTCTTTTGCGCAATGAGAGAACTGAAAATGGACATCTTTTGCAAAGAGTTGAAAAGTCAGGATTTAATAAAGTAAGGATTGACGGCCGTATTTTTAGGATTCATGATTTAAAGAATTTTAAATTTGATAAATTAAAAAAGTATAATGTGGATTTGTTTATCGGATTGATAAATGATATAAGGCGGCAGAATGTAATGGAATTAGTTGAAAAATCAATTGAGCTTAGTAATGGATTGGTAAAGATCGTTGGCAATTCAAAAGAAGATGTTTTTTCAACAATTGGCTTGTGTTCAAATTGTGGCCGTTTAATGCCGACAATTGACGTGCGCAATTTCAGTTTTAATAGTCCAAGCGGGGCCTGTTGTAGATGCTCTGGTCTTGGAATTACAAAAGAAGTTCAGACAGACCTCATCATACCAAACAAGCGCCTTTCAATAGCTGAAGGTGCTATACAGCCGTGGACCAGAATTACCGGCAGGCAAAGCAAAAATCAAAAGTTGTTAAGCATTATCGCAGAGCAAGTCGGATTTTCAATCCATGAGCCAATATCAAGCTTTGGCTCTGATGTTCTTGATATTGTTTTTTATGGCACCGGAGGCAAACGATATGAAATTGATGGGAAAAAAGTTGAATTCAAAGGCGTTGTAAGCGACTTAACGGAAAAGTATCTTACTACTGATTCGGATTATGTGCGCAAAGAAGTTGAGCAGTATATGGTTGAAAGCGTTTGTCCGCAGTGCAACGGTAAACGTTTAAAAAAAGAATCGATTTTTGTGAAAATCAATGATAAAAGTATTTCAGAACTGGCACTAATGGATATTGAGGAGTTGAGTATTTTTTTAAATGGTTTTCACGGGAAAAAGCCGACTAACAAGAAGGCCTGCAAGCTAAAGAGTCAAAGCTGTACCACAAGCGATAAAATAGCAGAGCCAATAATAAAGGAAATAATAGAGCGGCTTAAGAGTTTGTCAAAAGTCGGGCTTGGATATCTTACTGCTGACCGATCCATGAACACTTTGTCTGGCGGGGAAGTAACCAGAGTGCGCTTGGCAACCCAGCTGACTACAGGGCTTAATGGCGTTGTATATGTTCTTGATGAACCGTCTGTAGGTCTTCATCCTAAAGATAATGGACAGCTTATTGATACTTTAAAAAAGCTGCGCGATTTGGGCAACACAATAATAGTTGTTGAGCATGATGCTGACATGATGAAGGCCGCTGACTATCTAATAGATGTCGGTCCGGGAGCAGGTGCAAATGGCGGAAAAATAGTTGCAGTTGGTACTATGGCGCAGATAAAGAAAAACAAAGGTTCTCTCACAGGCGATTATTTGTCCGGTAGAAGCTCTTTAGAAAAGGATTTTGATGGCAAGCCGTATAAAGCAAGCAAGCCATTAAATGCAAAAGACAAATCAGATGCGAATTTTATCAAGCTTGTTGGAGCATCTGAAAACAATCTTAAAAATATTAACGTTTCAATACCTCTGGGTAAGCTTGTATGCGTTACAGGCGTTTCCGGCTCAGGCAAATCAACCCTTGTTATAGATATTCTCGGCAAGGCCTTGGCTAAGCATTTTCACAGGGCAAAACAAGAGCCGGGCAAGCATAAAGAGATAACAGGGCTTAAGAATATTGATAAAGTAATTGCCATTGACCAATCGCCAATCGGGCGCACTCCACGTTCAAATCCTGCAACTTATACCAATGTATTTACAGGAGTGCGCGATTTATACGCCAATTTGCAGGAATCAAAAATGTACAATTACAAGGCAGGCAAGTTCAGCTTTAATGTTAAAGGCGGAGGAAGATGCGAATCTTGCGCAGGCGAAGGATACATAAGAATACCGATGCAGTTTTTAGATGATGTTTTTGTTGAATGTCCTGATTGCTCTGGCACAAGATACAGTGCAGAAGTGTTGGAAGTGCATTACCGCAATAAAAATATAGCTGATGTTCTTGATATGACAGTGGATCAAGCATATATGTTTTTTAACGACATTCAAACAATTTCATGCAAGTTGAATATTTTGCGTGATGTAGGACTCGGATATATTCGGCTTGGCCAGCCCGCAACCACACTTTCCGGAGGAGAAGCGCAGAGAATTAAACTAGCCACAGAACTTGCCAGAGCTTCAACCGGCAAGACATTATATATTTTGGACGAGCCAACCACAGGCCTTCATTTTGAAGATATTAAAAAATTATTGCTTGTTTTAAGGCGATTGGTTGAAAAGGGTAATACTGTTGTCATAATTGAGCATAATGTTGATGTCATTAAAAACGCCGACTGGATAATAGATCTCGGACCTGGAGGCGGAAGAAACGGAGGTGAAATTGTTGGATTTGGCACTCCTGAAAAAATAGCCGGAATAAAAAACAGCTGGACTGGAAAATTTATAAGATGAGCAAAGATCTGTTTATAAAAAAACTCTCCAATTTGGGGGAGTTTTTTTGTTGTTTTTTCAGAGATGACAGACGAATCAGTATGAAAAACAGATTATTTCTTTTCCTTCATCTTTCTTTTGAATTTTAAATCGCGTGTGTGGTACAGCTTGGCGCGCCTGACTTTCATTTGCTTTACAATTTCAATCTTTTTTAATATTGGTGAATGAATGGGAAAAATTTTTTCCACGCCAACTCCGTTTGAAATTTTTCTAACGGTAATTGTTGCACCTGCTTCTTGTCCATGTTTGACAGCGATAATAGTTCCTTCAAATATTTGAATACGCTCTTTTTCCTCTCCTTTTGTGTTAATCTCCTTTATTTTTTCATGGACTTTTACGGCCATGCCGGATCGGTAAACAACCGCCTTGGTTTCATCGGTTGTTGCTTCATCCCGAGAGGAAACTGTTTGCTTTTCTTCAGTCATAATTGGGTTATTAGATTTAGTGGCACTATTTTAGCTTATTTGGCTTTTTTTGTCAACCATTTTGTTCTGCTCCTATATTTTGCTTGATTATTTTGGCTATTTTATTGATAGTTTCCTTTAGTTTCCCTTCCAAATTTACAATCCTGTAATCATAGTCATTGGATTCAATTATTTCATTTTTGGCAATTTCTATGCGGCGTTCTATTTCACCGGTTGATATTCCACCTCTTTTCACTATTCTTTGTTTTAATATTTCCAGATTTTCAGGTAATAAAAAAATAGAAATATGTTTTATGCCGGCTTTATCTAAATTATGTTTGCCGTTTACTTCTACTTGAGTAAAAACTAATTGATATTTAGCCAGGCTGTCTTTTAAATGTTTTTTTTGCGTGCCATAGTAATTGCCGGCATATATATTATATTCAATAAATTCATCATTGCTAATTTTTTTCTTAAATTCTTTTTCAGAGATAAAATGATAATCAACGCCATTTCGGTTACCGGGACGTTTTGGACGTGAAGTAGTGGTAACAAATCTATCTGAATTTTTAAATATTTCCAATAAAGCGTTTATTATTGAATCTTTGCCACCGCCGGATGGGGAAGAGACCACAACTAAAATACCGGATTTTGCTTTAATTTCTTGCATATTTTCATTTAATTTCTTTTAAAAAATCTTTCAATTCCTTTTGCAAATTTAATTCAAAGTTTTGTTTTTGTCCATTTGGATCATTAAAACCTAATTTAACACAGTGCAAAAATAATCGTCCTAATTTATCGTCCCATTTTCTTGATTGTTTTTTTTGATAATATAGTAGGTCGCCCACAACCGGATGTCCGTAAGCCAGCATGTGTGCTCGTATTTGATGGGTGCGACCCGTAAATATTTTTACCCGCAATAGAGTAAAGTTAATAAATCTTTTTTCAACCCAAAATTCCGTTTTAGATTGCCTGCCTATGTCAGTGGGCTCGCCTCTTTTTGTTTTTGGAATAGATGCCATACGGCCGTTTTTTGAACGCTTTAAAGGAAAATTGATTTCATTGGTGTCTGCAACAACTTTTCCATGAACCAAAACCAAGTATTCTTTTTCTACTTGCCGTTCTTGAAACTGTTTTTTAAGTAATTCAAACATTGGCTGAGTTCTGGCTACTACCATCAGTCCGGAGGCGTCTTTGTCCAATCGGTGCACTATGCCAGGACGCATTTTATCTTCGCCGACATTTTTAAGCTCAGGATATTTTTGCAATAGCTGTTTTGTGAGTGTGTTAGGCTCGTCAGCCGATGTTGGGTGCACAAGCACTCCTGTTGGCTTATTCACAACCAAATAGTCTGGTGTTTCATCAACAACTTTTAATTTCAAAAAAGAGCCCAATTCATCATTAGATTTGTTCGACAAGGAAGTTGATTTTTTTTTATTCATTTGGAGAAAAATATGTTCAGGGTCTATCGCCAAATGCGCTTTCGTTGCGAAATTGATAAATTATGAGACAAAATCGTTGATAATTCCATAGTTATCTTCGCTCGCTCGGAAAAGAAAAATTATCATTTTTCTTTTCTCTCGCTTCGCTTGATAAAAAATTTTGAGGCCTATCTGTAAGATAAGCCAA
>JBDROJ010000003.1:0-5144 GCA_043810165.1 bacterium
TCTCGGTTTAATTGTTTTTAAAAGCTCTTTTTTACCCATATTAGTCATATGTTTTTACCATAATTAATGAATAATTACGGTAATATATTATATGACTCAACCGATATGTCTATGGTAAGAAATTAGATGACTCAATTCGCATATCTTGACATTTTTTTGAAATATCAGTATAATTGAATGTTAAATTAATTATACACATGATTTCGAACATGCAAAAAACAAGTAAAAAAATTCATGAACATCTAGATAAAGCCAAGCAGGTTTTGCTTGTTTGCCATCAAAACCCGGATGGTGATGCCATTGGCTCTATTAGTGTTATGATTGAGTACTTAAAAAAATTAAATAAACAATTTCGAGCTTTTTGTGTATCTGAAGTACCTGATAATCTAAAATTCATCCCGCACGCCCATGTTGTGGACAATAACCACAGTCTATTTGTTGAAAAAAATACTGACACTATTATTGTGCTTGATTCAGGAGATATGCGATATGCTGGCATAGATAAACTAGTTGAAAATCACCAAGCCACCATTATCAACATTGACCACCATCCTACTAATGAAAATTACGGACATTTTAATTTGGTTGATAACCAGTCATCTTCTACAACTGAAGTGCTATACAATTATATGCGCTATAATGGAATCCGTTTAAATCGCAACCTGGCCACGGCTATTTTAACCGGCATTATCACAGACACTGGTAATTTTACCAATTCAGCCACATCCATATCGGCCATGTCTGCTTCTGGACAATTGTTAAGAGCCGGAGCTAATTTGGATTTGATAAACAAGTGGACAGTCAAAAATACTTCTTTTAACGCTCTAAAACTCTGGGGTGTGGCCTTAAAAAGATTGGAACATAGGCAAGAACAAGATCTTGTCTATACCTACCTAACAAAAAAAGATTGCGATGATTTGAAAATTAACGAGGAACAGGCTGACGGCATTGCTAATTTTATGAATAGCATTGTCGGAGTGAAGATCGGTCTATTTATGAAAGAAATGGGCAATAACCAAGTAAAGGGCAGTTTGCGTACAGTACACAATAATGTTGATGTATCGGCCATGGCTAAAAAACTAGGTGGAGGAGGCCATAAAAAAGCGGCCGGGTTTACTATTGAAGGCACCATCAAAGAAGTATTAAATAAAATTTTGACTATAAAGCAATAAGGTAATATAATAGGAATATAACAAACTGCAATTACGAATATAGAATCTCTGTCATTGCGAGCGAAGCGTTTCTGTCATTGCGAGCGAAGCGTTTCTGTCATTGCGAGCGAAGCGTTTCTGTCATTGCGAGCGAAGCGAAGCAATCTCGTTGGTTCTATAGTGACGAAATTGTTTCGTCGCCTCCGGCTCCTCGCAATGACAGGAATGTCCAATATCTATGAGACTAATTTAAAAATTTAATATGAATTCAATAAATCAAACATTATGTCAAAACAAAACCCAACATCTCAATACCTAATCCCTACAGTTATTGAAAAAACTAGTCTTGGCGAACGTACTTATGATATTTACTCTCGTTTGCTTAAGGATAGAATCATATTTTTAGGCACGCAAATTGATGATGCTGTGGCCAATGCTATTATCGCCCAATTGCTATTTTTAGAAAATCACAGTCCTGATAAAGACATTAAGTTGTATATAAACTCTCCAGGAGGATCAGTTACGGCCGGACTAGCTATTTATGATACCATTCAGTATATAAAATCAGATGTTAGTACCATATGTATTGGAATGGCCGCCAGCATGGCAGCCGTACTATTAGCTTCCGGAGCTAAAAACAAACGACTGGCTCTGCCAAACTCTGAAATAATGATTCACCAAGTTATGGGTGGAATGGAAGGACAAGCCAGTGATATAAAAATAAGAGCCGAACGAATTCTACGTATTAAAGACCGCTTGAATCAAATTTTAGTCAAACATACTGGCAAAGAAATAAAAGAAATAGAAAAAGATACTGACCGCGATTACTTCATGACTGCCAAAGAATCGCAAGAATATGGCATAGTGGATAAAGTAATAAGTTAACTACAAAAACTCAAAATTAGTAAAACCCGCTCAAATGCGGGTTTTTTGCTAATTTTAGCTAAAAAATATAATCTTCAACAAACTGTTGCGAGTCTTAGCCTTGACAAAAATGCCAAAATATGATATAATTGCAAGTTCGTTTAAAAAAATTAAAAGCTTGGATACAGACTGTTGGGCGCTAGGAAACTTTTTTCTCCCCCTAGAAAAAATGGAATAGTGGCCAACAGCCCGTATCCACGACAAGCATGAAGGCGTGCCGAAGGGCGGTACAGGCCCTTGCACAGGAAAGGCGCTCTTTTCTATAACTATAATAATAGATGGAAGAGAGCGTCTTTCCTTGGCTCGTCTGTTTCTCTGGCATACCTTCTTGGATGCGGTGTTTATAAGGGGGTTCATTCCCCCAAAACTATAATAAGACCCCACCCCGATTTACATCATGGTGGGGTCTTTTTTTAATCCTGTTTGGCTGTAGAGCTGGTCGGTTCATAATTGGCACATTCTTCACTACCTTTGCCATCACCTTCGCAAAACTCAACCTGATCCACGCCAATCATACATATTTGTGGCAATGGCCGATAATAACTCTCAAATATACGTTCAATTTTCTCTGAAGAAGAAGTAAATCTAGTATACATAAAACTTGCTTTAGCTCCGGTAAAAGCCGACTGACAGCTTTTCTCGCCTGGCTTTAATGTGATTGTTTTTGTTTCTTCTGTTTCCCCTGGCGCAAACCACTCGCTAACCACTGGATGTGTATAACTGCCATTTCTACCATCATCCTTTCCCCATAAAGTAAAAGATAATTCTTGTTTATCATAATTAATATCAGTCTGCAGTAAAAGGTAACCCCCAGTGTCATTTACAAATTTAAAATCAACATAAGGTTCATACACAGTTGCGTCCGTGCCTGGATTACCATTAACCGGATCTGCGTAATAGGATACTACCAGAGAATGATTATATCTCTCTTGGATTGGCATGCCAGAATTCATGGCCATTCTAAAAGCCGTAGTCCCAATCTGACACATCCCACCACCAACTTCTTTTTTTATTTTTTTGCCAACTATAACCTCTTCTTCCAAATAACCGTTTTCTCTAGTGTAGGGACCAGCATATTTATTTGTGGAAAAAATCTCTCCTGGCTTAATTAAAGTGCCATTCAATCTTGTGACAGCATTGCCAATATTTTTTATTCGATTGGTATGGCTATCTTTAAAAGCAGACACGCCAACACCTAATATTTGACTTATGCCTAAATCATTAGCATCAACCATCTCAACTTTTGGCTTAACAACTTCAACTGACACATTCACTGTCTTGGTGATTTGAATTGGCTTAAAATTTCTTTCTTGAAAAGCTGAATCAAGATCGCTAAAAGTTTTTTCTACGTCAATCATAATGCCATTTTGACTGGCTTGAAACTTATTTACTTTATTATTATCCATTTCAAATTTAGCATCCAAAGCCGGTTGTTCCACCAATGGCTTTAAACCAAATAGATACTTATACACCTCCACTTTGTCCAAAACAAATATGATAATATCCTCTTGATTCTTTCTAATTTGTATCCATTCACGATATATTTCTGGAGTTATAGACCAATCCCTTCTAATTTTAGTTTTAGCATCAATATAACTTAAACTTAAATTACCATAAGGAAAAATCTCTGACAGACGCTCTATTGCAGATTGTACATCCTCCTTAAAAATCTGCGGAGAAAATTCTTCTTTTTCTATTTTAATCTCAATCAATGATAAGCTTTTTAAATTTTCTTCTAACTGATCAATAGCCTGATTGTAATCAAAAACCGATCCGCCCTTTTCTGGTAATATATCATATTGCAATGGGCTAACCGAACTTACTACTAATTTGGCATCAGTGGGCTGATCAGTAAATGAAAATAACTGCTCTCTCAAATTATCAGAAAATTCCGATCTTATATCCACATTAACTTCCAGCTGTCGCGGATTGTAAAACCGATAATAAATCGGCAGATAAAATCTTTGCCACAAAGTTCCCACATGGCCGGCATTAACAGCATTCAAAGCCAAGGCGCCACTATTTAATTTAATAAGTTCAATTGAAGCATCGCCAGCCGGAACCACGGCCAAATTAATAGTCTTGTATCGGCCATCATATTGAAATCCAAAATCAATACCCTCTTTAGCTAAACGATTATTAAAACTTTCCAAAAATTCCTTTACCTCCGCAGATGTCATACCGCCTAGATGATATTTGCCTGCATACACTCCTGGAAAAACCCTGTCTTGATAAATTTTTTGATAAGAAAACACAACACCTGCAAATACTCCGAGCAGTGCTAAAAATATTACTAAAACAACCAGCGTCCATTTCAGCCAGTGTTTTGATTTTGACAGAGGATGGCTATAAAATCTTTTGAACATAATGACTATTCATCTACGACCATAATCTGAATCTTGTTATCTACATTACGTTTAAGCAAGCGGACAGTCAATACACCATTTTTGTATTGGGCTTGAGCTTCCTCATACTTGACATCAGCCGGCAAAATTATGGTGCGAGAAAATCGTCCCCAATAAGTTTCTTCATAACAATATCTAGCTCCGGAAGGCACTGGGGAAACGCGCTCGCCTCTGATTGTGAGCAGATCGTTGTGAAGATGCAAGCTAATATTTTCCGAAGAAGTTCCGGCCATAGTAGCTACTATAATCAATTCTTCATCTGTTTGCGCCACATCCACTGCCAATTGGCCTTCGGGTTCATGCGCCTGTAAATTATAATGTGAATCTGGCAAAACAGAGCCAATCTCCAAATCACTGCCCCCTTCTAACTCGGCTGTGATTGATATTTTTGGTTTGTTTAACATAAATTTAAAATATTACTTTTGGCATTTATAACAATAATGAGTACCTCGACCAGCTATTTTAATCTTATTTATCATACCATTTTTACAACGCGTACATTTTTGCCCAGTTCTTCCGTAAACTTGCAGATGATCAATAAAATTTCCTCTATGCCCTCGATGATCAGCAAAATTTCTAAAAGTAGTACCGCGATACTTGATTGCTTGTTTTAAAATATTTTTACTGGCTTGAAATATTTTCTTAATTTCAATTTCTTTTAAAC
>JBDROJ010000004.1:0-2034 GCA_043810165.1 bacterium
CTTCCCCTCAAAAAACTTGATTAAATCACGAATAATCTTGCCATACTCGCGCTTACCAATCTCACCTGTACAAACACCAGGACATAATTTTAAATGACGATAAAAACAAGCGCGCTTTTTACCAGGCTCGCAAACAGACCACGGAAAAACTTTTCGCACAAGATCAAGAGCCGCGCGCAATGCTTTGGGCGAAGTATATGGACCAAAAACTGCTTTGTATTTTTTAGATGAATCATCCCCTAACTCATGCCCACGAACGAGGAGCGGCTTTGGATACTCATCTTTTGTTATCACCAGATACAAGAAACTCTTATTATCTTTGTCCTTAATGTTGTACGGCGGATAATAGTATTTGATGAGATTGGCCTCCAAAATCAGTGCCTCAATAGCTGTAGATTTTTCAATATAATCAATTTCACAAATCTCCCCCACCATTTTCTCGATACGCGCTTCCTGGGGTCGATTAAAATACGAAGAAACCCGACGCTTTAACGACGAGGCTTTGCCAACATAGATCACTTTGCCTTTTGCATCTTTCATCAAATAAACACCCGGATTATCAGGCAACTTACGATTTTTTATCTTTATACCTTTAGGGATCATATCTTAAAACGGGCTTTTGATTTTTTTCAAACTCGGATTTGTCACTTGCGTATAGATCTGCGTAGTCCTGATATTCGCGTGTCCAAGCAGCTCCTGCACATAACGAATGTCAACTCCGTTCTCTAATAAATGCGTGGCAAAACTGTGGCGTAATGAATGAAAAGTCGCAGGTTTCGCGATTTTCGTTTTGGCCAGACTCTGACGAAACATTTTTTGCAATGCTGTGGTTGTTAATTTACCGCCACGGTTTGAAGCGAAAACAATATCGTCCGCATTTTTACCCGCGACCAAATTTAGCAGATCATTCCGCAATTTCTCAGGTAAAACGGTTATTCTGTCTTTTTTGCCTTTTGCTTCTTTTATATGAACAACAAGCTCATCAATGTCCAGATCTTTAACTCTCAAATTAACAACTTCACTCACACGCAAACCGCAGGCATAACCGAGCGCGATCATTAAGCGATATTTTGGATTTTCCGTAGCGACAATTATATCCTCAATTTCCGAATGCGAAAGTACAATCGGCAACTTTTTGTTTCTCTTCGCGTATTTCAAATTGATTCTTTGGGTATCTGCCATGACTTCAGAATATAAAAATTTAACTGCGTTAAGTGCGAGGTTGATGGTCTGGGGCGATTGCTTTCTTTTATGTTTTTCCAACAGAAACTCCTCAATCGCCTTTTGTTTATCTTTGATTTTATTCTGTTTACTAAAGTTGATATATTCTTTAATATACAATAGATATGCTTTTCGGGTTTTGGGACTGTAATTGCGCAGACGCAATATCCGTTCAGTTTTATCAAGAAAATTATCCATGAATAAACTTTAACAAAAGTTTGCATAACATACAAATTATAGCTACGATACTACACAAAGTTCGCATAATAACGAGTTATGTGAAATAGCCAGAAATTTCTTTTTTATTTTTTAGATTTTTTTGGCAATTTATTTCGGGTCGAACATAGCTTGTAATATAATTGAAACATTATCATTAACCAACAAAATTATGAAATCACCAGAAATTAGTTCAACACCCGAACAACCAAAGAAAAAATGGAAAGTCCTTATCGAAATGGAAGGATATGGTAGAGATGGTGAGGAAATCACCGGTCCTGCTCTTTATGAAGAAGTGGTTGTAGAAGCTACAAATGCTGACGAAGCAAGCGATGTTGCGGCCAATATGGACTTTGGCAATCGTAGAGTAAGCTATGTAGAAGATCCTGAAGAAGTTAAAGACGAAAAATAAATTGCCAAAAAAATAATAATAAGGAAAAGAAATTTCTGGCTACATCACATAACTACCTATATCCCAGTCAATCAAAACCTGTGGACAAATGAGAGGCCGTGAGGCCTCTCATTTTTCACTCACGCCATCGGTTCAAGATATGGTTTACTGCTCGTCCAAACGGAGTGGATGACTCGTGCCATCTT
>JBDROJ010000005.1:0-12563 GCA_043810165.1 bacterium
TCTCGGTTTAATTGTTTTTAAAAGCTCTTTTTTACCCATATTAGTCATATGTTTTTACCATAATTAATGAATAATTACGGTAATATATTATATGACTCAACCGATATGTCTATGGTAAGAAATTAGATGACTCAATTCGAAGAATTAGCTAAATATTTTAGAGTGTAGTATAATAAATACTACACTTTTTAATTAAATTTTATATGAATAAAAACAATATTTTGAATATTAAAGTTCTTTCTGTGGGTGGCAGGGGAGTTAATAAAATAAACCACTCTAATTCTCAGACAGCTCCGTGTTGTCCGCCCTTTTCGCTATGCGAAGCAGAGTGAGTGGGTGTTCTGCCACCGGAGTAAATTTAAAATTTGACTATTTTTGGTCAAGTTTTTTTTAAACTAAGTTTTAGTCTGGGGTATATTGACAAAAATCGTTTTATATAGCAGAGTAAAGCTAATTAGAAGAATAAACCGTTCATTAACAGCGGAGGGTTTAATGAAAATACGCAAGGTAGTAACACGGTTGTGGCGTGGCTTTTGGTGGTTCGCGAACGAACTACAGAGCCCGTCTTTCCTGGTGGCTTTTCTGATAGTCATGTTTCTGCTAATGTGTGGATTACAAACCATCACCAACTAGGAAGGGAAAGTAAAATGTTAACTGAAAGGACTGAGCGGTTTCTTGTCATTAGTTTCAAAACTACTGGTGTGCAAGGCACGAAGAGCGATATCGAATGTGTTGGTAGGTCCCTGAGCAATCAAGGTTCTGCTATCCAGGAGGCTGATTGGGAGGGGTTTGTCATGTCACCTAATAACATCACCTTCGACGAGGCAAGCAAGACACTGACGGTGAAGTTCACCAAGGAGAGGTCGTTGTGAAAAAGACGACATACAATAGCCGAGCTCCGCCCCACAGCTCATTAATTCAGTGGGGTGCAGTACAAAAGCAGATCAAACATTGGTCTGTTTTTGTTTACCTAAAATAACCCATTTCTCTAACACCAAAATTACCACAAACCGTCAGTTTTATGTTATAATAAAATCAGTATTTAAATCATGATTTAAATCAGTATTTCTTATGTCAAGGAGAAAAATGTCGGATAATAATATCCGAAAAATTATCAAGAATGGCGATAGTTATTCAATAACTATTCCAATTGAATTAATAAGAGAATTTGGTTGGAAAGAAAAACAAAAGCTGGTAATAAAGAAAAGGGGAAAGGGTTTTAATGTCAGTGATTGGGAAAAAAGTTAAACGTAAATTTTAATTATTAATCAAAAATCTATGAAGGTTTTTCGCACTTGGACATTCAAATGGTGGGAAGTAAGTTTGATAAAAATTTGTCTCATGTCTTTAGGTATTTTATTTGGTCTATACTTCTTTGATTATTTAATAGGCCTTATGTGGCTTTGGTGGACTTTATTTATAGTGACCGCAATTTTTTTTATTATTAGACTTATCAATGAGAAATAAAGTTATTTGCAATGAGATATCAATTCCAGTCTGAATTGGGATCAAATCAAGACTTTTTTGTTTTTTATAACCCATTGACATTTCTGCATTTTTCATTGATAATAGTCCTGAATTTGAATAACACAAAGACATTCAACTACGGAGGATAACCAATGTCAACAGATCATTTTCTTGTGCAGAGGTCGGATTGGAGGTTGGCCACATACATTCCCCAGCTCGTGGGGGAAGCCACCGGACAACAGATCGTGGATGCTCTGAATGATGCAGTCTGGGCGTTGAACGCCGGATCGGCCATGGCAAGCAAGTACGGCATCAAGACCGCCCCCTACAAGGTCGGAGAAATCGATACCGTCATCCAGAACATCGAGCCTGGTTTGGTTGCCATCGGCAGTACGGGCGACTACCCTTCGGCCAACATGGCTTTGACGGTCAACGAGGGCGATCTTCTGATCCAGCCGGACCAGGTCTATCCGGTTGGCATCGAGTTCTGCATCGTCCACTGCCAGTGGGCCCATGTCGGGTGGAAGCACGATCTGCCCATACGGGAGAATTTTTACCGTTCGGTTCGCCGAACGTTCGCCGGCCTCTTCGAGCAACAGCTCCGCCAGCGTGGCATCTGACAAGGAAGCCGTGGTGACTAGGTCACCGCCGAGCAAAACGAGTTTCTGCCCTACTACTCAAACCACAAAACGTAGGGCATATCCAAAAATAGATCTAGACCAGGTCTGTTTTTGTTTTTCTAATAATCCACATAGTAATATTTGACTTATCCACTGTAACCTTTTATCATATAAGGTGTATAATATAGTAAATAATTTTTAATTTAAGATATATGCTTAAAGTAGTTATAAAATCAATGGTGCTAGCCAGTGTGGCTGTATTATTGATTGGTTCAACCGTGGGGGCTGAAGAAATAAATACCGTTCAAACTGATTCCAGTGCAGGCTCCATTATCGGAGATAGCGGCGTGGTTGCTTCCATGCAGGGTGAAAGTTTGGATGGCAAGGGTAGTGATGCAGTTAATGCCTCCGATGAATTAGTGGGTGTTGATGTAAAAGAAGTTACAAAAATGCCAAGCGGTTTTGGCTTATGGTGGCAAGGAGCCAAAGAAAAAATTGGTTTAACTTTTACATTTGATCCGGTCAAAAAGGCAGAAAAAAGAATAAAGTATGCAGAACAAAGGATGAAGTATGCCGAATATATTGTCACTAATGCGAAAGATACTAAAAAACAGGAATGGGCTGACCAGATGATAGAAAAAGCCAAAGAGCATATGTCAAAAGTTGAAGAAAATAAGGAAGAATGGATTAATAATACTAGTGCCCGCAAGAATCAACTATTGAAAAACATCGCCACTTATCAAGTGCGCAAAGATAAAGCTTTGGATAGAATAGAAGCAAAACTACCAGAGGAAAAATTAGAAAAATTTAGGGATATGAGGGAAAAAACAATTGAGAATACCCGTAAATTTATGATTGAGCTCAATAAAAATACAAATATTCCTGAAGAGGTCAAAACGCATTTAAAAGCAGTTAAAGAAAAAGTAGAAGAAAAACATCGCATTATTACTCAATTTCAAGTTGACAAGAGGGCTGTAATGCAAAAAGTAAAATCCGGTGAGCCAGGCGCAGAAGACAAATTAAAAGAACTGCAGGAAAAGCGCCAGGAAGTTATAAAAACACAAGTTCAGGCTGTAAAACAGCAAGCCAATCCCGTGGCTAAACCGGCCGTAAAAAAAGTTCTTAAAGAAGTTAAAACACAGCAGAAGATGGAGAACAAGGTGGATGCGGAAAATACTGGCGTTGTTAATAATAATTGGAAGGTAGAACAGGGCGAATAGGATAAAACATAATTTATCATTTTAAATTAAAATCCCTCTTGATGTTTATCAGGAGGGATTTTATTATCGTGTTGTTTCGCCAGTGCCCGGGTTATTATCCGGGCACTGGCGAGCATAGCTCATTTTTTGTATTTTTTATTTTCGGATGTCCTCAAGAATATGAGATTGAACATTGCAGTCTGTCGTGACTTGGTGATTTGACAGGACTGTACTTGGGCTTGAGCTTCAGCCGTTGTCGCGCCATGATGATAAGACAGACAAGCACGACAAAACACAGATTGAGCCATTAGACCTCCTTGTTTGGTAAAAACTTCACTTTGTATTCGTTTGGTTTTAAATATTGCAGGTCATTTAGCCCTATCTTTCCAATATATAGATTTTTTAGGCCATCATCAGGATTTTGTTTTAAATAATCACTGACTTGCAAATATCCGCGAAAATAGACTGTGTCTCGAGTAAAGGCGATTTTTTTATCAGTATCAATTAAACCTCGTTTGGATTTTAGACAAGTGATCCATGCAGTTTCGTCATCAAGGCCATAGTTTTCTTTTAAGTAATGAAATAATTCTACAAAAGACATTTCGTCAGCTAGATATACTCCGATAGTGCGCAGAGCTGGCCAAATATCTTTTTCACCCAAAGGTATGCCAAGCTGTTTTTGGTTATAAATAGCTAAACCCTCTTCGGTCGTTAAATAATCAGCAGTGCCTTTGGAGAATATCTTATATTTTTGAAAAGAACCGTTTTCCAGCCGAAAAATATGTGTGCAAATTTCATGAGCCACAACCGCTTTGAGCCGATTTTCGGAAAAACTTATGTCTTCGCGTAAAAATATCGTACCATTTTTATTCACAGCTATATCTGTGGTTCGGTCGGTTGTAACTTTGATCTTCCATTTGGATAATTTATTTTTCTTTAGAAAGTTCTCAATTTGTTTAATAATTATTTTTTGATTTAATTCTTTGCTATTGTCAGTTTGGATAGGATGATCATGGATATACCGCAGAGCCTTATCATAGAGCACCCGATCGGCCTTGCCGTATAGCCTGGAAGAAATAGCTTGTAGTTCAGGACCGTCAATTGATTCTAAAATATCTAATTTTGTTTGCAATTCTTTGATTTTTTTAATAAATATTTTGGCTAGAGGATGATCAATTTCTTTTGGCAAAGCTTTTAATTCTCTTCTAAATTGGGCTAGGTCAGCATTAGGTTGAACATAGAAAAAGCGAGGTGAATTGACGGGGTTGCGCAAGAATTCTTGTTTTTCTTTGTCTAGATTAGTGGGGCGAAGTGTGCCTACAATATTAAGGTGGCTTTCAATACGGTCAATTTTTTTATCAATATTTTGTATTATTTTTTCATCGACATCTTGTTTTTTTGGAAAGCTTGTTTTATTTTTATCTAACTCTCTATTCAGGTTAAGATCAATCATAAAATCCTGTAGGTATTTGCCGGCTAATACCGCTTGAAATTTTTCCTGGCTGAAGTCGGCGTATTTAAAAGGCAAGGTCAATCTTTTAGTTTTTATTTTGATTTCAATTCTATTGTCATTAGATTTTAGATTTTGTAACGATGTATCTAATAGGACTTGATCAGCATGAGCATCAATCTTAAAAAGTATATCATGATATTGAGTATTTAAAATATCAACGCGTTCATAAAGGCCAATAATGGGCTTGGCTTCTTTTTTTTCTTTTTTTTCGGTTGGTATATTAGAGCTAAACAAAGTCTTGCTGACTTCCACTCCTTTTTCCGGGTTTGGCACTTGAAGGTCTGAAACTTTTTTTAGCCTGGCTTTTAGAAGAACTTGGTTTGCGATTTGCACGGCCAGGCCGGCACGGGCATTCAATTCTAAAATTTTAATTCCATTATTGGTTATTGCTAGGTCCACAGCCAAAAAACCTATTTGGCTGGCATGCTGAGCTTTAGCGGCCATAAGCAGGACATCATTCCAACTTGGTATTTGGATTGTCCTTATTTTTTCATCATTGGGAAGTTTTTTTACAAATTTGTTATGATATACAGCATAAGTGGCTTTTCCTGTGCTAATATCAATACCAACACCCACTGCGCCTAGATGCAAGTTGGCCTTGCCATTGGATTCTTCTGTTGGTACGCGTAGCATGGCAATGATAGGTACATAATTAAAGACAATGATGCGGACATCAGGCAGGCCCGAATCAGTATAACGGCGGAAATATTCATCCATAACCAATCGTTCCTCCATAATAGCTTGGTCTGAAAGGCCCGAGATGGCATATTTGCCGTCCAAAATGGAAACTATATGCCTGTAAATATCTTTCCAATCATATTCTTTTCCATTTATATCAACAAATTTTTTATTTTTGTATTTTTTGATAACTAAAATTCCTTCACCTCCATATCCGCGATTGGGTTTGATTACAAAGCTTTCTGGTAATGATTTTGGATTGAATGTTTTTAATTCTTTATGATTTTTAATAATAGTATATACCTTGGCTACTCCAAGGCCTCTAGAACTTAGATAATTTTTAGTGTAAAGTTTGTTATCGGCGAATTTTTTATGAGCATGAGAATTATATCTATTGACAAACAACAAATTTCGGGCGTTTATTCCTAAAATTCCGGAGGCTTTTTCTAAAAACGATAGTGGTTGTTTGATTAGTTTTTTCATAGTTTTTATTCTTCTATGTGTTCAGCAAATAGGCTTCTAAATCTTAAGTATTCGCTTAATCGCAGGCCACTAAATTTACCTATTAGTAAAATAAATATCAATGGTATTAATACTAATTCCGGCCATGACATGACAATATTATTAAACAATGTCCAAATTATGAGATAATATGAAATCACAACTACAATCAAGGTTTCTAACACTCCAAACAAAGCTCCTCGAAAACCGCCTTCGGATTGGGCGGCCATAAATTTTTCCACAACACTGGACATAACCAAAATAGGGAATATGGCTACTGATAAATTGACTGAAGTCCCGGAAGCAAGTATCAGCCAGATCACCAGCAAGAAAGACAGGCTTATCAGCCCCAAGTTTAGGGCTACTTTTGATAGGTATAATAATTCAATTTTATTTAACAGATATTTCATTAGATAGCCAACTATTACGGCAAACAAGAAAGTAATTAAGCCGAACCAAAGTCCTAGGATATAAAAAGAAGCCGTGGTGATTACTGGCGTGTAAATGCCAAAAGTGGATAGCCCGATGATCTGTCTAAAGAAAACAACTATGCAGGCAAGAAAGGGAATTATCATAATTAAATACACGCTGTTTGATGTAACGCCCTTTGAAATAAAATGAGTTATAAGGCTTGACAAAACAAATATCTGTGATTTTTTGCCTGTTTCATCTATTATTTTGTATTCAATCCCTCTTTTTTTCAAAGTGGTAACTGCCTCTGCTTTGTCTTTGATCGTAAAAAGCGGGGATAAGGCTTCTTGGCGAGTCAGCAGAATATATTTCGGGCCGATTATTTTGAATGATTGATACGCAAAATTGGTAGCCACATCCATGTTGCCGTCATTAATGGCTACCAAGAATTTTTTTCTTATTATGTCCTTATCTTTTTCATCAATATTCTGCCAGAAGCGAGTGAACGATTGCAAGCCCAGAGAAGATCTAGTATAAAAAATCAAGATATCAGCATCTTTGACATAATTGCCTATTTTATTAATTTGTTCTACCAATTTATCTTCAGTCAAAAAACCGCCTTCATCTTTAACTGTAGAAAGCAACTGCAGGGCCAATCCATTTTCTGCGGCTTGTAATTTTATTTGGCTTATTTCCTGTTCGGTTTTTTCATCAATAATTAATAAGGCTTTGCGGTCATATGCAAATATTTGTTGTTCCACGCTTTGTGTTTCATTATTTTGAGTAATGCTTAATTTGACTGTGTATTTGCCGATTTTTTTGTATTCATGCACTACATCTTTGCCTGTGGCATGGCCACCATCTCCAAACTCCCAGTTGTAAATTGGAGTGGAAGTTGGGGATAGCGTTGAATTAGAAGCATCAAAAATAGCCTTTTTGTTTATTTCCACGAATTCTTCAGCCTTGATTTTAGGAGTAAGCACCAATTCTTCAACTTCTTTTTTTTCTATTTTTTCAATATCGTCAATATTTTCTTGAGACAATACTGGTCCGGCTAAAAAACTGGTAAATAAAAGTATTAGGATTAATTTTTTCATAGAAATATGATAATAATTTATTTTCAAGCGAAGCGAGGGAAGAGGAAGTTTACTTACTCTTCCGAGCGAGCGCAGATAAATACCTCGTGGCTTGCCATTGGGTAAATACCTTTTATTATCTAGATCCCGCCTGTTTGGCCGGCAGGCCAAGCATTTTTGTCATCCCTCCACTGGCTACGCTCGGTCCGGATGACAGCTAAATCGGAATGATAGCTAAAGCAGAACCTATTGTATCACCAATGCCTTTTTTATTCAAATAAATAATCGGTTGCCTTTTTAGTTGGTTTTGTGTATAATTACTTTAATTTTATGTCCATCTTACAAACAATAATTTTTGGCATAGTAGAAGGTGTTACTGAATTTTTGCCAATTTCTTCTACCGGTCATTTAATTTTGACGGCCGATTTGTTAAAAATTAGCCAGACTGATTTTTTAAAGACTTTTGAGATATCCATTCAACTAGGAGCTATTTTAGCTGTGGTTGTTTTGTATTGGCGTAAATTATTTGTAGAAGTTATTGTAATTAAAAGAATAATAACCGCTTTTATCCCCACAGCTGTATTGGGTTTGGCTTTTTACAAGATAATTAAAACATATTTAATGGGCAACAATTCAGTAGTACTTTGGTCATTATTTTTAGGCGGTATATTTTTGGTTATATTTGAATTGATTTTGCAAAAGAAAGAAAAAATATGTGAACAGGAAAAAGGCCGGTTAAGTGATATCACATATAAACAATCCGTGGTTATCGGCATATTTCAATCTATTGCAATGATTCCAGGAGTATCTCGTTCAGCTTCTACCGTAGTCGGTGGTCTGGTTATGGGTTTGAGTCGCAAAACCATTGTTGAGTTTTCTTTTTTATTAGCTGTGCCGACCATGGCCGCAGCCACCGGTCTAGATCTGCTAAAAAACGCTGGAAGTTTTAGCTCTAGCGAGTTTGTCTCACTAATGATTGGGTTTGTGATCTCGTTTCTAGTAGCCTTGGTAGCTATTAAATGGTTGTTAAATTATATTCAAAAGCATAGTTTTATTGCTTTCGGTGTATATCGTATAATTGTAGCCTTAGCCTTTTGGTTGATTATCTCTTAATTTTTTAGTAAAATATCAATATCATGATTACTATTGAACAAATTAAAAAAATAGCTGGATTAGCGCGTATTGAATTAACGCCAGCAGAAGAAAAACACCATGCCAAAACAATGTCTGCTGTTTTGGGTTATATGAAAATTTTGGAAGAGGTTGATATTGGTAATATTGAGCCAACTTCACAAGTTACTGGTTTGAAAAATATAGTGCGTGAAGATGTGTCCAGGGATTGTAATTATACAAAAGAATTAATAGCGCAAATGCCCGAGGTTCAATACGACAAGTTAAAAGTTCCCGTAGTTTTTGATAATTAATTATGAATTTGAATCAATTAACAATTAAACAAGCCCAAGACGGTCTCAAAAAAGGTAAATTTACCAGTGTGGATTTAACACAAGCTTGTTTAGATAGAATAAAAGAGCGTAATCCAGAAATCAATGCTTTTATTACGGTTTGTGAAAAACAAGCCTTGGTTGAAGCTCAGCAAGCTGATGAATTAATTAAACAAGGTAAACAACGAGCATTGACTGGTATTCCGTTTGCAGTCAAAGATGCTATTTGTACCAAGGGAGTAAGGTCAACCGGTGCTGCCAAAATCTTAAATAATTATGTGCCACCATTTGAGTCAACTGTGATCACTAAAATTCGTGGACAAGGTGGGGTGCTGATAGGAAAAAATAACTGTGATACCTTTGGTCATGGGGCTAGTAATGAAAATACCATGTATGGACCAGTACGCAACCCTGTTAATGCTAAAAAAACAGCTGGAGGATCATCTGGCGGGTCTGCTGCGGCCGTTGCTGACAACATGTGCATTTTTGCCATTGCCGAAGACACAGGCGGTTCTATTCGCCAACCAGCGGCCATGTGTGGCATGGTTGGCTTGCGTCCTAGTTATGGTCGCAATTCTCGTTATGGCATTATGCCCATGGCTTCTTCTTTGGATACTGTTGGGCCAATCACTAAAACTGTTGAAGACTGTGCAATAGTGCAAAAAGAAATTGCTGGCCAAGATAAATTAGATGCCACAACTGTGCCAGATAAAGTGCCTGATTATTTAAAAGGATTGAAAAAAGATATTAAAGGTATTAAAATTGGCGTGCCCAAAGAATATTTTGAGCTAAGAGGCATAGATGAGGAAGTTAAAGAATTGACTCAACAAAAAATTGAACACCTAAAAAAACTAGGATGTGAAATTCAAAAAGTCAGCTTGCCATATAGCAAATACGCAATTGCTGTTTACTATATTATTGTTCCCAGCGAAGATAGTTCTAATTTAGCGCGTCTAGACGGAGTTCGTTATGGCGTGCGAACTAAAAGCAGAGATTTATACGACCTGTATGCCAAATCTCGTTCAGCCGGTTTTCCTGAAGAAGTTAAACGTCGCATATTAATAGGTACTTATGCTTTATCAGCCGGCTACTATGATGCTTATTACAAAAAAGCACAAACAGTTAGAACTTTAATTAAGAGAGATTTTGACAATATATTTAAAAAAGTGGATGCTTTAATTACACCCACTTCGCCTTACCCTGCTTTTGATCTTGGTTCAAAGATAGATGATCCGCTATCTTTATATATGGCCGATGTAATGGTGGCACCTTCGGCAGTAGCTGGTATGCCAGCTATATCGGTTCCAGCCGGTAATACTCAAGATGGTTTGCCAGTAGGCGTGCAAATTATCGGTCCAAGGATGGGAGAAACAGTAATCATTAATTTGGCATATAATTTAAGTTTATAAAAAGTATTTATCTGCATTTGTTTGGTAAAGAAAAAAAACATTTTTTCTTTACTTTCACTTGACTTGAAAATAAAATATGCACTCAAAAAAGGAGAATTTTAAAAAACCTCTAATTACCGCTGGCGCGGTTATTGATTACCGCGATAGCTGGCGAATTTTTCGTATTATTGCAGAGTTTGTTGAAGGCTATCAATTTTTAGCACAATTTAAAAAAGAAGTAACTATCTTGGGGTCAGCCCGTCTGCCAGAAAGTAATAAATACTACAAAATTGCAGTTGAGCTTGGTAGATTGCTTGGTAAAAATGATTTTACTGTTATCACTGGTGGCGGTCCTAGTATTATGGAAGCTGCTAATAAAGGCGCCTATGAATCAGGTGGTGAATCTGTGGGCGTAAATATTCAATTGCCTCATGAACAGCGTGTCAATCGTTACGTAAAAAAATCAGTGGCTTTTTATTATTTTTTCAGCCGTAAAGTAATACTTACTTCTCAAGCCAGCGCTTTTGTATTTTTTCCGGGCGGTTTTGGCACTCTAGATGAGTTATTTGAAGTAGTTGACAATATTGAACTTGGCCATATGGAAAAGGTGCCTGTGGTATTGGTTGGCAAAGAGTATTGGCAACCAATAGTTGATTTTCTTATAAAAAAATCAGCCAACAAAGTGGGCTCGATCAGCGAGGCCAATTTTGATAGTTGGTTTATTGTGGAAACAGCTGATCAAGCTTATGAATTGTTGAAAAACATCAGTGATCAACCCAATATTTGTAATATGGTTCCTGGCGGGCATGGCTGTCAAGGATTGGATTGGAAAATATTTAGAATTATGGCTGAATTAGTAGAAGGTTTTGAATTTATTAGTAAAAATCCAAGCGATGTAACTATTTTAGGTACTAAGAGTATTGGGCGAGACAGTAAATATTATCAGGCCGCTTATGAAGCAGGTAAATTATTGGCTCAGAATGATCGTAGTGTTGTAACAGGTGGCGGTCCAGGAATTATGGAAGCGGCCAATAAAGGCGCATTTGAAAATGGAGGTTCCAGCATTGGCATTAATATGAGGTTTGGAAGAGGAGAAAGAATCAATGATTATATTAGCAAATCAATTGGTTTCTATTTTCCATTTGTGCGTAAATTGATTGTCACTTCACCAGCAAAAGAATTTGTATTTTTTCCGGGCGGGTTTGGTACCTTGCATCAGTTATTTGAATTATTAACTTTGATTGAAACCAAAAAGATAGAGCCAGTGCCAATATTATTATATGGCCGAGAATTTTGGCAACCCATGATTGATGTTATACATGGTTTATATGAAAAGTTTGGCACTATCAGCCAGTCTGATGAAGAACTAGTTAAAATAATTGATGAACCTAAAGAAGTTTTGAACTTTTTATAATCTTGAGGTTAAATTTGTTTCTGTCATTGCGAGCGTAAGTGAAGCAATCTCGTAATCGCAGTAGCCACAAGATTGCTTCACTTACGCTCGCAATGACACTAATATCATGTTACTGGCAATGACAGAAAAATATGATCCCATATTTCCAGTATAATTATTTTAATATCGGACCGCTTACTATACAGGTATGGGGTATTTTTGTTTCTCTAGGCCTGCTGACGGCTGTATATTTTGCTTATCGCATGGCGCGTAAATATATGTTGTCCGCTGAAGTGATTTTAGATATGGCAATTTGGGCATTGGTGGGCGGATTGATCGTGGCCAGAGTTTTTCATGTTGTTTTTTATCAACTTGGTTTTTATATCCAATATCCAATTGAGATTTTAAAATTTTGGCAAGGCGGGGCATCTTCGTTAGGTGGTTTTATGGGGGCTGGTTTAGCGGTTTGGTTATTTGCTAAAAAAAGAAAATTCAAATTAAAAGAATTTTTACCTTATGCTGATATTAGTGCTTTAAGCTTGTGGTTGGGCTGGGCCATCGGCCGATTGGGTTGTTTTATGATTCACGATCATCCTGGCCAGCTTTCTAATTTTTTTCTGGCTGTGAATATGCCTGGTGGTGCTCGTCATGATCTAGGTTTATACGATTCTTTGTTAGCCCTGGTTTTGTTTATTAGCTATTTATTATTATTTAAATTTTTAGTAAAAATTCACTGTGGTCTAGTAGCGGTCTGTTCTTTTATTGATTATGCCATAGTTAGATTTTTATTAGATTTTTTACGGGTTGATGCTTCAACCCATGGCGGTGATATACGTTACGCCCATCTTACTCCGGCACAGTGGGGGATGTTGGTG
>JBDROJ010000006.1:0-7651 GCA_043810165.1 bacterium
TTAATAATTCTATCTTACAACTAATGAGATTGTCTTTGTTATTAACCATATGTTTTGGTAATGATAAAAAAGTTTATTTTCCTTTTATATAGTATAACATACTTTTTATCATATTTTAATTATTTATAAACAACTAAAGCAAAGATTTGACTAAACTTAAATTAAAAGAACCCTACCAAATGATGAGTAGAGTTCCTAAAAATGCCAGATTTGAAAAATTGTGGGCGATCGAGGACTCGAACCTCGGACCTCGTCATTATCAGTGACGCGCTCTAACCAGCTGAGCTAATCGCCCTTATTATATTATCTTGTGACCGTAAGTGGACTTGAACCACTGACCTCTACCATGTCAAGGTAGCGCTCTAACCAGCTGAGCTATACGGTCAATATGGTCAAAATATTATATAGCATTTTTTAATTTAAGGCAAGTATAACAAAAATCGATAAAAAAATCAATACAAAAACCCCGTTCTACGGGGCTTTGTTTGAACAATATAAATGTGACAAAGACGGTTCTCTATCCTCGACAAAGATTCGCTCTGCTTTCGCAGAGAGTATCTCCAGAAAGGAGGTGATCCATCCACAGCTTCCGCTACGGATGCCTTGTTACGACTTTACCCTGATCACTAACCCCGCCTTAGTCCCTTTAACAGAGCCTTCGGGCGTTGCCAGCTTTCGTGGTATGACGGGCGGTGAGTACAAGACCCGAGAACGTATTCAACGCGCCGTGGCTGATGCGCGTTTACTAGCGATTCCGACTTCATGAAGGCGAATTGCAGCCTTCAATCCGAACTGGGACCGGTTTTGATGGGATTAGCTCCGCCTCGCGGCTTAGCAACCCGTTGTACCGGCCATTGTAACATGTGTGTCGCCCTGGACGTAAGAGCCATGCTGATTTGACGTCGTCCTCCCCTTCCTCCCCGTTGCCGGGGCAGTCTCTTGTGTACATTTAACACAAGACGAGGGTTGCGCTCGTTACCCGACTTAACGGTACACCTCACGGCACGAGCTGACGGCAACCATGCAGCACCTATCTAGCACCCTCGAAGGCGGCTCTCCTTTCGGAAAGCTTGCAGCTAGTAGTTGAGCCCAGGTAAGGTTCCTCGCGTATCATCGAATTAAACCACATGTTCCACCGCTTGTGCGGGTCCCCGTCTATTCCTTTGAGTTTTAATCTTGCGATCGTACTCCCCAGGCGGTGCACTTAACGCGTTAGCTTTTTTGGACGGCACTGACAGGGTCGATACTGCCAATACCTAGTGCACATCGTTTAGGGCGTGGACTACCGGGGTATCTAATCCCGTTCGCTACCCACGCTTTCGTCCCTGAGCGTCAGGTTTGTTCCAGTAAGCTGCCTTCGCCTTTGGTGTTCCTACCGATATCAACGCTTATTACGACTACACCGGTAGTTCCGCTTACCTCTCCCAACCTCTAGTTTTGCAGTATCAACAGCGGCCCCGAAGTTGAGCCTCGGGATTTAACCATTGACTTACAAAACCGCCTGCGGACGCTTTACGCCCAATGAATCCGGATAACGCTTGAGGTCTCTGTATTACCGCTGCTGCTGGCACAGAGTTAGCAACCTCTTATTCCTGAGGTACCGTCACAAATTCTTCCCCCAGAAAAGCAGTTTACAACCCGAAGGCCTTAATCCTGCACGCGGCGTCGCTCCGTCACGCTTTCGCGCATTGCGGAAGATTCTTGACTGCAGCCTCCCGTAGGAGTCTGGGCAGTGTCTCAGTCCCAGTGAGGCGGGTCATGCTCTCACACCCGCTACCCGTCATTGCCTTGGTGAGCTATTACCTCACCAACAAGCTGATAGGCCATAGGCCCCTCTCCGAGCAAAAAATTTTACATGGGAATGACTTAATGTCCCCCCATGTCTATCGGGTATTAATTCACCTTTCGGTGAGCTATTCCTGACTCGAAGGTAGGTTACCAATGTGTTACTCTCCCGTTTGCCACTCGTTTCCTTTAGCCGAAGCCAAAAGACGTCGTTCGACTTGCATGCCTTAGACACGCCGCCAGCGTTCATCCTGAGCTAGGATCAAACTCTTAAGTATAGTTTGATATCTCTCAGAATAAATCTGAAAGTTATAGGATTCAATTTATTTTATTAAATATTGCTAAACAATATTTAATGGATTCTTTCCCGATCAAATCGGGATACATATTTGAATAGATGGGTTTTCTTTAAAAAAAGAAACCTTTTTTGGTCTTTGTCACATTTATATTGTCAAAGTTCATTTTCTTTCTCCAATCAAGAAAGAAAAAAGAGAAAGCCATAACTGCGCTTGCTCTTTTCTCTTTCCAGTTTCCCGACTTAGTCGGGACTAAGAAAAACATTAAATTGTTATTTTATTCGTAAGTGCAATTATACATATTTCCTAGAAACCTGTCAAGGGCAAGACTATGAACCAACTGGGGATAAATTAACCTGTCATTACATTGTCAATACATAATAGTCAATATTTTTTCCTCCACTCCTCTATTTTCCCGTGGTCACCACTCAATAATACTGAAGGTACTTTCCAGCCACGAAAATCATCTGGCTTGGTATATTGTGGATATTCTTTATCAAAACCAGAAAAAGTTTCTTCGTCTAATGAATCTTGATTCCCCAGTACTCCGGGCAATAACCGTGCTACTGCTTCTATTATTATTAAAGCGCCTAATTCGCCACCAGCCAAAACATATGGGCCAACCGAAATTTCTTCATCAATCATATGGTCAGTCACTCGCTGATCCACACCTTCATAGCGCCCACACACAAAACTAATCTCATCTAGTTTAGATAATTTTTCGGCCATGGGCTGATCAAATTGCTTACCACGCGGAGATAATAATATGGTTCGCTTTTTCTTTTTAATATCTTTGGAAAAAATTGTCTTCAATTTGGTCAACCCGTCGGCTTTGTTAAAAGGAATAGCTTTAAGACTTTTTAGGGCGAGAAAAATTGGTTCTGGCTTCATAACCATGCCTGGTCCCCCGCCATACGGCGTATCATCAACTGTTTTATGGTTGTCTTGTGTAAAATCACGAAGATTAATAGGGTTAATGTATATTAATTCATTTCTCTGCGCTCGACCCAAAATACTCTCGTTGCAATAATGAGAAATTATTTCTGGAAAAATTGTAATAATGTTAAATTTCATAGTGTATACGACTCGCGGTAATTCTACCAACAAAAAACCAACTTGTAAACAAAAACCTCCACAAAAAATGCGGAGGTTTTTTAATTGATATAATTTTATTTGATATCATCAATATCCAAATTATCAACTGCGCTAGTATCAACAACAGAACTAGCGGTATTAACTGTTGATCTGCGACCGCCGGCCGGCTCATTAATCTTCAAATTAACACGAGCGTTATTCTTAGCACCTACAACTCTTAACAAGGTGCGGATAGCACGGGCAGTTTGGCCACTGCGTCCTATTACTGAACCCATGTCTTCTGGGTTTACATCCAAGGTGATCAAAACACCTCTTTCATCAACGGTGCGTTCGGCTTTAACGTCATCAGGATGAGTGACGATGGCCTTGACCACTGATACTAAAAAATCTACATCTTCCATATCTTAAATCAATTAAATAATTAATTAACAGCTCTGTTCGACTTTAGAACTGCGATTTATTATATATCAAATCTTTAAATTGTCAAATTATTCCCCGAAGGTTGCAATAACAAAATTAAAATGGTTAAAAGAATGTCGTTTTGTTTTACAAAGGTCGAAAATTATATTGCTAAAATGTTGTTAGCATTTACACCACTATTTTTTGGAATAATTTATCACACTATTTGACAGGGATCCATTATTCCTTGCCCTCGGCTTTATCTTCAAGAACAACTTCCTCTTTCTTTTCTTCTACAACAGCTTCTTCTGAAACCGGCTCCGGTTTGATTTCTTCTACAACAGCTTCTTTTTTGGCTTGTTCAGCTTCTTTAGCTTTGGCCTTGGCCGCTTCACTGGCTACTTTTTTCTCTTCAATTTTCTTGATTCTTTTTTTGGTAATCACCACTGATTTCTTTTTTCCTTCTGACAAAATACCAGCCTTAACAAATAAATTATGGACAGTATTTGAAGATTGAGCTCCATTGCCAATCCAATATTTAATTCTATCTTCTTTTAAGATCAAGCCTTTTTCTTTGTCGTGTGGGTTATAGCTACCAAGAATCTCTAAATTTTTAGCCTGTGTATCGCGAGATTTTTCTGAAATTACCACGCGATAAACAGGACATTTCTTTTTCCCGATGCGCTGTAAACGAATTGTTAACATAATAATAAAAAATAATATTAATATCTGTCTAGCCATATATGGCCAGATTTTCTTCTCACCTCTTTAAGCATGATCTTGTGACGGATTCAATATAAAGATAAGTAATGCAAAGTATAGCATGGAATTAGTTTCAAGTCAACCCCATTTATCACACTCAAAATCATGTCTATTAATCGGGCAAAACTTGATCCTCCAACTTTACGCTTAACAGCTTGGAAACGCCATCACCACTCATGGTCACACCATATAGCACATCGGCCGAATGCATTGTAACGCGGTTGTGAGTAATAATAATAAATTGAGATCTTGTGGATAATTCTGTAATTATCTTGGCAAACCGGCGCGTATTGGCCTCATCCAGAGCCGCTTCCACTTCGTCCAAGACTACAAACGGAGAAGGATTGTAGCTCAAAATTGCGCAAATCAAAGCAATTGAGGCCAGAGTCCTTTCTCCACCTGACAAAGCGCTAATATGCTTAATCTTTTTGCCGGGCGGATTGATATCAATATCAATACCCAGCAAAATTTTCTCTTTTTTATTTATTGCCGTCTCTTCAATAATAAAATCCTCGCCTTCTTCTGTTCCTTCACTTTCCTCAATCTTGGGTTCGCCATAAATTTCCTTCATAACACCACTACCTCCATCAAATAATATTTTTATATATCGAGAAAACTCGGTTCTGATTTTTTTAAATGCCATACTTCGCTTCTTTCTCATAATATCATCCAATTCCACGACCATTTTTTCCAAATCATCAATCGCCCCGTTCAAATCATTGATTTGAGTGGATAAAAACTCATATTTTTCTTTGGTTTGTTCATAATCTTCCATGACCTCTTGATCAATTCCACCAATCAAGCTAAGCTGATATTTCAATTTTTGTATCTTATCCAAAAGTTGGTTAGCTTGTTCTAAATCAACAATATTGGAACCACGCTCAATCATGGATTCAATTGAAGTACTCATTTCTGATCTAGCTTCTTCAACAGTGTTATCCTGTTTGGTTTCTATCCTTGCTATCTGCACACGCACTTCATTGCGTTGAGACATGGAATCATTAACTTGATTTTGTTTGGATTGCATGGCCTCCTGAAGGGCAAAAACACGCTGTTTCTTTTTTTCTTCCTCTTCGTTATATCCTTCAATTTTGATTGCCAGCTCTTGAATTTGTTGATCTCTTAAACTAATTTGTTTTTTAAGATCATTTTTTTCCTGAGATAGTTTTGATAAAATAGCTCCATACTCTTTAGGATCAGCTCCTGACAAACGAAGATCCTGCTCCAAAACTGCTATTTCCTTAATTAATTTAGTCTGTTCCCCATCAATCATGTCGGCTTTGGCAGACAATGAATTTTGATTGGCCTGCTGTTTTAAAATCTCGTTGCGCGCCTGTTCTAATTGGCTTTCAACTTGTTCAAGCTCTTGTTTGCAAAATCTAACCTGTGATTGATATTCACCAACATTATGTCGACTTAAATGAATCTTTTGAGAAAAACCCAAGCCGTTATTTCTTTTATGCCTGTAACCGCCTTTCATTACTCCGCTTTTTTCAACCAAATCGCCGGATAAACTAACCATCCTTACTTTTCCTATGCCAATTTCTCGCGCTACTTTTAAATCTTCAATTACGATAGTACGGCCAAATACAAAAGAAAATGCATTTGCAAATTTGGAAGAAAATTTGATCAAATTGCTGGCCAAGCCGACCACACCGGATTGATTTAATATGTCTTCTCGATTCGGAAGGCCAGAATAGCTGAAAATCTTATTCAAAGGCAAAAAAGTTGCCGTGCCTAAACGATTTTTGCGTAAAAATTCAATGGCCAGGCGGGCTGTATTTTCATCTTCCACCACCAAGGCCGATAAATATGAACCAGCGACTACTTCTAAAGCCAAACAATAATCTTCTTTAACCTCTCCCAATTCAGCAAGCATTCCATGGATACGGCCAAAACGATCGCCATTTTCCAAAATAGCCTGCACTGCCAGTAAGCCACTGAACTGTCGATAATCTTGTTCAGACTGCCCCTCAAAAATTTGTTTTTCCAATTGAGAAATTTTTATTTGAAGATCAGTTTTTTTAGCAATAAGATCTTCCACTAACCTTTTCTGTTTTAACAATAAATCTTCCGCGGTTCGTTCTTCTGCGTGCAGATCCATTAACTGGCTGTTCATTTGCTCTTGTTTACCGTTCAATTCAGTGATCTTTTTTTCCAACCAAGCAATTCCTTGTTTTCCTTCTTTACTATATTCGGCTTGAGCTTGGCCTTGCCTGACAGCAAACAAGCGCTCTAATTCATTTTTCTCTCTGACCACAGATTGATAATCACTTTGCAGCTTTTCAAAAACTTGCTGGCGCGTACTGGCTCGAGCCAAGCCAGCTAACTCCTCCTGTATTGCTTTCAATTCTCTAAAACTAGTTTGATAATCAATTTCTATTTTGCCCATGTCCGCTTGTAGGCTGTCCAATTCTTTTTGTCCATGCAAATAGATAGAACAATAATATTGCTCTTGATTTTCTCTTAACTGCAGTTCAATATCCTGGCGCTTCTGCAATTTCCGTACTTGCCGAGACAGCATGCGCAAACGAGGCTCTACTTCTTCCATCAATCTTTGAGCTTGAGCGATATTTTCATTAGTGCGATTTAATTTAAGCCTGGCCTGGTGTTGTCTAATCTTGAATTCTTTTATGCCAGAAGCTTCGTCAAGAAGATCCTTGCGTTCAGATTCGCTAATAGTGAGCATGCGGTCAATCATCCCCTGGCCGACTACGCTATATGAATGTTGTGCAAATTGAGCCTTGGCCAGCAATAGATGTATGTCGAGCAATCGTACCGGACTACCATTAATTAAATATTCACCTTCGCCTGAACGATACATCCGACGCGTGATTATAATCTCCGAATGATCTTTCATTAAAATTCCGCCACTATTATCCAGAGTCATAATCACTTCGGCCGCGCTCAACTGCCCTTTAATCTCTGACCCGCCAAAAATAATATCCTCGCTTTTCTTTCCACGTAAATTCTTCAAACTTTGTTCGCCCATTACCCACCTGATGGCGTCTGCTATATTGGATTTACCAGAACCATTAGGGCCTACAACTGCAGTAACACTATTACGCCCATTAACAAAAGGCAGAAAATCCAAAATCGTCTTTTGAGAAAAAGACTTAAACCCTTTTATTTCTAATCGTTTTAAATACATATATTGGCTACATTATAACATATCCGCATTTAGTCATCAAATAATCTTACTCAAATAGTATTGGTTGGGTCATATAACATCTTACTATACTATTTAGCTAATTTTTTAATAATTTTAATCTTTTTATTAATTTGTTTTTTAAGCATCACTGGGTCTAAAGATA
>JBDROJ010000007.1:0-31128 GCA_043810165.1 bacterium
AATCAGTCAAAGGCTCATAAACCAGCAGACAACCATCCTTGGAAGCAAAGATCTTTCGTTATGATGGCAGTAAAACAAAAACAGCCAAGTATGACATTTTAAAATCCCTGAAAGTATGACATTTTAACTTCCCGTTGACAATTAAAAATCAAGGGTTGACAGTAAGACTACCACTTGCTACACTGCCAATACAATTAAAAAATATTTGTGGAACTAGGGTTAAATCCCCTGACTGTGCCGCAACGGTAAAGCCTCGATTCAATCGAGGACAAGTCCGGTCTTCAAATATGCCCTCCGAAGTACTTCGGAGGAATCCCGAGCAGGAAATACTTATGGTAAACAAAAGCCATCTATCTCTCCTTCTCTGGAGAGTTTTTTTTGTTAATACACTATATGAAAATTTTCCTAAAACAACATCGCGTCCACCTGGTGGCGCTAACCATTCTTGTATTAATCCTATGTATTAGTGCTGGTTATCTTTGGTTTAATCCAGAACAATCAAAGACATTAACACCAGAACAACAATTACAAATAGAAAAAGCCAAATTAATCCCCAAAATTAACAAGTTAGTCCAGACCATCCCGGCTCCGCCCAGTACAACCGAAAGTTTTCCCATAGTAAGTCCGCTCAAAACTATTACAAAAAAAGAAATCAAACAAAGTTTTAGCCTAGATTTATATGTACAAGACCAAAAATACCAAATAAATATCGCCACTGGAACAAGCGTATATGAAGCCATGGAATTATTGCAGAAACAAACTGATTTTGAATTCATAGGCAAGGATTATTCAAGCATGGGCTTTTTTGTGCAGGAAATTAATGGCATTAAAAACGACCAAAAACAAGGCAAGTACTGGATTTACTATATAAACGGTGAATCAGCCAAAGTTGGCATTTCTAATTATATTATTAAACAAGGAGATGTAATTAAATGGAAATATGAAGAGTCTAAGTTTTAAATTGGTATTTACAATAGTTTTAATCGGAGGATTATTAATTGGTTTGTCAGCTCAAGCTGAAACAGCCAGCTCAACGGTTGATACAGTAGAACAAACCCCGGTCCAACAACAAGAACAAAAAACTGAACAAGAAAGTACTGAATCAGGTTTTGAATTAGAAGCTGAATCAGAAAATGTAATTGTTGAAGAAATAACATTGGTTATTGAAAGCAATACTAATACAACTACCGATGATGTCGTCCTGATTGATAATCAAACTGCTGAAACCTCTGCAACCAGCACTGTTGACATCATTGTTCCGACCGCCACACCACTTGAAATCGTAACTACCACTATTATATCTACTTCTACTAACCCAGAAAGCGCCACCACAACTCTAGAAACATCCATTAATACAAGCACTGCCCTATCAGTTACAACCACGATTGACTTGCAAACATTGACTACTCCTACGGCTACTTCTACTCCATCTACCGCTAGTACAGAAAGTTCAACTTCCACCGAACCAGTAACCGAATCTTTGGCTTCGTACGGAGTGGGTGGTTCACAAGAAGACAGCTCGGCCGATACAACCCCCACCACTACTCCGGAAACAATATCAAACGCTGAAATTCAATCTGCTGTGGACAAAATAATAAAATATATGGAATCCCAACAAACTGATGACGGCAAAATAATTGATGGTGGGATTACTGATTGGGCATTAATGTCGTTTGTGGCTGATGGAAAAAATCCAGCCGAGATTGCTTCGTCGCCTTCGGCTCCTCACAATGATAGTGATAAAACCCTACTGGGGGCGATAATATCCTATGATTTTACTGACCCAAACGATCTAAATCTATGTGCAACTTATCCACGCCATGTATTGGCTTTGTACACGGCCGGAGTTGAAACTTCTAGTAGTTCAATTCAAAACCTATTAACAAAAATCAGAACAGAATGCTATGTAGATAATGATTATGGTCAAAGTGGTATCAATGATGATGTATTTGCATTAATGGCTTTATTAATTGAGAATCAAACAACTGATCAAGAAATTATCCAAGGTATAATTAAAGACATCAAAGCTGACCAAACTAACGACGGTGCTTTTACTTGGGATGGTTGGCCAGGAGCTGATATTACAGGCGCTGTTATAAATACTTTAAACTATGCCAAAAGCAAAGGATTAATTATTGATCAGACCATTTTTGATAATGCAAAAACTTACTTAAAATCACAACAGCTAGATGATGGTGGCTGGGGCTGGGGCAGTTCTGATGTCTTAACTACGGGCTGGGTGATGATGGGTATTAACTCTCTATCAGAAACACAATCAGATTGGTTTAAAGGTGAAAAAAATCCCTGGCATGTATTAGTTGATAATCTAAATAATGATGGTTATTATGAATCAGCCTGGGTACCGGGCACTGCTGATTGGTTTGCGGTTAAACACGCCATACCAGCTTTGCTAGGACAAAGCTGGCCTATTGAACCCAAATTCAACCAAGAAATCACACAGTTGCCAAACAATCCTAATCCAGGTACACATGGCAGTGCTGGTGGGTCTGATATTGGTATTGATACTGCTTCTTCTACAACAGATAATACCTCGGCTACTACTACCTTAGAAATTGCCAGTTCAACTCCGCTGGCAGTGGACAAAATTGTTGTTATTAATGTAAATACCACTACTAGTTATCAGGCAGAGGTTGAAGATATAAAGGAAGGATCCTTCGCTTACGCTCAGGATGACAATAAAAACGCCCAGGATGACGGTGAGGGAACCACGGGATTGCTTCGTCGCTCCGCTCCTCGCAATGACAGCGAATCCACGCTCGCTCGCAATGACAGCGAATCCACGGCCACTAAAACACTAAAAACCGAACAAAAAATAAATGCTGGACAAGAGCCAAAGCAAAACTTAACTGAAAAAATAATTGAACAAGCGCCTTTGGATACGCCAACGCGCAAAACCGCCAAAAAAGCCATGGTCGTGTCTGGCGGTAGCGCCTTAATCCTGGGCTTGTATCTTGGTTTCAAACTATTAAAGAACATGTTATAATATTCTCATTGCGAGTGTGGTGTGCCTGTCATTGCGAGCGAAGCAATGACAAAAACGCCAGGCTCCTCGCAATGACAAAAACGCCCAATATCTATGAGACTAATTTAAAAACCTTAATATAAATTCTATGAAAAAATATTTACCAGTACTAATCTTAATTATTCTCGGAACAAGCTGTCGCATACTCCCTCATCCAGCCAATTTTGCCCCAATCGGAGCCATTGCTTTGTTTGGAGCAATGTATCTACCTAAAAAATGGCTAATCCTTCCACTATTGGCCATGCTGATCAGTGATTTCTTTATTGGATTTTACAGCTTGCCAATAATGTTTTCAGTCTATGGATCATTCGCTTTAATCGGCATTATCGGAATTTATGTAAAGAAAAACAAAAAGTTCCGCACAATATTGGGCGGAACAGTTTTGGGTAGTATCTTATTTTTTCTAATCACCAACTGGGCTGTTTGGGCATTTGGTGCCATGTATGCGCCCACCATGCAAGGACTGATGACCAGTTATTATATGGCTTTGCCTTTTTTCAGAAATACTTTATTTGGTGATTTGTTTTATACCAGTGTTTTAGTTGTAATAATGGAGTTGTTAATAGCCAGATCAACCGTAAGGCAAGTCAGCGCTAAAATCTGATTTATTATCATCTGGTTTGGGCTTGGCAACGGTTCGTTCTTGACGACCTGAATCAACATCAGAAGATGACAATGGCCTATGAGCATCATCTATCAAATCTGATGCTTTTTTAATATCTTGAGTGGCTTGGCCCACTTCATCTTCTTCTTTGACAAATAAGCCGGGCGGTAGATCCATTGGCAAATCAATAGGCGGTTCAGCTCTACGGCTGGCAGTCTTTTGCACCAACGGAGTTTTAACAAAAGCCAATGGAAAATGCCAAATAGTGGCCAATTCTTCTATATTAAGTATAAATGGACTTTTACCTGCTGTTAATTTTCTTTTTTTATAACCTTTAACGAAAAGACCTTTTTCTTTATTTGTTTTTGTTTCAATTTTTGGCACCAAGCCGTTGCGATTGCTGTTAAAAAATTGATTAATAGCTCCAATTAAACCATGAACGCTTTTAGATGCATTAAAAACCTCTTTGCGTGCTGAATACAAAATCCTCATCTTGGACTTAAATCCTATGCGCGATATTTTTTCTTCTATGGCTTCTACTGTGCCTCTCATTCCAGGCGTCATATCAGACATTCCTTTTGGTCTTTCTTCTTTGGATGAAGAATCTTCAGACTCTGGCCAATTCCAATCCCAAACATTAATTGCTTCCTGTCCTATTTTCATTGGTATACTACCCAAAAAATCCATCACCGGGTTTGTTTTTTTAGTTGATTTTTGTTCTATCAATCTTTTGGCCAATTCAATGCCTTTTTCTTTCCAGCTATTATCTGTTGGCTTGATAATTATCTGCATCCATAAATTCTCGCCGGATCCTATTCTGCTAAAATTTTCCAATAATGCAGCCATTGGATCGTTGAATACAACATCTTTGCTTATGCCGTGCTCAAATTCTTCATAAGTGCGGATAGGATAAGCATCTTCTTGGGCCAATCCAAATTCCAAGCCATAGATATCATATTTTTCATTTGGATATTTTTCTGCCAGCGCGTCCGCATAATCTTCCACTTCAGTTATTTCCGCGCCAGGATACTGGGCATAAATTGCGGCCTCCACCAGATCTCTGTGCTCTAATTCGGCTCTAATTAAAAATTGTATATAACCTTCTATGCTCACAATTTCCAAGCTAAACCACCTCTGCTTTCTGCCATCCCAGTATTTTTCCGCTATTCTTATATTACTTGTTGCACCGCTTAAATGAGCATAAATTTGTTCCACGGCTTTTGGGCTCTGCACCAGCTCTTCCGGTATATCCAATGCCAGCAATATCCATTTCCAATTAGCTGTATATTTACCTTCGCGATAATCACTCCATAAAACCGAACCCATAAAAAACAAAACCAAAGCTATAATAGCCCATCCGCCAAACACAATAATAGCCCTGATTAATTCATCAGACGGCCAAGAAAGAACTTGCAACCAAAAAGAAAAGTCAACGCTTAATCCGAATGGAAAGTCAATTACTAAAGGATGCATAATTACTTGTCTATTATTTTATAAACGCCACCGTAGATAATCAGCATGGCAAACACAGTCCACCACCAGCCGAATGTGCCTGATACATATCCGCTATAATAAGCCATAAGGCAAATAATAGTTGCTATGACTGCCACCAGATGCCTTGTTAAACCATCGCTCATATTTAAATTATTTATGATTAATATATGAAGTAGTATTAAGTTACCATTAATATCTATGAGACTAATTTAAAAAACCTAATATGAATTATACTGCTCGGTATTATAGCAGATTTCCGTGCTATATCAAACCCCATGTTATAACTTATTCAATTCCTGCCTGGTTTTGGGACCAACCACTCCCGGGTAGGGCTGTAGGTTTTTAGCGCGCTGAAACTTGACTACTGCTGATTCTGTGATATGTCCGAAATAGCCTGTGATTTGCGAATACGAATAATACCCTAATTCTTTTAATTTAATTTGCAGTTGTTTTACTTCTCCTCCGCTAGAGCCAATATTTAAATTTTTTGTAAACTGGTACTTAGAACTTTGAATTTTCGCTTCTGGTTTTTCAACCCCGCTTTCTTGTTTTGTGGAATTGTCCGCATGATCATAATTTTCACCTGCTTGAAATTGATCCAGCCATTGATCTTCCACTACCATAATCATATCCCAATTCCAGCCTTTTTGTTTAAACACTCCTGGATTGCTAATATAGTGTTTGGTATTTTCTACAATATCTATGTGGTATATCCGCCCATTGCTTTGAGATTGCGCTAATTTAGGATAGGTAAAAATTACGCGAGCCGTGCTATTTGCCTTTCCTGTCTTAAAATCGAAATCATGCAAAGTCTTCATGAACAAATCATATTTGTATATATGATCTGGACCTTGCTTGGTGTCGCCCGGATCATTGGTGATAAATTCTTTATTAATATCATCATAACCGATTATTACCATCACATGATAAGATGAACCGTTTGCTAAAAAAGGAATATTCTTATTATTTAAATCAAATCCATGGTGCAAGCTAATGACAGGGCGCTTTTGCTGTAATTCTTTTTTAATTTGATCAATAGTGGGATTGTCTATAATCTGCCCGCTGAACGAGCCGTAATTATTAATCAGGTGATTTATACGAACTGAATCTGCGTCAGCATTGCTTCCGTAAAGCTGATCCTGCTTGACAAACAAACCCCACATAAAATCTTTGGCTGTTTGTTTTTGCACTGTTGTCCTGCCCAAGTAATAATATTCAACCATGGCCATGCTTGATTCTTCGCAGGCGTTTTTCCAAGGACCGGTCCAGTTGCCGTCAGGCGCTTCTGAAATATATGGAACATCTAATTTTACTTGATTTAATTTGGCACGATCTGCTTGGGTAGGAGAAAAACCATTAAACACTTCTTCACCATCTCTAAAACCATCTGCATCAGTATCAGATTTGTTGGTATCAGTTTTGTAAACAATTTGTTCTTCATGGTCACTCAAGCCATCTTTGTCTGTGTCTTTGTTTACTTTTGCATACACAAAACAAAAGGAAAAAGCAACTGCTAAAAGTGATAGTAAAACGATGATCTTGTATTTCATGATAATTAATTATAATATTCAACTTAAATTAGTCCTGTCATTGCGAGCGTAAGCGAAGCAATCTCGCCACTTTAGAACCAACGAGATTGCTTCGCTTACGCTCGCAATGACAGACACACTAGGCTCGCAATGACAGGACTAATTTAGAAAATTTAATATGAGCTAATAATATTAATGCATCTTCTTAACAATATATCTATGTTTAACTATTTCAATCAAGAAAATTTTAACTGTGGCCAATATTAAAACTAATACCCATTCCTTCCACCCCAAAGCCACGGTGTGAAAGACCACCTGTAGCCATGGTATATATATAACTAAGAAAAAAGCCATGAAAGAAATCAACACCGCGCCAATCAGATATTTGTTACTGAACGGATTTTTAGTAAAAATAGAATGACGTAGGCTCCTGACGCTGAATACGTATAATAAAGAATCAATGCCCAAAGCCACAAAAATTATGGTGCGAACATAATCTATATCAACAAACATACGCAGTAAAACCATAAACAAAACCAGCAATATTATATCTGTTATTATACCAATCGCAAATATTAATACCTTCATCTCTCTATTAAGAATAGGTTCGTTTTTAGGACGCGGTGGGTCATCCATAACTTCTTTTTCTCCTGGTTCTAAAGCCATGGCAATATTGGGCAAACCATCGGCCACTAGATTAATCCATAGTATTTGTGTGGCCAAAATAGGCAGAGGCAATCCCAAAATTAAACTGCCAGCAATCAAAACTATTTCAGAGAAACTATCAGATAACAAATATAAAATAACTTTACGAATATTTTCAAAAATCACCCGGCCTTGTTCCACCGCCGCTACAATTACTTTAAAATTATCGTCCAACAAAACAATATCCGCAGTTTCTTTGGTCACATCCGACCCACTACCCAAAGCTATGCCTATGTCAGCGGTTTTAATAGCTGGCGCGTCATTAATACCATCACCGGTCATGGCCACTACTTCTCCGCGTGCCTGCCAGGCATCAACTACTCTAAGTTTGTGTTTGGGCTCTACACGCGCATAAATATCTATTTTATCTACTCTTTTCCTTAATTCTGCATCACTCCACTTATCTAGGTCTTTGCCTTCCACAATATTATTATTCACTTTAAAACCTAATTCCTCAAAAATAGCTTTGGCAGTCAATTTATGATCACCTGTAATCATGATTGGCCTTATACCGGCTTGTTGACACAGATTAATCGCCTCCTTGGCATCAGCGCGCAAAGGATCTTTCAAAGCGACAAAGCCTAAAAATACCAGTTCATTCAATTCTTTCTTCACATCTTTAAAATCACCTGTTTTATAAGCAAAAGCAAGCACACGCAAGCCTTTTTTAGTTAGGCTTTCATATTTGCGCTTTAAATTTTTTAATTGTTCTTTGTCTAATTTTTGATTGTGTCCTTCTGATAATACCTGGCTACAAAAACCAAAAATCTTTTCGGGCGCACCTTTGATAAATACATGCTCATGACCGTCTTTAGAATGACTATGAATGGTGGCCATGTATTTATTTTGCGAATCAAAAGGAATCTCTCCAAGCTTTTTGTATTCACGATCCAGTCTAGCTTTGTCAAATCCGGATTGTGTGGATGCTAACAACAAAGCTGTTTCAGTGGGATCTCCAATAATTTTTAATTTCTCTAATTCTGCTCCTGGATTTCCAATGACCGCGTTACTACATAATACAGATATTTTTGAAATAAGATAACGCGCTTTTTCTGTTTCAGTAAGTTCGGCGGTCTTGCTGTGAGTATAGTCTCCATCAGCTGTAATTATTTTTGACACTCTCATTTTTCCTTCAGTCAAAGTACCTGTTTTGTCAGTACAAATAATTGAAGTACTACCCAGAGTTTCGGCGGCAATTAATTTTCTCACCAAGGCCTTGCGCTTTAAAATGAATTGCATACCAACAGTAAGTATGATTGTCACAGCCACTAACAAACCTTCGGGAATAGCGGCCACAGCCAAAGCAACTACTGTTAAAAACATCTCCATCAAATCTTTTCCAGTGGCAAATCCTTGAATAAAAATCAAAAAACAAACCGCCACAATAATAAAAGTAAGTGTCCGACTAAATTTAGCCAACTGATATTGTAGAGGAGTCTTGTCTTCTTTGGCTTCAGAAATTAGTTTGCCAATCTGACCAATTTCTGTGTTTGCGCCAGTAGCACACACCATGGCTGTTCCCTTGCCACGAGCCACTGATGTGCCCATATAAACCATGTTTTTGCGATCAGCTAAACTAGTTCCCTTATCCAATAATTTAAGTTCTTTTTGAACTGAAGATGATTCGCCAGTCAAAGCGGATTCATTTGTCTTCAGATCATTAATCTCTATTAATCTAGCATCGGCTGGCACTTTATCGCCCATGCTTAAAAATACTATGTCACCAGGAACCAATTCTTCGGCATTAATTCTGCATACAGCACCGTTGCGCAAGACTTTGGCCTGGTCTTTGACTATACGTCTTAATTTTTGCATGGCGTCATCAGCTTTACTCTCTTGCCAATAACCAAAAAAAGAATTTACTACTACGATAAAAAAGATCACACCTGCATCAGTATAGTGTCCTAAAATTGTAGAGATAACCACCGCGACCAGCAAAACATAAACCAGCGGAGATCTGATTTGATTTAATAATAAAAATAGTTTAGGTGTAGGCTTTCTGCCTGACAATCTATTAAAACCAAACTTTTGTTGATATCTTTTTACCTGTTGTTTGGTTAAACCTTTTTTACTACTTTTTAAGGTAGTAAAAATTTTATCTACACTAAAATTGTGCCAAACTTGATTGGACATAATGGTAATTAATTCTAGTATTATACCATAAAATCACCTCGGTGGCATACCGAGGTGATTAATAAAAATTTCTAACAAATTTTTACTCTAGATTACCGTACTGATAAGTTATTCTCGATCTAATATTATTAACCTTAACACCATTTTGACCTTCTGTATAAACGACTCCTACTTGTAAGTCGCTATATGGAGTTTTTATATGGTCTAAGTTATCCCAAACATAAGGACCAATATTGGTATAAAAAGTAGTAGTTATGGAGTGCCAAGGCAATTCTATTTCTTGAATACCATCCTCAATTCCTTCAAAGATATAAAATGCTCCTAGGAACATTGTGGAGAGATCATAATAATCTATACGTTCAGCACAAGCTAAAATTTCGATCTTGGTTATGAAGTTATAATCAGGTATTCCAGACAGATCAACATGATAAGAATCTTTCATACCGTGATTTGTTGTATATACATAATCATTAGGATCACAACGACTTTCATCTACTAACACGTGATGACCACCTCTAGAACCAGAAGATGTCTGCCACTGCCGGTAATCACCATCTGCTTGAGGAAAAGTATAAACAGATGCTAAAGCATACCCTACAGACAATAAAGCTGACAAAACAGTTACTACTAGAAAAAAACTTGGTATTTTTTTAATCATATTTTTAGGTATTAATAATCTATTATTTAATTCGACCTTTAATACCTCCTAGGTGTTTAACCAAAATACTTTTTCTCAATTTCCCCTACTTTTGCTTCTATTTCTTCAATTTTAATAGGTGGGGTCTGGCCTGATTTTTCTATCAATTCAATCACTACTTTTATAAAGTACTTAATCCCGGGAATAATATGTTGATCACGATCTTCAGCATAAGAAAAACGGATATGACCTTGACCACCGGTGCCAAAATCAGCTCCGGCCAGACAAGCTATACCTTTTTCATATAATAACCAATGCACAAAGTCTTTGTCATTCTTGATATTTAATTCATTTTTGACATAAGATAGGTCTAATAAATTAACAATGCGAGGATAATCATAAAAAGCGCCTTCCACTTCATTGGGCACAACATAAGGCTTTAATAATCGCAAACTATCAACTAAAAATCCGCCTTTGCGCTCATATTCCTTTATATCAGCTTGAATAGTGGATTTAATTTGCTCGGCCACGCTTTCATATTTACAGCCATCCAATTCAACATCCCCGAATACTACTCCGGCCACAATTTGATTTACTTTGCCCACACAGCTCCATTTATTAATCGCCAATTGGCCAAAAATTTCAATCAGCCATTCCGGAGCAATAATAAAGCCTAAACGCCAGCCAGTCATTGCGTAATTTTTAGAATATCCATTTAAATTAATAATTCTTTCCAGCATGCCCGGAATTGACAGCATGCTGAAATGTTTGCGCCCATTAAAAGTTATTTGATCATAAATTTCATCAAATATAACCATAAAATTATATTTTTTGGCCAATTGGGCCACGGCGTGCAGATCTTGCTCGCCCATAACCATGCCAGTAGGATTTTGCGGAGTATTTAAACACAACAACTTAATCCTCTTGTAGTCAAAACCGGATTCGTCTTCTAGTATTTTCTCCAAATCCTCAAGCCTGAATTCTAATCTTTCTTTACTTTCATTATATTTAGCCGTCCATGGAATTGAACGACCGCGCGTATAGAAATTGGCCAAAGAATCATAAATCGGATAGCCTGGATTTTGCACAATCACGCTATCGCCCGGACCAAGCAAGGCTTGCATGGTTAATTCAATGGCCGGCTTTCCACCTGGCTGTAAAATCACATTTTCTGTTTTTATGTCCACACCCCTTGTTTCTGACATAAATTTTGCCACATTTTCTCGGATTTGTGGATAGCCTTTAAAATGTCCGTATTTGGTTTGTTTGTCTTTTAAGGCTTGTCTGGCTACTTCAATAATTGGCTCTGGTGTTTTTGGGCCTGTATCTCCAACATGAAATTTATATATCTGTGGAAATTTTTTGGATGACTCAACCGCCAACACTTCAGCGCCAAAACCAAAAGCAGTTTCCGTGCCTAGATAATTTAGATCCGGATTAATGTCAACGCTCGGGGTTAGATGCTTATCTGTCAAGAATTTCGGTAGTTGTTGGGACATATAATTAAAATTTAATTAAAAATAAGATGACATTATTCAATCGCTTTCAAAATTTTATCCTTAATATCGCCGGCAGTCAATCCTGCCAATTCATAAACTTCTTTTAAATTTCCTGATTTTAAATAAGTGTTAATACCAATGGCCTTTTTCTCATAACTGCCAGGCAACATAAATGCATGCAAAAATCCGGACCAGCCATTATGTAAAGTAATAACTAGCTCTCTTTCTTCATCCGGTAAAATTTCCTGTGCTTTGGCAGGATTGGTTTTTCTTAATTCTTCAAATAATTCCGGAGAAGTAACCGCAATAATTTTAATATCCAAGCCTTGAGCCTCCAATTCAGGCACAGCTTCCAAAGTATTCAACAAAGTTTGCGCTCCGGCCACTGCCAAAACAATTTTTTGTGCACCATTATTCTTAAACTGGCGATAGACATAAGCACCGTTGACAGCTTCACGAGCTGATGGCACGCCATCTCCACGCTTGAATACAGGAGTATCTGGACGCATAACTGACAAAGCCACGGGCTCGCCCTTTTCCAAGGCATGGAACATCATCTCAACTGTTTCGTTGGCATCCATGGGCTTATAAACTTTAATGCCCGGATAAGCCATAAACAGACTCATCCAATACAAACCTTGGTGAGTCGGCCCATCTTCGCCGGTTTCAGGCCCATCATGGGCAGATAACATTATAAAAAAGCCTTTGTGTTCAGGAAAAACATGATTGCCGATTAATCCCAAACGCACGCAATTAGACATCATAGAGGTAAATACACCATAAGTCCCAAAAGTTGACACTGGCTTGAATCCTCCCGGCAAAATATCTTGAGTCATGGCAATGGACATCATGGCCATGTTTTGTTCAGCAATCCCAAAACGAATACCTCGGCCGAGTGGATTTTCTTTATTTATCAAGCCATGAACATTTTCAGCCGAATCTATTAAAATTGAACAGCTCAAATCACCAGTTCCACAATAGAAAAAAGCAGTATTCTTCATTAGCCATTCATACCAAGCTTTGGCAGCCTTGCGCGTTGCAACATTTTCTCCTTCTGCAAAAACCAATTCATCAGGAAGAACTTCGGGACGGTGCAAGCTTGCAGGATTAACTAAATTACGGCCGTTTAAAACTGTTTTCATTTTATCAATCAATTCTGACTCGGGTTTAATCCTTGAGGCCGACTGTTCCAATCGCTCAACCACATAAGCAATATCTTCATCAGTTAAATCACCTATAACAACTTCAATATCAGCCATGATTTCATGTTCTTGACCCTTGATATTAAAACCCAATTTTTTCATTATTTCCACATATTCATCATGCTTGGCTGGACTTCCATGCGAAGTATTGCTGTTTTCTTTGGCTCCATAATGTTTGCCTTTAATGCAATGTGCTAAAACCACTGTTGGCAAGCTATTGTCAAAGCCTTTAGAAGCCAGCTGGTAGGCATTTGTTAATTCACTAAAATTATGGCCGTCAACTTCAATTACATTCCAGCCCAATCCCAACCAATGATTAATATACGGTGTATTAATAACCTCTTCTATTGGGCCGTCAATTCCAAAATGATTATAATCCAAGCTCACAATCATATTTTTCATGCACAATTTGGATAAAATATTGCGCGCTTCATAAGTCATTCCTTCCTCGCTTTCAGCATCTCCCATAAATGTCCAAATTTTGGTATCCAAGCCACAAGAACTATGTGCAATGGCCAAACCGCCGGCCGAAGGCATGCCATGTCCGGATGGGCCGGTCGCAATATCAGATAAAGGATAATAATTTTCAATATGTCCCTGCGGGCCGTCGTGACGGCGGAATCGTGGCAAATCTTCGGGCAATACGGATTTAATTACAGCTTTGGAAAACTGACGGCCGGTTTTGCGCAAGCATTCATAAATTAAGGCCAAACCGCCATACAGGCAAGGACTGCAATGCCCGGCGCTCCACACTACTCTATCTCTGCCGGGGTTTTTTGGATTCAATGGATCAAAAGCCATTGTTCCGCCTAAAACCATGCTTAAAAACTGTTCGGTTTTAGCACTAGAACCACCCGGATGGCCCGAATGAGAGGCCTCTAAAGTGCAAAACATCAAACCGCGCATGACCTTGGATAATTTTTGCAGTTTATCCACATCCACGCCTTCCGGGTTCTGCAAGTCTAATTTTTGTAAATTAATATATTGAGCACCTTGTATTTCATGTTTGAAGCGATTCGGTTCTTGCTCACGCAATTGGCTTAAACTTTCTGAAGATAGGATATTGTAGGACATATTGTGAATTAATTAATATTCTAGAAATTAAATTATAAAAGTTGTTTATGTCATTGCTAGCAGTGTTTTTTTGTCATTGCGAGCGTAGCGAAGCAATCTCGTCGCTCTAGAACCAACGAGATTGCGGAGTTTATCCCGAGCGGAGCGAGGGACCTCTCGCAATGACAGTAACGCTAGGCGAGCAATGACAGGACTAATTTAAAAAACTTAATACAAGTTTATAGTGCCTATACAATAACAAATGATAGCTATTGGTGTCAATAAAAGAACACACCGTAGCATGTTCTTGTTTATAATGTTTTTTGTTAATCTTCAGGCTGATTTACATAGGCTTTGGTTTCTCTAATAGAACTGCGCTCTTTTTTTTGCCTGCCTCTTGATTTAATTTTATGTCTTTTTAATTCTCCATCCAAATAGTCTTTAACTTTATCTATGGCCTTGTATAAATTCTTTTCGTTCTTAGAAGCATACAGGTCATTACCTGGCACTTCTAGCCTACATTCAGCCACGAAAAACTTACCATTGTTATGTCTGGTAGTTTCAATACCTACATTTACCTTGGCACGAATAATTTGATCATAAAATTTTTCCAAACCACCAATTTTCTTGTCCACATAATCCTTAATCGCATCGGTTAAATCTATATCTTTTCCAGTTATAATTATTTGCATATATAATGAATTAATTAATTATTCAACAACAACCATCTCCTCCTGTAATTCCACCTTAAATTTATTATACACTTTCTGTTTGATCTCATCAACCAATGCTAAAATATCAGCCTGGCTGGCATTGCCCATATTTTCAATAATGTTAGCATGCAAATTGGAAATCTGGGCATTGCCTTTTTGTGATCCCTTGGAATATCCAACTTTTTCAATTAACCAGCCGGCCGGGACCTTGCCGCGCTCTTTAAAAATATCGTCCAGTTCATCCATATTTCCGGGCCAATCACTTATATCAATATTTTTAAAAGTACATCCGGCGCTGGCATTATTGCTTACTCTGCAAGCTCTTTGTTTTACATAATTTTGCGTAGCAGTTATAATGGCCATCCTGTCCCCTGCCTTAAGCTTGAAATATACACGTAAAACCACAGCACCACTATCTTTTAACGCGCTTCCGCGATAGCGGTACCCGCATTCTTGATTAGAAATTTCCTTGACTTCTCCATCCTGCCAGGTCTCTATCTTGTCCACTACGCAAGACATATCACTGCCCATGGCTCCGGCATTGCCAACAGCCGATCCTCCGATCATGCCCGGTATTCTAACCCCCCATTCCATGCCTGTCAATCCATTTTGCGCAGCAGTATTAACTACTTGGCTTAATTGCACGCCTGCTTCGGCCATAATCATTTCACGGTCAACAGACAACTGGCTAGTCATAATTTTTACTACCACGCCTTCATATCCTGAATCATTAAATAAAATATTTGATCCGCCACCAAGTATAAAATGATCAATGCCTTGTCCTGTTAGAAAATTCAATAATTCCACTAATTTGTCAGTTTCTCTGACAATCACTAAAAATCTAGCCGGCCCGCCGATTTTAAAAGTTGTATGCTTGAACAAAGGCTCATTTAACTTGACTTTGCCATAATTTTTTAATTGTTCGTATAATTGGTCCATAATCTTATAATATTGCCAAATTTAGCTTTTTCTAGTATAATTAAGCCGTTATGAAAGAACTTGAGAAACAACTTAATTCTAGCCATGTTTTCTATATTACCCGTGATATAGAAAGAGCCATGGCATTGGATCTGGATACTCCGGGTTTCTTTATTATCTCAAATTATAGTGATTTTGCCAAACGCATTGCTGGGGATAGAAAAAATATTTTATTGATTAAAGCAGAGCACATATTGGATACTTGGGAATTAATGCAAAATCCCGATATCAAGCTTTGGTTGGATCGGAATAATAATAGTATTAAACCTTTTATATTGGTATTCAAAAACACCAAACAAATAGAAAAAATCTGTGAACAAAATAATTGGGAGTTATTAAATCCTTCGGCCAAATTAGCTAATCAAATTGAAGAAAAAATCTCGCAAGTACAATGGCTTGAGGAATTGAAAATGTTCACGCCAAAATACGAAATAAAAAACTGCATGGAAATTGAATGGCAAGATAAAAAATTTATTTTGCAATTCAACCGTTCTCACACCGGTTCAGGGACAGTTTTAATTGAATCCGAAAAACAGCTTGGGAAAATAAAAGAAAAATTTCCTCTGCGCCAAGCGCGCATGGCCGATTATATTGAAGGACCTTTGTTTACAAATAATAATATTGTTTGGGATAATGAAATTTTACAAGGCAATATTAATTATCAAATTACGGGCCTGGCGCCATTTACTGACCTGCCCTTTGCCGCTGTGGGAAATGACTGGGGCATAACTGATAAAATCTTAGATCAAGATCAAATTAAAAAATACCATGAAATTGTCCAAGCAGTGGGCGAAAAAATGAAACAAGCCGGATGGCAAGGTCTTTTTGGCGTTGATATCGTATTGGAAGAAAAAACCGGTATGATGTACTTGCTTGAAATAAATGCCAGACAGCCGGCAAGCACCAGCTATGAATCCATATTGCAGTCTAATAATCCAAATGGCATAACGGTTTTTCAAGCTCATTTGGCTAGTCTATTAAAATTAAAATATCAAGGTGAAAAACCAAGCAAAATCACTGACGGAGCGCAGGTCATACAAAGAGTTACTCACAAGATATCCAATATATCAACAGAAAATCTGCAGGCGCTTGGACTTAATTTAATTCCATATAATAATATAAAATCCAATTCTGACCTATTGCGCATACAAAGCCGGACACGAATAATGCAAGCTCATGGCCAGCTTGGCGAATTGGGTAAAAAAATAATTTATGCTATCAACTAATGCTCAAAATTTAATTAAAGATTATATATCTTTGCCTTTCAAAAATGTGCCCGGAGTGCGATGTCCTTATTTTAATAATGTCAGGATGATTCAGAGAGGCCAATTAAGAGTATTAACTGGCAAAGGAACTCCCAAAGAAATTGTGGAAGAAGCTAAAATAACTTCAATTCAATACGGTTATGATATTTTTGATGTGGAAGGCAATTGTTGCGCCTGCCAAGAAAACAAAAAGGGTGAAATTAAAAAATATCTTGTTGACCATCATCTTGGCATAGACTGTTCCGGATTTATCTGCCATGTGCTTGATCATCATTACCTACAAGCCAAGGGCATAAGCTTAAGCGGAAATATTTTTATTGTTCCAACAAGTAAAATCTTGCGCTGGATTATCAGCCGATTAAGGCCCGTGGAAAATATCAGCGTAAGAACATTCGCTAACGATGCTAATAGCAAGCCACTGGCGCGAATCAGCGATCTGCGTTCAGCCGATTTGATAACCATGCTGGAGACCGGGCCAAAACACAAGCGCGACCACATTTTGTTAATTACAGATATTAAAAATAATGTGATAAAATACGCGCATGCCCGCGCGTGGTCAGGCGAAGGCAAATACGGAAATGGAGTGGCTGAAGGAGAAATAAAAATTATAGATCCTAAAAAAGGACTGCTTGAACAAGAATGGATTGAGTTTGATAAGTCCGGAGATAAAAATGAAACTTACCTAGAAGCTAAAAATGCCAAAAAATTAGAAATAAGAAGATTAAAAATTTAATATGTTTCCAGATCCATCACAATGTTCTCCTTTTTCCCCAGAATTATTTGAATTATCTCTTGTATATCTATTATTTTCCGTTATTGGCGCCTTTATTTGGGCTCCGCTATTAACTAAATTTTTATATAAATATAACATTACAAGACGCGGAGAATATGATTTTACTCTGCGAGGCAAGGACCGCAAGAAAAAACTCGGAACGCCAATAATGGGAGGCTTGCTGGTTGTGGTAACTGTCACAATCATCACTTTACTTTTCAATTGGAATCGTGAGAATACTTATGTACCTATCGCGGCCATGGGCGTGTCAGCTTTGTTGGGCATGGCTGACGACTTGTTGAATATCTTTGGACCAAAAAGAAGATTGCGCAAATTATCTCATGTTTGGCAATTGATTAAAATTCATAAAAAAATACATATGCGCTTATGGTATGTACTTACATTGCCATGGGCCATGTTCCGTCATTTCGTCTCTATCCTTGGTTCTCATCCGGGCAAAGGAGTGCAGGTGCATGAAAAATTATTATTTCAATTCTTGGCCGGAGCCATTCCAGCATGGTGGACATACTTTAAACTAGCTTCTGAATGGCATTCTTTGTGGTTGCCGTTTAGCCAGCAAATCGCAGTGGGCTGGTGGATAATTCCAATCATTATGTTTTTTGTTGTATTCACAGCCAATGCAGTTAATATTGCTGATGGCTTGGATGGACTGGCCGGCGGAAGCTTGATTGTTGCTTTTACAGGACTGATGATAATTAGTTGGATGATGGGCAGGGTTTCTTTTACTTTGCTGAACGCAACCATAGCCGGCGCTCTAATTGCTTATACTTATTTTAATATCAAGCCTGCTCGTTTTCAAATGGGCGATGTTGGTTCACTGGCACTGGGTACGCTCTTGGCAATTAATGCGATTGCCATTAATCGAACATTTTTAATTCCTTTTCTCGGCTTCATATTCTATATAGAAGCAATAACCGTTATGATTCAAGTGTTTTTCCGGCGTTTTTTGGGCCGTCGCTTTTTTAAAATAGCGCCGTTGCATCATCATTTTGAATTTCGAGGATGGAGCGAAGAAAAAATTGTCATGCGTTTTTGGTTAATACAAATTTTTATGGTCGTGCTGGCTGTATTAATTAGTAGCCAGTAAATTTCTGTGCTAGGAGAGCAAGCGTTACTGTCATTCGAGAGTAGCGTTACTGTCATTCGAGAGTAGCGTTACTGTCATTCGAGAGTAGCGTTACTGTCATTGCGAGGAGGAGCGGAGCGACGACGTGGCAATCTCGTTGCTATAGAAATAACGAGATTACGGAGTTTATCCCGAGCGTAGCGAGGGACATCTCGCAATGACAAGGCTACCAATCTCCTCGCAATGACAGTAAAATTATGCTCGCAATTACAAAAATATGTACTTAAAATGGAAGACAAAAACTATTACTGATTTTTCTGATAAGAATATTGAGAGTCTGTATGAACAATGTTATGTTTTTGGTCGAACAGGAAAAGGCGAAATGTACCAAACCCGCGGTTTGCGAATTGATTTAAGCGAGTTTGAATTAAATAGTGAAAACCGCCGAATCCTGAAAAAAACACAGGATGTAAAAATGCGGACTTGCCCTGTTCCTTATAATAATTACCACTGGTCAATACATAAACTCGGAAAAGATTTTTATACAACCAAATTTGGCCATAAAACTTTTAGCGCCAACAAAATCAAAGAGTTAATGACTGATGCGCTCAAGTCTAATTTCAATATTATTTTTGCCTATAACGACCTGGGTTATTGTATTAGCTTGCAAACCATTCAGCTAGTACATTATTGTTATCCATTTTATGATTTAAAAAAATCTGACAAAAATATGGGGCTTGGAATGATGTTGCAAGCCATTTTATATGCAAAAAACAATCATAAAAAATATATCTATCTGGGTTCGGCAAGCCGTCCAACTGATACATATAAATTGCAATTCAAAGGTTTAGAATGGTTTGATGGAAAAGATTGGAAAAACAATTTAGATGAACTTAAAAAAATTTTAAAACAAAATGACTAAAGAAAAACAACACATACATTTTATCGGCATCTGCGGGGTGGCTATGAGTGCGCTGGCCATTGCCTTTCATAAAAAAAATTGGAAAGTAACCGGAAGTGATGCCGGTTTTTATCCGCCTGTTTCAACTAATCTGCAAAAAACCGGAATTGATTTTTATTCTGGCTGGCATGTGGAAAAAATGTGTTCAAATGGAGATCCTGACCTAGTCGTGGTGGGCAATGTGGCCAGTTCAAATAATCCTGAATGGCAATACGTGAAAGAACATGGCTTAAATTATAAGTCGTATCCCGAAGTTATTGCCGAATTTTTTGTTGCCAAAAATTCAATTGTGTGCGCAGGTACTTATGGAAAAACCACAACCTCTACTCTGCTCTCTTGGATATTAAGCCGAGCCGGACATAATCCAAGCTATATGTTCGGCGGATTGGCTGTGAATCATAATTTTGACTCAGCCGGCCTTGGCAAAGAAGATAAAAAAGATTGGTCAGTTTTGGAAGGCGACGAATACAAAACAGCGCGCTGGGATAATTCGCCAAAATTTACTCATTATTCTCCCACGCACCTGTTATTAACGGCTGTACAATGGGACCACGCTGATGTTTTTCCAACTGAAGAATCATATTTTGACGCTTTTAAAAAACTTGCACAATCAATTCCAAATAACGGCCTGGCCGTGGTCAGTGAAAATGTGAAAGAAGACTTTGTCGCAAAATTTGGTTGTCCGGTCATCAAGTATGGAACTAGTAATCAAGATTATCAATATCAAAATTTAACGCAGGCTAAAGATGGACTAAAATTTGAAATTCTACACCACAATCATAAATACCAGTTATTCAGTCCATTGCTAGGCGGATACATGGCTGAAAATATTACAGCCTGCTTTGCCATGGCTTGCGAAATAGGTATTGAACCTGAACAGATCATCAAATACATAGCTGAATTTCAAGGCATAAAACGCCGTTTGGAAAAAAGATCCAAAATTGAAATCAATGTGTTTGATGATATCGCCCATTCACCTGCCAAAGCTGGTTTTACACTGCAAACTCTGCGACAAGCTTATGCACATAGCCAAATTTATGCAGTATTTGAACCAAACACCGGAAATCGCCGTCCTCAATCAGCTCATGGATATTCCAATGCTTTTATCAATACCGATCAAGTGATTATTCCAAGATTGACTAAAGTAAAAATTAATCAAGATGATCCTGACCGGCCAATGGATGGAAAAAAACTGGCAGAAGTGATCGCACAAACTCATGCTAATGTTAAGTATATTGAAGATGATCAAAAATTATTAGACTATTTAAAAACAAAAACACAACCTGGAGATGTGGTTGTGTTCTTGGGCAGTCATGGATTTAGAGGGATGATTGAAGAATTTGTTGAGTAGCCACTGTCATTGCGAGCGAGGTGTTTATGTCATTGCGAGCGTAAGCGAAGCAATCTCGTTGCTCTAGAAATGACGAGATTGCTTCGCTTACGCTCGCAATGACAAGGCTACTATACCTCGCAATGACAGAAGCGCTTTAATTATTTTCCTTCATCTATAACATCAGCCTCAACATTATTACCATCTATATCCAACACTTGCAAAGTAATACCGCAAAAATTACATTCTACAACATGATCAACTGCAAGATCAGGATAATTTGATAGGTCAACTTGATTTTTACATTCTGGACAAATTAAATTCATAAGCTTAATATTAAGAGTGAATGGGAATATTATAACAAAACTATGCAAACAGAGCAAATTTTATCTAACAACTTAGCTAAATCACTAGGTTTATCAACTGATCTGTACTTAAAACGTGAAGACCAGCATATTTTTGGTTCACACAAAGGTAGGTCCATTCCTCTGATGATTAAAAAACACCGCGCTGATGGTTGGAACAATTTTGTAATTTCTTCTTCAGGTAATTCGGCTTTGGCAGGCATACATTTTGTGCTACTATATAACAAAGAAGGCAACAACCAAGATAAAATAAACCTAAGAGTATTTGTGGGGAAAAATATTAATCAAGAAAAATACGACGAGATCATTGGACTCGCTTCGCTGGCCCAGGATGACAATGTTAATATAAAACAAGTTGATAATCCAAAACAGCAAGCGTTTCAATTAGACAAAACCGGACAAGCCAAATTCTTGCGTCAATCAACTGATGATACTGCCCTGTTAGGCTACCATGAATTAGCCAAAGAATTATCTGAAATTAAAAATCTATCAGCCGTATTCATACCCACTTCAAGCGGTACTACTGCCCAGGGATTGCACCAAGGATTTGCCAAGCTGGACTTAAACCCTCAAATACATATTATACAAACCACGGCCTGCCACCCCATAATTAACACCGAACAAGGCAATGAGGCATCGCTGGCCAACGCCATTGTAGACAAGGTAGCTCATCGCAAACAGGCAGTTAAATCAATAATAAAAGCGGGATGGATGGCCAATAACCAAGAAATTAAACAAGCGATTGAATTAGTGCAACAAACTGAAAAAATTAAAATATCTCCTAATAGCGCCTTGTCCATAGTGGGATTAAAACAAGCCCTTGATCAGGGCTGGAAATTCAACGGCGCGGTAGTATGTCTGCTTACCGGAAGATAGATCTATTTACTCATCACAACAATATCGCTTTTACCGTCATAATTAACATCTAAAACTCCGACATCTATAACATTGCCAACAAATCCGTGTTCAATGTCAAATTCAGATAATTTTTTGCCATTAAAATCAAAAACTTTCACTGTGGACTTATTACCATAATTCAAGCCAACCACGATTTCGTCAATGCCATTACCGTCCACGTCTCCGCAAGCCACCCTGACATCATTACTGTAAGATCCTACGGTAATTTTTTTCTTTAAAGCTGAAAAACGATAATCATAAATTAAAACTTCGGCATTATTCCCATTTTTAAAAGCTAAAACAGATTCACCCTGCTCACCACCGTCAACGTTGCCAATGGCAACACCGAATCGATCACGGCTCTGCCTGCCATAAGGATAAAAACCATGTTGCATTATTTTTCCATAATAATTAAATACCATTATTTTGCCATCACTCTGCGCTGAAATCATAATCTCTTTGTGAGGATTGCCGAATAAGTTGCCCACGCTTAGATTAAATTCCTGATTAAAATTGCCCGAATAAGGATAATCACGCATCAACCTCCTGCCCTGATCATCAAAAATCTCCATTACAACGCCTTCTTGTATTATTATCTTTTCATTTTTATCAGGCTGTCCGTTAAGGTCGCCTTGAAAAATAATATCATTTGCTTTGTAATTATCATCAAACACAAAAAAGCCGTTCCTGACTTTATTTCCTTTGATATCATAAAAGCGTAAAAAATCGCCATTGGAAAAAGGCAGATCATCTATGGTTTGGGATTGGCCTGTGCCCTGCAAACTATTCATCATTATTGCACCGTCTTTGGAACTTAACGACAAACGGCTAACCACCATTCCATCATTCATGATCGGATCCTGATTACCCTTGATTTTTTCATATTCAGCGCCCAATTCCACATCTTGAGTCTGGCCGGTTGGATTTACAACAGCAACGCCATTTTGAAAATCCCGCTTCCACACGCCAAGTTCATACTCTTCTTTATTGTCAAGAGATTGAGCATCGCCCAAAGCCTGGCCCAAATTGATATTGTACTCATCATACCACCATTTTTCAGCATGACCGTAAGAACCGGCATCAAAACCATAATACCCATCATCCATCAGGGCGCTGGCCAATCCATAGCGCATTTCCTGATAATCCTGCTGGCCATTTATTTGCTTAGGCGAAGTGTGGCCAACAATCGCTATATTTGGCTGAACCGTGCCTGTAGCAGACTTTTTATATTTATCCATTCTTTCTGACCAATTTTTGTCACCCATTAAAAAATTTTCAATATACAATCCATTGATATCATCATAATATCCATGGTCGCCATTACCGACCAACACAATAGAACGCCCTGCTTTTTTTCTTGTTAAATCAAACAAAGTTTTCATGCCCTGTTCCCAGTTATTGTCCAAACTAGCTTTGCTATCATCTTTTCCGTCGCGATCCGAATCTATTTGCCCGCCATTTATCCAAGAAACAGTCTTAAAAGTATTATCATAAAAGATTCCATCCCAAAGAGTATTGCTTAAAATTTCTTTGGCCACAAAATCAGATAAATACTCATTCCAGCGCTGGCCTGTGGCGGAATAATTAGTTACATTAAGCATCCAATTCTCATACCAAAATTTAACATGGCGTTTGTCTCCGCTTAACAGCCACATATCGTCAGTTATACCGCGCAATAATTTGTGGTACAATCCATTTTGCGTATCCCAATCCCATTTTTTGTAATTAGTAATCGGATATTCTTCTGACGGCACATAAGCCAAAACAATCAGGTCAGGATTCTTTTTTTTCATCTGACGAATTTTATCAACACTGTTATTCTGTGCAAGCATATGCAGAATAACAACATCCCATTTGGATAAAATCTCCACATCATAAGAATCCAAAGGTGAGTTCAGATAAATATGCGCGCGTTTTGGATAAGTCTGCTTACCCTTTGTGTAGGCCGGCAAAATCAAGCTGATACTGATCAGCAAGTAAATGACCACGGTTATTTTGTATATGCTCATTTTTTTCATGCTTGATTTTATCTTTTGAGTAATTATTAATTAGTCTGTCATTGCGAGCCTGCCTGTCCGGTAGGCCGGCGTAAGCGTTGTTGTCATTGCGAGCGAGGTGTTTATGTCATTGCGAGCGCAAGCGAAGCAATCTCGTCATCATAGAACCAACGAGATTGCTTCGTCGCTCCGCTCCTCGCAATGACAGAGATGCTTACGCTCGCAATGACAAGGCTACCATACCTCGCAATGACAAACTAGTTTAAAACGAATTCTACTTAACTATTTTACTATAAATCCCCATCAATTTTTCATAATACTCCCCTGCTCCATGTGAACAATTAATGTATTCAATAGCTGACTGCCTGTATTTTTGATCCTGCGCCTGATCCAAGGCTTGTCTTAACCCACCCTTGTGCCAAGAAAACAAAATTCCTGCTTTGGATTTATTAACCAATTCTGGCAAAGCCCCTACTGCATTAGCCACCACCGGCACTCCGCGCGCAAAAGCTTCAATAGCGGTCAGGCCAAAAGTTTCATAAACAAGGCTTGGGACAACCACGGCTGTAAATGAAGATAACTCTTTGTATATTTTATCATGCTCTAGCCTTCCTCTTAATTTAATTTGAGCAAGTCCATGATCTTCAATATAGTCTGCCAAATATTGTTTTAATGGTCCATCCCCGATTATTTCAAGTTCATCAAAAATCTCATGCTTATGCCAATAATGAACCAATCTTTTAATGCCTTTTTCTTCTGATAAACGACCAACATAAGCAAACCTTGGCCAGGTAGGCAAAGGACTGGCTTTTTTAAGTATTTGAATGCTTGGATCAACAAAATGAGCAAGCACTTCAATTTTTGATTCAGGCCAAGCAAAAACTTTGACCAGCATATCTTTAACAAACTGGCTTGGCGCAATATATAAATCAACATATTTTTCATAATAACCGCGCCAATGATGATAATAAGCAACGGCGCTGGCCATTGCACTGCCACAAACCGTATTTTTTATGCAACGATACTGCAGGCAATTATAATATTTATGTGCTCTGCACTGCGTGCACAAATGGCCTTGTGTATATAATGTGTAGTTAGGGCAAACCATCTTCCAATCATGAATAGTCATTACCACTGGAATACCAGCCTTTTTCAACACCGGCAAAATTGTTGGCGAAATCTGGTGATACAGCAGGTGAACATGCGCTAGCTCGGGCTTCTCTTTTTTTAATAATTTCTTTAACTTTTTGTTTGCTTCACAAGAATAAAACATCCTAGCCCGCTTCAAAGCATTGGCCACTCCCCTGTTTTCAAAAAATTCAACATTGGAAACAAAATACTTTCCATATAAACTTTTCAAATTTCGCGGATCATGCATGGAAAATGGCACAGTCAAATGGCCTTTTGATTCCAACAAATCACATAAATCCAAAAAATGGTGGTCTGCTCCACCTCGACGATAATAGAATTTATTGATTTGTAAAATTTTCATATATTCTATTTACTTAAAGTATTTCTGTCATTGCGAGCGTCCCTGTCACTGCGAGGAGTGTGGCGTTTCTGTCATTGCGAGCGATTCACTGTCATTGCGAGGAGCGAAGCGACGAAGCAATCCCGTCTCGTGTCTGTCATTGCGAGGAGTATGGCGTTTCTGTCATTGCGAGCGTAAGCGAAGCAATCTCGTTGGTTCTATAGTGACTAGATTGCTTCGTCGCTCCGCTCCTCGCAATGACAGGGATGCTTACGCTCGCAATTACAGAAAAAAATGCAATAACAGGACTACCACACTCCCCGCAATAACAACTTCGTCTAATTTAAATTGATCTTTGTTTTAATAAATAACTGATAGCTGATACAGCCAACCACCACCATATCACAAATAAATTAACATCCCAATACACGGAAATAACAAACACCAGCATAAACAACAAAACCGTACTGCCCCAACAGAAAAACAAAGCCGTATCAAAATTATGCTTGAATTTTAACTTCTTCCATAATCCTAGTATTTCTTTGATTATTATCCAAAACCAGTAAAACAAAACCAATATGCCAAGCAAGCCCATCTGCACCAGCATGCTTAGATAATTATTATGCATCTCTTTGGCTGCGATTGTAAAAATATAGCTGGCATCTTCCTTCATTCCGGTAATGGTCTGCCCTAATCCGGTGCCGAGCAAAGGATTCTCTTGCCAAGCTTGTAGCCCGGCCTTCCAAGCCAGGATGCGATAATGCGCGCTAGAATCTTCCAAGCTCATAATGGTTTCCACACTGGCGCGCTCGGTAAGAACATGCCAAACCTGATTTAAAATCGGCGGAGCCTGGCTAGTGGCCAAGCCAATTATCCAAGCATAAGCCAATATAGCTACAGTTGATACAAATAAACCTTTTAAAAATAAACTAACAAATTTAATTTTCTGCTGGCGCAATAAAAATATCATCCAAACCACAGCCACTCCGGCTATTGCCAACCATAAATGCCTTACAAGCGAAATTAACAAAGCCAAACTAACCAATCCCAAAAACCAAGGCACGATCTTGCGCGGATAGCGCACTTTTTCTAACTTGGGCCAAAGATACAAAGCCAAGAGCCAAAAACCAAACATGAGCATATAAAAAACATGCGTGCCAGCAATTAAACGCTCTCCGCTGGTTGATAACGGTGTATATTCGCTCCATAGGCCATGACCGTTAATAATTCCATAAAACATAAAATAAAACAAACCCAAGCCTCCAACCGAAAACCAAATCATTAATTCTTTCCAATCTTTTCTGGTTTTAAATAAAAATCCCATTAGAGCATAAATAATGGCATACAAAAAATAATTCTTGTAAGTGCCAAAAGCAAAATAATCACTCACGCCGGTCTTGGCTATTCCATACATATATCCAAAAGTGCAAATAGCGCCAAATAATAAAATAGGTTTATCCAGCTTGCCCCACTGCCAGCGCCATTTGTCCTTAATTATCCGATACAGCACGCTTAAGCTAGTAAATATAATAATAAAATCAAGCGGATATATCTTGTAAACCGACTGCCCTATGACCAAAGACTGCAAAGTAAAATGACGCTCAAACCAAATTGTGGCCAGAATAATTATGTATATACCGGTTTTGGGTTGATAAAAAATAGACAAAGCACATAACGCCAAAATCGCAATATATAAAAATAAAGACTGACCGAAAAACAGGCTGTTTAAAATAAAAACACTCATGGCCAGAACTGATAACAAAGTCCATTGATTGATACTCAAACGCAAACCCGAAGTCAACAAAGTAATTAGTATTACCGTTGAAAGAATAATTTTTAAAAATTGTTCATTAGGAGAGCAAAACAAAGCCACTAATAACGACAATAACAAAATTCCGCCATAATATACTTGGCGTTGTTTTTTAATTTGTGGACCGTAAAAAATTTCTAAAAAATTGATCTTCATGTAAGGATCATTTATAAGTAAATTATAACAAAAAAACAGGTTTTGGGCAATTAATTGACAGCTATAAAAATTCATCATATAATAATTAAACCCGCGAAAATAATTTTAGAATAATTTTAACTTTTTTTTATCAAAATTTTATCTGATTTAGGTTAATATACAAATATATGGGCAACATACAATTCTGCGATTTATGCAACAAAAAGCAAGGCAAAAAAGATCAAACTTCATGGCCATCTATAAGTATAAACCACCGTGATTTAGAATTGCCCGGATTCAGCCGATTTTATGACACTTATGATCTTTGTCCAAAATGTGCTAAAATAACATTAGAAAAAATTGGAAAATTATTAAAAAAGAAAAAGTAACTAACAACACTATGATTACCAAATATATTCCTAAAAATGATGAGGTAACTAATCAAGATATACTAGAAGCCATGGGCTATTATTCAGTAAAAATGGATGGAAGATTTACTGATTTAGAAGTAAAAATACGAGATGTGGATACAGGTCTAACTAGCTTAAAAACAGAGGTGTGTGATTTAAAGGCAGATGTCGGTGATTTAAGGACAGAAGTCAGTGATTTAAGGACAGAAGTGATGGCTGAATTACAAAGCATAAGAGCTGATTTGGAAGTATTAAAACACGATTATCTACAAAAAATCAAATCTGTTTTTGAAGATACAGATGTTTTGGCTGGTGATTACTTAACTTTCGTTAAACGCATTAAAAAATTAGAGCAAAGAGTCATGCAGATTGAAACTCAACAAACTCAAGCTTAAAAATTTAAACACAAAAAACCACCCAGGAGAGATCCGTCAAAAATAGCTATAAATAGTTGTTTCTGATGGGTTGGGTGGTTTTTTGTATTTTCCTTTTTTTTATGGATTTCCCTCAATCCCTCTTTTAAATAAAGAAAGACAATTGGGAAGCCGAGGAGGGAGAATGACCAGTTCTCTCTCATCGGCTCATGCCCGTTGGGTCCTTCGTTGAGCTTGAGCCGGTGAGGGCTGTGGCCGAGGAAGGTTGGGCGGAGGAGGGGTCAAAAAGTGACCTTGTACCCCAGGTTGGCCTCGTACAGGCCAACCGTCTTGGGATCCCACGCGTTGGTCGTGGTATTCCAGATTCGGATCGTGGCCGGCACTTGGGAAGCACCGTACCAGATCGGGTTGGGATCGCCGGTCACCTGGGGGTGGTGCGTGTTGGTGGCGTCCATGTGGCCGTAGAGCACGGCCCCAGACTCCACCTGCTTGGGGAAATATACCTCAAAGCACAAACTGCTCTTTGGGGTGATGTCCCTGATCGCGCCCCACCGGTTCGGGTTGGTCGGCGTGGGATCCGGGTAGGATCCCTGCCCCTGCCAGGTCGTGGCCAGGATGGCTGTGGAGGCATAGCACACCTCCACACGCCAGCACCCGCCCGGATACTTGCACAGCGACGGGGTGATGCCCCCGTCAACCACGGAAGAATCCGGGGTGATCATGGAGTCCGGCATGCCAGCGTCCGGGGAGGACGAGTCAGGCAGGACGCCCGAATCCGGCACCTTGACGCAGACACCTGAGTAGCACTTGAGGGTGCCGTTGCAGGTGCCGTTGCCGTAGCAGGGGCACTTCTCCTTGCCCATGCAGGAAGCGTCTGGCGGGAGGCCGGAGTCGGCTGGCGGCGTGGAGTCGGGCGGGAGGCCAGCGTCGGGCGTGGCCGGCGCGCAGATCAGGAACTGCTTACAGTCCTGATCATTGCAGTCAGCCAGGCCGTCGCCGTCATTGTCCTTACCGTCCTTGCACAGCGCGACCGTGTTCTCCACGGCCAGGACGCAGACGCCCTTGCCGTCGCAGAACCCGCCGGTGCACTTGGAGCCAGAGGGCAAGATAACCATCTTGCACTCGGCCGTGCAGTCCTTTCCCTCAAGGTACTGCACCATGCACTCTGAGTTGGCGCAGGCCGTGGGGCAGACGCCGATTCCGGAGCTGATAGCCGTGTCGCACTTTTCGCTGGAGGGATCCAGCTTGCCGTCACCACAGGACGCGGGAGGCGGTGCCGACGACTGCGTAATGCACTTGCCCACCGAGCAGACCAGACCGGTCCCACACGGCGTGCCGTCCTTGAGAAGGACGTTGGTGCACTTGGTCGTGCACGAGGTGGAGCTCCCCTGCGAGTAGTCATAGGTGCAGGGGTTATTGTCGTCGCAGGTGGTCGGGCAGGCGCCGGTTCCGGAACTGATGCCCGGATCGCAGAACTCAACCGAGGGGTCGAGCTTGCCGTCACCACAGGCGGAGGACGTACAGATGCCGGCCTTGCAGATGCCGGCCTTGCACGGCGTGCCGTCCGGATACATCTTGGACTGGCACTTGGCCGAACAGATGTCGACCGACCCTGACAAGTATGAGAACCAGCACTCGGATGCGCTGGCGCAGGTTGTGGGGCAGGCGCCGATCTTGCTGGTTGCGATCTTGAGATCGCACTCCTCCTTTGAGGAGTCCAGCAGGCCGTCTCCGCAGAAGCTGGAGACATTGGCACATGTGCCAGCCACGCACAGCCAGCCCGTGGCGCAGGCGTTCCCGCATTTGCCACAGTTGCTGGGGTTGTTCTGCATGTCAACGCAGGACCCCGAGCACTGGCTGGTGCCGGTGCCACACATGATCTGGCATGACCCGCTCACGCAGGCCTCGCCGACCTTGCAGGCATTGGTGCAGGCGCCGCAGTTCTTGTTGTCGGTGGTGGCATCCACGCACCCGCCCGAGCACTTGGTGTACCCGAGAGAGCACGTAATCACGCACTTGCCGGTCTGACAGAACTGGCCCACCGCGCACGCGTTGTAGCACACGCCACAGTGGGACGGGTTGTTGTTGGTGTCCACGCACTTGCCGTAGCAGTTGGTGAGACCGCTCTGGCAGGCGAAGGCGTCGGGGGTGGGGCTGGCGTCGGGGGTGGGCTTGGGCGTGCCGGCGTCAGGTGTGCAGAACGCGAAGACCCGACAGTCCAGGTCCATACAGTCTGCGTACCCGTCGTTATCGTCGTCCAGGCCGTTACTACACAAGAACGCGGTGTTCTCGTGCGTGGGCTTACCCGCGTCCAGCTTGGGCTGGGGCGGGGGGACGCCAGCGTCCGACTTGGACGTGGCGGGCATGCACTGCTGGAATTTACACTCCAGACCAGGCATGCAGATGGAGCCGTTGGCACAGGCACAGTAGGCCGTGCCAGGCTGGCAACCGCCGTCCGAGACGGTGTTGTTCTTGTTCAGGGGGATGGTCTCGTCGGAGGTGAAATCACATCCGGCGGCGCCGAGGAGGAAGAACACCGCGATCATTGCCACCAGGGTGGCGTACGCGGTGGAGCGGAGCGAACAACTCGGGAAGGCATTCCCTTGGCTGTTGGTCTGGTTGGTCACTTGGACCTCCTTTTTTTAGACCGTTGAAAACTCACGC
>JBDROJ010000008.1:0-3895 GCA_043810165.1 bacterium
TCCAAAAAAGAGCCGTATCAAGTATTTCGCGCCAAATGCCCGCGTTATGGAGAGGCTTAAACTTTATGGTGTACGCGAAGAAAATATTTATCTAACCGGCTTCCCATTGCCCAAAGAAATTATTGGCGGCGCAAAAGGCACAATTATTAAAGACGATCTGAAAGCGCGCCTATGCAATTTGGATCCCAAAAGAATTTTTTCAGAAAAGTATGTCCGTACGCTTAATGCTGAACTTGGCAACGGCTCGTGCCCGCTTAAACCAAATCATCCTCTGACCTTAACATTTTCTGTTGGTGGCGCAGGTGCGCAGAGAAGACTTGGTATGCAAATCATAAATAGCTTAAAACACAAAATCAAACGCAAGGAAATTCAGGTTCACCTAGCTGCCGGTACGAAAAAACTGGCCGCTGATTTCTTTACAAAAGAAATAAAGAAACTTGGCTTAAATAGGATGTTGGGCAAAGGAGTGTTTGTTGATTATTACAAAGATCGGCCCACATATTTTCATGAGTTTACAAAGCTGTTACGCAAGACCGATATTTTGTGGACTAAGCCAAGTGAAATGTCATTTTACACGGGAATAGGACTTCCAATTATTATGGCACCTTCAATTGGATCGCAAGAGGTATTTAATCGAGTTTGGCTAAAACAATTTGGCGGCGGCGTAACACAGGGTGATCCGCGCTACACAGACGAGTGGCTGTTCGATTGGATAAATAGCGGCGGCTTAGCGCGAATGGCTTGGAATGGCTACATTGAAGCACCAACGCACGGCTCATATCGCATTGAAAGCGTAATCACCGGCGAAAAAATGGAATTGGAGAATTTGCCGCTCATCGTTTAAAAATCCTCACTCTTTGATTAGAATACACCGCTACTGTCATCCTGAACGAAGCTGAAGGATCTGGCCGCTCAGGAATACGGGGCTATATCCTCCTGCCTGCCGGCAGGCAGGTCGACTGCGCTCCGCTCCGCTAAGGATGACAAGAAAATATGACAATATTCGACAGTTTATTGCTTGGCATAATCCAGGGACTTACGGAGTTTTTGCCAATTTCCTCATCCGGGCATTTGATTTTAATGCGTGAGGTTCTTGGTATTAACACTCAGGGCGGGCTGACATTTGACGCGATTTTGCAGCTGGGCACCATTCTGGCTGTTTTTGTTTACTTTCGAAAGTTGGTGCTGGAGTTGATTAGAGATGCGGTCAGATATTTGATTGGCCAAGGTAAGAAAGTAAAGAAGGAAAACCGCATGCTAATCCTAGCTCTGATTTTCGGCACTATCCCTGCTGCTGCACTCGGATTTTTTCTTGAAGATGTTATGGAGACAGTGTTTAGGAGCGCGTTATTGGTCGCAGTAACGCTTATAGCAGGCAGTTTACTGTTTGTTGCGGCTGAACGTTTTGCTAAGCAGAAGTTCGAAAATGTGAGCCCGAAACAAGGATGGTGGATCGGATGTTTCCAGCTTTTGGCATTGATTCCGGGCGTTTCCAGATCAGGTGCCACAATTTCCGGCGGCCTGTTGCTCGGAATCAACCGCGTAACTGCTGCGCGCTTTAGCTTTTTACTCGCCCTGCCGATCATAACCGGATCAGGACTTAAAAAGCTGCTCGATGTTTATCAATTCGGAATTGTGGATGTTTCTGCGCTTCACCTCACGCTCGGATTTGTGAGCGCGTTCGTTGTTGGACTGATTTGTATTCACTATTTGCTCAAATATTTAAAAAACCACACGCTTTACGCATTTGTGTGGTATCGCCTCGCACTCGCCGCGATTGTATTAATTGCCTACATCTATTACTGATTGGATCGAATTGATAGTCAAATCCTATGATGCAAAAGAAGAAAAGATTCTGTAAAGATTGCGCGCTGCCATCTAATCATCATATCAACACTTGGATAGATGAGTTGACTGATCGACTGATACCCAATCTATCCCTGCCCAAAAAGATTGATCGGTTTTTTGATATTTTAATCGAAAATTTTTTTATTCACTTAAAATTGGTTTCATTAAAAGACGATTTCACGCGCTCTGATATTCAGTTACGAACAACCTGTTTTATAGATGAAGCGAAAAAGAGGGGGATAAAATTTAAAGCGATCTGCGGGCGCTTTGGTTATACCTGCCATATGCAAGCCATGGTGAATGGAAAAATTATTCGATTTGATAATTTGCCAACCGCGGATTTTAAGAGCAAATACAATCCCCGTATTATTGACGATAAAACGCTGACTAAACATCATCTTAAAAAAAGAAATTTCCCAATTGCAGATGGCGATACTTTTTGGTTTTGGCAAAAGAAAAAAGCACTGAGATTCGGGACAAACCAACTCGGTTTTCCTTTGGTTGTGAAGCCGCGCAGCGGTTCTGTAAGTCGACATGTGACAACAGACATAAAGAGCGGCGAACAGCTTAAACGGGCGATTGATAAAGCTATAATCTACTCTCCGACTTTTATCGTGGAAAAATTTATTACAAACGCTTCTGTTTATCGAGCAACGGTTGTTGATTTTGATTTTGTTGCTTGTGTAAAACAAGTTCCGGCAAATGTTGTTGGTGACGGAATCTCAACTGTTCGTGAGCTAATTGATAAAAAAAATCGGGATCCTCAGAGAGGCTCGCCGCAGCAAAATGAATTCACTCTCAATAAAATAACAGAGAATGAAATAACCGCGAAACTTTTATCAGAAAAAAAACACGACTTCTCTACAATTCCCAAAACAGACGAGGTGGTTTATCTGCAAAAAGACCCGTTTCTAAAATTAGGCGGTAATCTGATCGAAGTAACACCCGAAGTTCACTCGGACAATTTACGGTTATTTCGTGATATTGCCAAGTTTTTCGATGTACGAGTGGTTGGAATTGATTTTTTGGCACAAGATATTTCACTATCCTGGAAAAACCAACCGTGCGCCATTATAGAATTAAACAACCTTCCTTGTATTGAATTGCATCATTTTCCATCTTCCGGCATTCCGCAAAATGTTGGTGGAGCTATTGTTGATTTATTCTTTAAATATTACGCATGACCACTTTTTTCTTCATGATCCTACTTTTGTTGCTCCTGATGATTGGTACTTTTGCGGTTTTATCCTTTGTCTTTGTCATGGATTCTATTATTAGAGGACATGATATACCTACTACAAAAAAGGCAATTGAAACGATCGATAAAATTATTAGAGAACATAAATTTAAAAGCGGTAATTTTTACGATTTAGGATGCGGAAGAGGCACGCTTAGTCTGACAATAAAGAGAAACAACCCGCGTCTTTACGTTTATGGCGTAGATTTCAGTACGGTGAGAATTTTTTTCGCAAACGTTAAAGCCCTATTAATGGGACGAAAAATTAATTTTCTGAAAAAAGATATCTTACATTTGAATTTAGCTGATGCTGATATTGTCTTTACGTATCTCTGGTATGACGTAATGCCGCCTTTGGAGTTGAAGCTCCGAAAGGAATTAAAAAAAGGTGCGGTCGTGATTACCAATACGTCAAACTTCCCAAACTGGAAGCCCGTAAAAATCTATGATATTTATCCTGAAAAGAAGGATTTCGAAAAGCTGCTTGTGTACGTTAAAGATTTATAAATTGACCTGGGTTGTATTGATGGCAATTATCCAAAAAAATTAAGGACGACACTGGCGACTGTAAAATAAACAATCAAACTTGTAATATCCTGAATTATGGTTCCAAATGGTCCGGCTCCCAATGCCGGATCTCTTTTTTTAGCAAGAATTGCTGTAATGCCTACGGCTAAAGGACTGGCTACCAAAATAACCAATGTCATGGACAAACTTACAATCAACGCGACTATAATATCCCTGAACAGAAGAAAGATCGCCACGAAACTAATTACACCAATCAACAAACCTATAAGGCTGCCGGCTGCC
>JBDROJ010000009.1:0-5975 GCA_043810165.1 bacterium
AGGTTTCCAAAGCTCAAACAGGTAATATCAGAGTTACCAGTCAAAATCTAAGTATTGGCCGAATAAAGAATGTTTATCCTTTCCATGGTTCAATTGATGATTTAAAGATTTACAGTGGCGCTTTGACTGATAGTGAGATAATGGATAATTATAATAGTATGTTGGTTCAATCCGGCGAGTTGTTTGTTGCTAAAAATAGCGCGCTTGCGGATGGATTTGTTGATCCTAATTTACAACTTAGATTGATAGCTATCTATGATATAACTGCGGGTAGTGCTGAAGACATTAATATACAATCAATAAATATTGGAGCAGATAATTATCAGAATTTGTCCAGATTGTCATTGTGGGATGCTACTAACAATCAGACTCTGGGTTCTTTCTATGGTACAGCCATATCTGCCAGTAATAAATTTAATAGCAATGTAACTGTTAAAAAAGACGAGAGTATACAATTACATGTTCATGTCAATTTTAATGCAGGTGTTACTGATACCATCCAGACAAACATACCCGCTGGTGGTATAGAAGCCATCGGCGCGTCTTCATTGGATACTTTGACCAATACTCCGTCCACAACTGTTTATGGACAAACTATGACAACCGTTTCAAGAGGCATTCTATATGTATCAATGCGTAATGAGGATACAGATTATAACAAAGATCGGGTATTGTTAGCTGGTGAAAATGCATGGGTTGGTAAATTGCGGTTTAGGGCTGTCAATGAAGATATTATGGTAAGAGATCTTAAATTAAATAATTCTGATGTTAATGGTTATGATGCAGTTGAGTCAGTTTGTCTTTACAAAAATCAGTTAGCCGTAGTAGATGAATTAATTGGTTGTACTGGTGTAGATTTCAGTGGAGTTGCTTTCTTTGATGATATTGACCATGTCATTACTCAAGGTACACATGACGTGTATATTTATGTCAAGACTAATTCAATGAATAATGGTGCTACTGGCACAGCTGATTCAAAAGATATAATTGAATTTAGTATTAAATCTGATTCACCAGGCAATTTGACTGCTACAGGTCAGAGCTCTGGTCAGAATCTTATTTATTCCAGTGATAATGTGATAGACGCTGGTGAAATTGTGTTTGATTATGATCTAGACAGTATTTTTGCTGAGCCTGTGGATATGGCTGGTACAGCTAATACCAAGAAATCATATATCGCTGGTTCTAAAATCAGCAATGTAGTTTTAGTAAATAGTTATGGTGGCGAGTCCGTTGATACCGCTATTAACGGTCCAGGCGTACATACACTAGCTATTATAGCTATTACCACAGAATCTCACACTAATACAGATCCTAATGGAAATGCTTTGAAATTAGCTATCGACGAGTTCAGGTTTGATATGTCTAAAACAACTGGATTAACATTTGGTGGTACAGCCACGGCCACGATTCAAAGAATTGGTAGTTCTGGCCCAGCCGTCGCTTTGACAGTAGATCCAGTGAATACAGAAGGTTCGGGTACAGCTGATGACTGGGTTTTAACTGATGCAACTACTACTATGGGCGTGGATGCCTTGGTAGATGCTGGCCAGATTGCATATTATGTAGTGAAAGCTGAGGTTAGTACAGTTAATAGTTTAGATTGGGTACAGATTAATCTAGATGATTTAACAGGTACGGCTGGGCAAGAAGACATAGATAATAATATTGATTGGTTTGATGGTTATGACACCACTTATCCCAAGTCTAGTAATTTTGATTATTTATTACTTGATACCGCAGCTGTTATCGGAACTAAGTTAATATCTGTATAGTAGATAATAGATTTTTTTACAAAAACCACTCGTTTAGCACCAGGTGGTTTTTTTATTGGATTGTGGTATAATATATATAATATTTAACAAGGCGTAAAATGAACATTCGCTGGTTTAAAAACCTCACAATTAAAGATATCCCATCTGTTGGTGGGAAGAACGCTTCATTAGGGGAAATGTATTCCAAATTAACAAAAAAGGGTATATCCATTCCTAATGGTTTTGCTATTACTGCGGATGTATATTGGGAATTTTTGAAATACAACAAACTGGACAAAAAGATAAAAAATATTTTATTAAAATTAGATGTAAGAAATATGCGTGCTTTGTCTAGCACAGGAAATCGCATAAGGAAAATGATTTTAAAGGCTGATTTTCCTAAACAAGTTGAGAAGGATATTATGAAAGCATATAGCCAATTGTCTAAGAGTGTTAAGAAAAAGAATTTAGATGTGGCTGTACGATCTAGTGCCACGGCCGAAGATCTGCCTGATGCCAGTTTTGCAGGTCAGCAAGAAACTTATTTAAATATTCGTGGTGAAAAACAATTATTGGTGGCAGTAAAAAAATGTTTAGCCTCGTTGTTTACTGATAGGGCTATTTGTTATCGTGAAGACAAAGGTTTTGATAGTACTAGTGTGGCTTTGTCAGTTTGTGTCCAGCAGATGGTCAGGTCTGATTTGGCTGTAAGCGGTGTATTGTTTACTTGTGATACTGAAACTGGTTTTCCTGGCGTGGTTTTGATTAATGCGGCTTATGGTTTGGGAGAATATGTTGTTAAAGGACGAGTGATTCCGGATCAATATTTTGTGTTTAAACAAGGTTTGGAAAAAGGATATAAATCTATATTTAGCCGTCATATTGGGAGTAAAGAAGTCAAGTTGGTCTATGATAAAAAAGAAACCAAGCAGGAAAAGGTTAAAATGTCAGATCAGAAAAAATATTGTTTGACTGATAGAGAAGTCATGATATTGGCTGATTGGGGAATGAAAATTGAGAAACATTATGGTAAAGCCATGGATATTGAATGGGCTAAAGATGGACAAACTGGCAAATTATTTATTGTACAAGCGCGTTCTGAAACAGTTAAATCTCAAAAGCAGGTTGATGTTATTGAAACTTATCATTTACAAAAACATGCCAAAGTTTTAGCTACCGGCTCTAGTATTGGACAAAAAATCGGCCAAGGCAAGGTGCGAATTATTGATTCGCCCAAGCAAATGTTACGGTTCAAAAAAGGTGAAGTTTTAGTAACACGCATTACTGATCCTGATTGGGAGCCTATTATGCGAATTGCCGGTGCTATTGTGACCGAACAAGGCGGTAAAACTTCTCATGCAGCCATAGTTAGCCGTGAATTGGGCATACCTTGTTTAGTTGGCACTAAAAATGCTCGTAAATTGCTTAAACAAGGTCATCCTGTGACAGTATCTTGCGCTCAAGGTGAGGAAGGCTATGTTTATAAAGGACGCTTGCCATTTGAAGTGGAAAAGGTTCATGTAAAAAAGATGGATCCTACCAAAACTAAAATTATGATGAATGTGGGTGACCCGGACAATGCTTTTAGTTTTGCGGCCATACCTAATGACGGAGTAGGCTTGGCACGTGAAGAATTTATTTTTTCCAACTTTATTAAAATTCATCCTTTGGCTTTAATTAATTATCGTAAGTTAAAAGATTTGAAGGCCAAGGCAAAAATAAAGGAATTGACAATAGGATATAAAGACAAAAATGAATATTGCGTGGAAAAAATGGCCGAAGGCATGGCTTTTATTGCTTCGGCATTTTATCCAAATCCTGTAATACTTCGCTTATCTGATTTTAAAACCAATGAATACGCCACTTTAATTGGCGGTAAAGAATTTGAACCAGAAGAAGAAAATCCAATGCTTGGATGGCGTGGTGCTTCAAGATACTATGACCCAAAATACAAGGCTGGTTTTAAATTTGAATGCCAAGCAATTAAAAAGGTAAGAGAAGAATGGGGCATGAAAAACGTAATTGTAATGGTTCCATTTTGCCGGACTATTGAAGAGGGCCAGAAAGTTTTAAAAACAATGAGAGAATTTGGATTGGAAAAGGGTAAAGACGGACTGCAAGTATATGTGATGTGTGAAATTCCATCCAATGTAATACTGGCTGAAGAATTTTGCAAGATATTTGATGGATTTAGTATCGGTTCTAATGATTTAACGCAGTTGACTTTGGGTGTTGATCGAGATTCAGCCTTGGTCAGCCATGTTTATGATGAAAATAATTTAGCGGTCAAGCGTCTGATCAGCCAAGTTATTAAAACAGCCCATAAAAATAATTGCAAAGTTGGAATTTGCGGGCAGGCTCCGTCTGATTATCCTGAATTTGCCGAATTTTTAGTGCAAGAGGGGATTGATAGCATATCTTTGAATCCTGATACTGTGTTGAAAACTCGGGAGCGTATTGCTGAAATGGAAAAGAAGATGGGCAGACACTCAAAATCAAGCATACTAAGAGTAGCTTTGGCCACAAAATTGTTGTTATTATTCGGTGTTGCCGGTTTATTAACTTCTTTGGGTGGCTATGGCTGTCAGGCCATCAACAACCAAGATGTTTCGGAAAAAGTTGCTCAAGAAATGAAATTGTTTTTAAGTGCTGAAATGAACAAGATGGGCAGTAAACTGCAAACAGAAATTAGCGAGCAAGTGGAAGAAAAAGTTAAAGCAGTAAAAACTAAACTAATTAATCAGTATGAAGAAGATAGCTTTGCTAAATTTAAGTTATCTTATCCAATCAGTTGGTCAGTCATTCATGGTGAAAATTGGGTTAAATTTATTGATTCAGATGGGTTAGAGTCGTTCAAAGTAGAAAAAACTACAAGTACTAGTTTAAAACTGATTAGCGATTATGTTAGTTCAACATCTACTACAGCTGGTATGACTAGACAGATGGGTAAATATAATTGTGCCATGGCTGGAAAATGCTATTATTTTGCTCGTTATTTATCAGGTGGAGGCGAAATAGATATAATTGCAACCGGAGCACCTAATCAAAATAAGTTTGAAGAAATTTTATCTAGTTTGGAGTTTGAGAATGATTAATTATTAATTAGAAAAAGTATGTTTTTTAAGAAGAAACCAAAAGAAAAAACAATAGAAGAACAGAGAGCAGAAGAAATTAAGAGTGTTAGAGATAAGATCAATAAGGTAAGTCATGCTTTTTCTTATATAATACCACGCAGTTCTGCTGATAGCGAAAAATCCTGTAAACAAGATCTGAGAATTTGGCTGAAGAATAATCAAGAGTTAGATGACGCTAGACGAGAAATAGATTTGCTTAGTGCAGGAGCGAGTGATGATGAATTAGGGATACTAAAAGAGTATGAAGCAGTTTCTGAAAGAGTACAGGTTAGAGTTAACCAAAGATTGGAAAATACAAATAGAGCATTAGATGAGAAAGAAAAAAGGTTTGACGAGAGAGAAACACTTCAAAGTTTAAATAGAAGGTAATTAAAATTTTAGTTTCTTTTCACGTATTAAAGAGGTAATTTTAGGTAATTTTAGGTATTGACATTTATTGGTAGATTTACTATAATAACCCAACAAAAAACGGATCGGTAGTTCAACTGGTTAGAGCACTGCCCTGTCACGGCAGAAGTTGCGGGTTCGAGTCCCGTCCGATCCGCAGATTGCAACAAAGCGAGGTTAAAGCCTCGTTTTTTGCTTTTGTTAAGGGAAATTTGTTCAGTTCGAGAGTAGTATATTTTGTCGCATGAGGGGAAATAGACATTTCAAAATATCCACCCCATTTATTGGCTGATATAAGCAAAGTTTTACTACTAAGTAGTCGGTTCGAGCCTAAACGTTCGATGATCATTTTTTTCTCTTGTGGAGTGCCGATTTCAAATCTTTTTTTTGCTCGGAGCATGAGAGAAATATTGTCTAATATCTCGTCGTTGTCATTTTTACCTTTATTTATTTCTTCGGTTCTTTGTTTGAGTTTGATTATCTGTTTTTGATAATTATTTTTTTGTTCCAAAAATTCATCCTCGTTTATTAACCCCTTACAAGCAAGCTGGGTCAAATTATTCTTTTCCAGTTTGAGCTTGTTTATATCTTTTTCAATATTTTTCAAAACCTCGTTTTGGTCTATTTCGTCATTTCGACAATCTGCCACTATTTCGTCAAACAAATTGGCAAAATCTGGTATCACGCTATATTGATCTAG
>JBDROJ010000010.1:0-18971 GCA_043810165.1 bacterium
CTCGGTTTAATTGTTTTTAAAAGCTCTTTTTTACCCATATTAGTCATATGTTTTTACCATAATTAATGAATAATTACGGTAATATATTATATGACTCAACCGATATGTCTATGGTAAGAAATTAGATGACTCAATTCGATAATATTTACAAATTTTGTTTTTTTGTTTATACTAGCTTTGTTGTTCACTCCTGAATCGATTCAGGAGTTTAATATATATTTATGTCCTTATCAGTCGGAATAGTCGGCTTACCCAATGTAGGCAAATCAACTTTATTTAACGCCCTAACCCGTTCTAAGCAGGCAGACGCGCAAAATTATGCTTTTTGCACCATTGACCCAAACGTTGGCGTGGTTGGCGTGCCGGACGAGCGTCTGGATAAATTGTCAAAAGTTTCAAAATCAAAAAAAACTATTCCCACTGCCATTGAATTTGTTGATATAGCCGGATTGGTCAAGGGCGCGTCCGAAGGTGAAGGATTGGGTAATAAATTTTTATCTCATATACGAGAAGTTGATGCCATTGTCCAAGTGGTGCGGGCTTTTGCTGACAGCAATGTCGTGCATGTGCATAACAAGGTTGATCCTAAAGACGATGTTGAAGTGATCGGTCTTGAGTTGGTCTTGGCTGATATGCAGACTGTGAGCAAGCGATTAGAAAATGTCAAGAAACAATCCAAAGGTTCGGCCATCAAAGAACATAAAAAAGAGTTGGCCTTGTTGGAAAGAGTGTTCAATCATCTAGAGTCCGGCAAATGTGCTAGAGAACTTGAATATGATGATGATCAAATTAAAATTATGAATGGATTGTATCTTCTGACAATGAAGCCGATGTTGTATGTGATTAACACTGATGAGGTTAATGCCTTAAATACTAAAATTAATGGGCAGAGTATTGAAGTTTGCGCCAAGCTGGAAGCTGAATTGGCTGATTTGAATGAAGATGAGGCTCGTGAATACTTGCAGTCATTAAACAAGAAAGAAACCGGTTTGGATAAATTGATCAAAGCCAGTTATGAATTATTAAATTTAGTCACATTTTTTACCAGCGGTGAGCCGGAGACGCGCGCTTGGACTGTTAAAAAAGATACGCCAGCGCCACAAGCCGCCGGCGTTATCCATACCGATTTTATTAAAGGTTTTATAAAAGCCGATGTGGTTGACTGGCAAGATTTTATTGACAACAATGGTTGGAGTGGAATTAAAGAGAGCGGAAAATTGAAACTGCAAGGCAAAGAATATCTGGTGAAAGACGGGGATGTTTGTTATTTTCATATTTCGGTCTAACTCAAAATTATATTTAACTCAAAAACCGTCTTGGTCGACGGTTTTTTGTTTTTTATATAAGATTATCTAAGTACAAAGCGCCAAATTTCTCGAGCTAGATGCTGGCCTGGTCGGCAGTAAATTAGAAATTCGTGTTCTGGCAAGAGCGGTTTGGTTTTAAATCCTAATCTTTCTATTTCTGTTTTGCAATTGATATTTATCCATTCATTTTCATGTTTAAATCGTGGAATTATGAATACCACTACTCCGCCTGGTTTTAATGTCTTTTTAAATTCAGCAAAAGCAATTAAATATAGCCGTCTTAACTCTTTGGTTTGATTTTCTATTTCTTGCCTGGTTTCTCTGCCTTTGAGCGGTTTGCCCAAATATGGTTCGGTTACAATGGAATCAGTAGATTTTAGCTGGCTGGACATTTGAGTAATATCCATTTCATCCAATTGGCATTTTACATCTGTTATATCATATTTTTTTTCAATCCAGTCTAGATTTTTCTCTGTATCAGCAATGGCTTTAACTGATATGTCACTGCCCAGTAGTTTTTTATAACCCAACAAACTAGCTTCGCTTAAAATTGTTCCTGAACCACAAAACGGATCTAAAAGTTTTTTGTTTTTACCGGTCTGAGCTAAATTAATCATGATCATGGCTAGTTTGGGCGGAAGCATTCCACTAAAATCGTCGCGTCCTGGCCGGCCATAATCACGTTCGCTAAATTCAATAAATGGTTGAATATCAATTGTTACGGCGAGACTATATTTGTCATCAGAGTCTTGTGTTATTAAGAATTCTCGTCCCTTGTCGCCGATTAATTTATTATTATGCACCACGGCTGAAGATAAATCCGCTGTTCTATTTTGCACATAGCGCACCGAACAACCTTGTTGTTTAAGATTCTTTTTAATAGCCAAACCAAATTTTTGTATATCTTTTAAATCGTATTTTGATTTTCCATATAAACTAAGGCCAAATTTGATTTTGCCTTGTATTTTTTTCAATTCTTCAATTATTTTTTCCTCCAATTCGTTATTGGTCAATGTATTGGCCAATACTTTTCCTATTTTAACCGTACCACCTAACTGTTTTATGTTTATTTTTTTATCAAGTTCAACTATTCTAGAATTTTGATTTTTAATTTTACATTTTAAAACCGCGCTCAATTCGGCCGCGGCCAATGACGGCTGTCTGCCTAGAATATACCAATATTTATTCTTGGGTTGTTGTAGTTTGTTCATAAGTAGGCGTAGTGGTGGATGGATTGTAAGAGAAAGTAAAAATATTTCTTAGATTTTTTGGGATAGGCTCTAAAGACTTTTTTTCTTCTATGATTTTTTCCGCTTTTTCATGTCCATTTATATTCAATGCGTCAAATGTTATATTTGGCTTGATTATTTTTACCACAGTTGTGTTTGCCAAGGCCGTATTGAGATTTTGGTATGTAAAAAATACAGAGAATACCATACCGCTTATTAAGGTTCCTGTTATTATGCTATTAATAATACGCCAAAAAGCAAAACCACCACCATATCTTAGGCCTATTTTAATTTTTTTAAGTTTACTCGCTGACATATAGGCTGATGTTCAAATTTAAGTTGACCCAATCTGATTTGTTTTGATCAGGAGTTAGTCGAATATTTTCTATATTAAGAAAATAGTCGCTGGCTTCAAGTTCGTGGATATAATTGAGAATATCTTGAAAATCACCGCTTATGGTTAGGTTTATTTTTACCTGGCCTTGAGCTTTGATATTGTCCAGAGTAGTTAGATTTATTTTTTGATTAACTTGATTATTACTGGCCATGGTTTCTAATAGTTGTATTAGTTTTAGTCCATGCGTGCTTTTGAAGAGGTAAGTGGAGAAGTCAATTGAATTTTGTTTGATATCTTCTATCTTTTTTTTGGTTAAGCGGGACTTTAAAGAGTCGTTGTATTTTTTCTCCACGCCGACTCTTAATTTATATGTTTCATTAGTTGTTTGTTTAATATTAACCACGGCCGGTACAATCACGAAGCCGATTATAACAATAGCAAGCAAAGAAAGCAAGCTGACTGAAAAAAATATTTTGTGAGAGGAATTTAATATCATTTTGTTTTGGCAGTATTTTTTAATTTGGTTTTGAACTCAAAATTTATATCGGTCTTTTGGAATAATTTTGATACAGGCGTATCAACCTGGCCTATCCATTCGGTGTCTCTCAAAATTTGCTGGTAATTTAATAGGCCATCTCTGGTCTTGGATGTTCCTTCTATGGATAGCGTCTGATTTTGATAATCAATATACACGGAATTTAATTTAATGCCCGTCGGTAGATTCTTGGATAGTTCTATTATTTTAGGACTGGCGACTTGAAAACCATCGCTTGATTTGTCAATGTTTTTGACCATCTGATTTATTTTTTTGATTTCTTTGTTGTATATAAGATATTCTCTATTTATAGATGATGATGCAGAAGCTAGGTCGGCGAAGCTTTCTTGAAGAATCACCCATGTCCAAATTAGTATAATTGAAATCAAACAACTGGCAAAAATTATCAGTTCTAAAATGACTTTGCTGAATATGAAATTAGTAATGAATTTCAATTTCTTTTTTTTATCCGGAGGCAGTAGATTGATGCTTATGTTTATCATATAATGAATGGTCTTTGTGTAGCTTTTAAAGCCAAGCCGATGGCCACGGCCAAACTTAGTCCGTCAGCTTGATTTTTGTTTGGATTTTTTTGTGCCAGATTTTTCCATGCGTTCCCCGGGTGGGAGGATATCTTTAGCTTTCTGGAAATCAGATTATTCAAGCCCTTCCAGTTGGACATGCCACCGCACATGGTGATGTGGTTGATTGGATTTTGGTTGTCAAAATGTTGCTTGTAAAAAGACATGGCAGTGTCTAATTCTTCTATAAGCTGGTCATTGATTTTTGAAATCGTTTCCAAATAAGCAGACTGTTTAGGGTCATATTTGGCTCCATTATTAATTTTTAATTCTTCAGCTTGTTGGTGTGTTATTTTCAGTTTTTGTTCCAAGGCAGTAGTTACTAATTCACCAGAATAATTTAAGCTGGTACTGAATTGGATGATACTATTGTCGTAGATCACCAAGCTGGAACGAGTGGCGCCCAGATCAAGTATGGCTCTAGCCTCTTCATGGTAATTCTTTTCCGCTGTGATCATGGCTCTGATCAATGAAACGGCCTCAATTTCCAAAGATAAGGGTATTAAATTTAAACTTGCCAGCAAGTAATTGTATGAATCAGCAGTTATTTTTGGAATGGCTCCCACCAAAACCTGGCTATAGCCTTCTTCGGTTGCGCTAGTTGATTGCCAATTAACATAAGCTTCTTCCAATGCAAATGGAAGATGTTTTTTTGCTTGGTATAGGACATCAACATGCGTCAATTCTTCTTGTTCCATCTCAATTGTAATTAATTTGAGGAAAGTTTTTACTTCAGGCAAACTGGCTACTACCCAAGGAATTTTTATGGGCTTGTATTTTTTGTTTTTGTCCAAACCTAGCAAATAGAGTAGTTTTTTTCGCACAAGTTCTGGCTGTTGGACATCTCCATTTACAATTAATCCGGCCGGTAGTTTGCACGTTCTTATTTCTTTGACTTTAAGGCGAGTATTAGAAAATCCAACTGGTTGCAGTTGTACTAATTTTATAGACAGGTCTCCTATCTCTAAGCCAAAGGCGTTTGGGAAAGGGTTGTGTAAAAACATAGTTATATATTTTGTGCCAGACTGTACATCGGCATGATGACAGCAACGGCAATTCCTGCCACAGCCAAGCCGAGTATCAATATAATTATCGGTTCAATAATGGTGGTAAAGTTTTTTGTGGTTGTATCAACCTCATTAGTATAATATTCTGCCAACTCTTTAAGCATATGTTCTGTTTTGCCTGATGCTTCACCCACCATAATCATTTCGGTAACCATTGGAGGAAAAGTTTTTGGATATTTGGATAATATATCAGACAGAGCATCGCCTTTTTTTAATGATTCAGATGTTTCTATCAAATTTTCTCTGTAAATTACATTAGTCTGCACCTCCGAACATATATTGGCGGCCTGTATTATGGGGATAGTGCTTTCCAACAATGATGACATAGTAAGAGTAAAGCGCGCCAAGCTTATTTTTTTAACGATTGTTCCGAAAATAGGCAGTTTTAAAACCATTATATGCACGAGCCTTTTGATTTTAGGATTTTTTAAAAGAAAATGAATTAGAATTGCAAATAGCACCATGCCAATTATTATCCAAAGTCCGTATAATTGGGTAAAATCAGTTATGCTAATAAGGATGCGAGTGGCCAATGGGAGTTCAGCATCAAAGTCTTTGAACAGCACCATTATTTTCGGCAGAACAAAAAAAACTATCTCAATACTAATGCCGGTCATGGCTGTTATTATAACAGCTGGATAAATCATGGCACCTCTGATTTTTGAATTTAATTCGTGGCTTTTTTTCATCTGCAATACAACTTGCTCAAGAGCTTGCTCCATTTTACCGGCCGTTTCCCCGGCTCCGATCATGCTTACATAAATAGAAGGAAAAATTTTTGGGTATAAAGCCAGCATCTCGCTTAATTGTTTGCCTTTTTCCACTCCCTGCTTGATTTGGCCTATTATTTTTTTTAATTTTTTGTTTTCTATTTCCTGGCTTAAAATTTTTAGAGCTTCAACCAAAGACAAGCCAGCCTTAATCATGGTTTTTAAATGGCTTATGAATAAAATCTTTTCTATGGTTTTGATCCAGATAACATGATCTATAATCCAGTTGTTTAATTTCCCCTCTTTGGGAGGAATTTGATTTTTTGGCATGGTTTTAATCTTTAGTAACTCTTAATACTTCGTTGATGGTAGTAATTCCAATCACGCTTTTTAATAGGCCATCTTCTAAAATGGTTAACATGCCATGTTCGCGCGCGTATTCCTTGATATCATTGGCTGTGGCATGTTGATTTATTTTTTTAATTAGGCCTTCATCTATTTCCAGGACTTCATAAATACCAATTCTACCTTTATAACCGGTTTGGCCACAGCGTTGACATCCTTCTCCTTTATAAAAAGTCATGTGTTCAAAGCTGTCTTTAACTTTTTTCTGATCTAAGTGTTCTTTGATTAGCGATGTTAGTTTTTTGACAGTAAATACTTTTGTCAATTCTGTGATGGCTGTTTTATCCAGTCTATATTCTTTTTTACAATGACTGCAAATTTTTCGTACCAATCTTTGCGCGATAACTACATTAGTGGTATATCCCACCAAAAACGGAGGAACACCCATATCCACTAATCTAGGCAGGGTGGTTGGCGCGTCATTGGTGTGCAAGGTGGATAGTACCAAATGTCCGGTCATGGCTGCATGAATACCTATTTCAGCGGTTTCCTGATCGCGAATTTCCCCTACCATGATAATGTCCGGGTCTTGGCGTAAAAATGAACGCAATCCATTGGCAAAGCTAAAACCCGCTTTGGGATTGATCTGGCTTTGGTTGATGCCTGGGATGCGATATTCAATCGGATCTTCAATCGTAGATATGTTTACCCCTGGTTGATTGAGTATGCCTAGTATGGAATAGAGGGTTGTAGTTTTTCCTGAACCCGTAGGCCCTGTCACCAAAATCATTCCATGTGGTTTTTTAATTACGCTCTCCACTATTGCTTGGGGTTTTTGTAAAAAGCCAAGTTGTTCCAATGTTAATGGTTTGGCTCCTTCGTGCAAAATACGCATAACCACTTTTTCTCCGTCATAAACCGGTATTATTGAAACGCGCAATGCGACCTTATCATCGTGAAGCTGTATTTTGAAGCGCCCATCCTGCGGTTGCATGTGCTCATCTATTTTTAAATTAGATAATATCTTAATTCTAGCGATCAAGCCTTTTTGTATATTTTTAGGCAAGGTCATAACTTGTTTAAGTATGCCGTCAATACGATAGCGCACCACCACCTGTTTTTCGGCAGGCTCGATGTGCACGTCAGAAGTATTTTCATAAACCGCATGTTCTAGAATTGTATTTACGATATTGATGATCGGTAGTTCTTCAGCTGCCTTTTTTAATTCTTTACCATCAACACCACTGCCCACATCTTTGATTATCTGGAGATTATCTTCCAGATCAGCGTGTAGAAGTCTCAAGGCTTGCTTTAAATCAGATGGGCAAGTTATATACACTTTAGGGTCCAATCCTGTCTTACGGCGTAAAAATTCTATGGTTTGGATATCTGTGGGGTCTACCATGGCCAGTTTGACCTGACCCCTTTCTTTGTCAAAAGCAACTACCTGGTGAGTTCCGGCCACCGGAGTTGGTATTAAATTAATAACTTCTTTTTTTATCTCTTTGCCTTTAAGTTCTACAAAAGGGACATCCAAATATTGGCCAATTTCTTGATAAAGTTTTTGCTCATCAACTAATTCTAGCTCAATCAGAATTTGCTCCAATGTTTTTTTGCCTTTTTCAGCTCGTTCTTGAGCCAAACGCAGATCTTTGCCAGAACATAGATTGGTTTTTTTTAGAACTGTTTTTAGTATTTTTTCCGGTAGCATAAAAGCAAGATTTAAGCTTAGTTAACTGACTGTATTATACCATATCAGGTCCTTATTTTAAAACTAAAATAAGCTAGATTTGGCTTAATTTAATAAGTTATACACAATTTTAGAAATATTTTATCTTTTTTTTAGAAATATTTTATCTAACTTGTGTATAGTTAGAACAGGATTCAATTTATATATCAGTTTTTTTTCCTTTGTTGACGCACATTTTGTATCTTTTAGGCCTTGACTTTTTTTGGTGTTGTGATATTATAGTTCAGCCTTTGTATTAATTATCTTAATTATTAGTGTATTATGAAGAAATACGAGTTGTTATTAACTTTACCCGGCACTTTAGACGATAATCAGGTGCAGGAGGAATTGGACAAGGTAACAGGCCTAATAAAAGAATATACTCAGGAGCTAAAAACCAAGCCTTTGGGTAAAATGCGCTTAGCTTATCCTGTTAGACAAATTCGTTATGGTTACTTTTATACTGTAATTTTTGAAGTTGAGCCTGACAAAGTGCAAGAAATCAGTAATAAATTAAGACTGAACAAAGTTTTGCTTAGATCTATAATTAATAATTATGATCCGAGCACAGTGGTTAAGGCACAGTCTGTTTTGCCTGTTCAGCCGTTTAGATTGGATCAAACCAAAGAAAAAATGAGTTTGGATGATATTATGGAAGATAAAAAATTGCCTAATAATACGACTGATAGTATTCGGGAAGTTCAACCTAAATCTGACATGGATTTGAATGATATAGGTAAAAAATTAGATGAAATTTTGGATAGTGATTTAGTTTCAGGTGTTTAAGTAGATATTTGATACCCCCCCTAAGTTGTGGATAATTCAATTTAAAAAACAGAATATGAATTTAAATAAAGCAATGATTATTGGCAATCTTACTAGGGAACCGGAAATTAGGACAATACCTAATGGAACCACTGTAGCTAGTTTTTCAGTGGCCACCAATTTGGTGTGGACAGATCAAACAGGACAAAAACAAGAGAAAGTTGAGTATCATAATGTGGTTGCCTGGCGCAGGCTTGGAGAAATATGCGGACAATATCTGCACAAGGGTTCTAAAGTATATATTGAAGGCCGTTTGCAAACACGCGATTGGACAGGTCAAGACGGAGTGAAGCGTTATCGTACTGAAATAGTTGCTGAAAACATGATTATGCTGGATAGCGCTCGCGGTAGAGCAAATAATGATTCTTCTTTTGGTGATCAAGCTCCTCCTCTGGTTGATGAAGGACCGCAAGAAGTGATTGAGGAGGAAGTAAAAGTTGAGGATATACCATTTTAAATTGTATAAAAAATAATTATGGCCAAGATAAAAGATAGACAATGCTATTATTGTGTAAATAAAAATAGAGAGGTGGTGGACTACAAAGATGTGGGTGCTTTGCGTCGGTTTGTATCTTCATATATGAAGATCGCACCACGTCGACGCAGTGGTTTGTGCGCCGGGCATCAACGTCAAGTTGCTAATGCCATTAAGCGCGCTAGACAAGCTTCTCTTATGCCTTTTAAAGCTTAGAGGTTTATGTTTCTTGAGAGAGATGTTGATTAACCAATGAATTTAACCTCGCTTTATGGCGGGGTTTTCATATATTTATGACTACTTGGCATGAATTGAAAGATAATCCAGGTTTGGCTGAAGTATATAACACCAGGCTGAAAATTATCAAATTAATACGTGAATTTTTTTGGTCGCAGGATTTTATTGAGGCCGACACCCCGGTGGCGATTAGATTGCCTGGTCAGGAATCTAATCTAGATCCAATACCAGTATTGTTGCATGATCAAGGCGGTGTTGAAAATAGATTTTATCTGCAGACTTCTCCGGAGTTTGCCATGAAAAAAATATTGGCCTGCGGTTTGGCAAGATTTTTCAAATATGTAAATGTTTTCGCGATTATGAACAATTTGGTGGTTTACATAATACCGAATTTACCATGCTTGAATGGTATCGGTCGCCGGGTGTTTGGCAAGATATTATGTCAGACACTGAAAATCTATTCAAATTTTTATCCGAAAATTTATTAATTAAGACTGTCAGTTATCAAGGTTTGAAGGTTGCTATTGATGGGCAATGGGAGAAAGCCAGCATGAAAGAACTGTGGCAGAAATATGTGTCCGTTGATTTAGATGACTATTTGGAGACATACAAATTATCCGGACTGGTCAAATCTAGAGGAGAAGAGGTTGATCCGGATGATCCTTATGAAGACCTATTCTTTAAGATATTTTTACAAGAGATTGAGCCAAAGATTGGTTTAGAACGTCCACTATTTGTGTATGATTATCCTGCTCGGCTTTGTTCTTTGTCTAAATTATGCGACCATAACCAGCATTATGCCCAGCGTTTTGAATTATATGTGGCCGGAATGGAAATAGCTAATGCTTTTGGAGAATTGACTGATGCTCGGGATCAGAAAAATAGGTTGGAGCAAGACAAAATCAAGAGGCAGATTTTAGGCAAGGAAGTTTATAAAGTTGATCCCGATTTTATAAACGCATTAAATTCTGGAATGCAGGAAGCAGGCGGTATCGCATTGGGCTTAGATCGTCTTGTAATGTTATTTACCGGTTCTAATAATATAAACGATGTGATTTTTCAGAGCGTGAGTGACCAGTTGGGCATTTGATTTTCAGACAAATATTAAATTAATTATAATCCAAAAATTATGTCCTCAACATCAGAAGTACGTAAAGGGGTAGTGATCCGTCATCAAGGTGATTTATATGCAGTCACCGAGTTCCAGCATGTCAATCCTGGCAAAGGTGCAGCTTTTGTGCGCACAAAAATGAAAAATCTGTCCAATGGCAGGGCGATTGAGATCACTTATAAATCAAGCGAGAGCATTGATATTGTTCAAGTTGGTTTTCATACCATGCAGTATCTATATAAAGGCAGTGACTCACACAGTTTTATGGATATGAATAGCTACGAACAGATAGAGATGGACGCGGATTTGATTGGAGATGATGCAAAGTATCTTAAAGAAGGTTTGGATGTGGTGGTCGGATTATATGAAGGCAATCCTGTAAGCATACAGTTGCCTAAAAAGATTAAGTACAAAGTAATTGAAGCACCACCGGCCGTTAGAGGTGATTCTGCTTCTGGCAATGTTACCAAAGAAATTGTATTAGATAATGGATTAACGGTCAGGGCGCCTATATTTATAAAGGAAGGGGAAGAAATTTTAGTAAATACAGAAAAAGGAGAGTATTCTGAGAGATCTAATTAAGAGATTAATTAAGTTTAACCAATATGAGAATTTTGGTTGTTGAAGATGAAGACCGTATTATAGATTTTCTCAAATCAGCTTTGGAAGCTGAACATTTTATGGTTGACACGGCCAAAGATGGCAAAAAGGGTTCTTTTTTAGCAAGAACTAATGGCTATGATTTGGTTATACTAGATAATAAACTTCCAAAAAAAGATGGACAGCAGGTTTGCGAAGAAGTTAGGCAAGCCGGCAAAACCGTGCCTATTTTAATGCTGTCTGTTATATCTGATGCGGATAAAAAGGCCGATTTATTAAATGCCGGAGCTGACGATTATTTGACCAAACCATTTGCTCTGCCTGAATTGTTGGCTCGCATACGTGCTTTGTTGCGCCGGCCTGCTCAAATAGAAGATGAAGTTTTACAAATAAATGATTTAAGTTTGGATATTAAGAAACACATGGTCAAACGTGGAAATAAAGAAGTTTACCTTACTCGCAAATTATTTTCTTTATTGGAATATATGATGAGAAATCGTGGGACTGTTTTATCGCGCGCAATGATTATGGAACATGTCTGGGATATGAACATAGATCCTTTTTCAAACACAATTGAGACTCATATGCTGACTTTAAGAAAAAAGATTGACCATGCTAGTCGGAAAAAGCTTATTCATACTATGCCGTGCCGTGGCTATATGATTGGAGAAAGATAAAATACATGACCCCGAGCCAATCGGGGTATTTTGTTAGACAGAAGTGTTTTTTTCTGGTATATTATCAACAATAATTTATTTTCAAGCGAAGCGAGAGAAGAGGAAGCTTACTTGCTCTTCCGAGCGAGCGCAGATAAATACCTCGTGGCTTGCCGCGATCCTTACACGAGTGTAGCGAGCGCGGGTCCAGGGCTTAGCGCTGGGGTAAATACCTTTTATTAAATATTATAACATGAGCATAGCAATTTCAGCCTCTTTGGCTTATGATCACATCATGAATTTTCCGGATAGTTTTAAGAATCATATAATGCCGGATCAACTTCATATTTTAAATGTTTCTTTTGCGGTTGATCGTTTAGAGAGGACATGGGGAGGTAATTCAGCAAATATCGCTTTTACAGCCAAGATGCTAGGCGGTGATCCATTGATTATTTCTGCGCTTGGCAAGGATGGAGGTGATTATATAAGGCATCTACAGAAGCATGGATTGGAGACCAAATATATTAAAGAAGACCAAGACCAATTAACTGCTTCTGCCTATATAACTACTGATGCGGACGATAATCAGATCACGGCTTTTTTTGGCGCTCCTTTGAAAATGGCTGGCGAAATAGATATTAGAGAACTAAAAAATGAAATTAGTTTGATTATCATCGGACCTACTCATCAAGGAGTGATGGAAAAACACCTTAAGGAAGCTAGCGAGGCAGGAATAAAAACCGTATTTGATCCCGGCCAGCAAATAATTGCTTTTGGTGAAGTTGAATTAAAGAAGATGATCGGACAATCTGATTTTGTTATAGGCAATGATTATGAAATTAAGTTAATGCAAGATAGAACAGGTTGGAATGCCGAAGAGATTTTACAGAATACAGAAGTTATGGTCACTACTTTGGGTGAGCGCGGATCAGTGGTATCAACCAAAGATGGCAAGATTATTGAAGTTGGCATTTGTTCGGTAAAATCGTGTGATGATCCCACCGGAGCCGGCGATTCTTATAGGGCAGGATTTTTTGTGGGATACGAATTGGGTTATGATTGGAAAACTTGCGCGCAAATGGGATCGGTAGCTTCCGCATACGCAGTGGAGGAATATGGCACACAAGTGGAATTTACCCAGGAAGAATTTTGTGAACGATATGAAAAGGCATTTTCGGAAAAGTTAAGTTTAAGAAGATAAAACAAAACTATGTTATCCGCAATCATACTTTTAATTATCGGTTTAGTCATACTTATTGCTGGTGGGGAGATATTTATTAGAGGTTCGGCCTCACTAGCCATAAAACTTAATGTTTCTCCAATTGTTATTGGCCTAACAGTAGTGGCTTTTGGAACATCAGTAGCTGAACTGGTAGTAAATATTTTAGCGGCTTTAAATGGCGTGCCAGATATAGCCATCGGCAATATCTTGGGTAGCAATATAGCCAATGTATTTTTGGTTTTGGGGGTTGGTATTTTAATTAGAAAAATGAGCATTAAAGAAGGTACTGCTTGGAAAGAAATTCCGTTCAGTATTTTGGCGATCGTAGTGCTTTTTATAATGGGTAATGACGTGTTTTTTAATAGCGGAGCCACAGCCAATGTGATTAGTCGTGGAGATGGCTTGATTTTAATTGGTTTTTTTATTATTTTTTTGTATTACACCTATGGGCTTAGTAAAGCAGAGGGCGAAACAGAAGACATAAAGGTTTATTCCTGGTTGATTTCAATACTATTTATTTTAGGTGGTATTGTTGGTATAATTTTCGGAGGAAAATTCATAGTGGATAACGGAACGATAATTGCGCGCTTGATTGGATTATCCGATTTATTTATAGGAGTCACAGTAGTTGCCATAGGCACTTCTCTGCCTGAATTAGTTACGGTTTGTATAGCGGCCTATCATGGCCATGATGATTTGGTTGTGGGTAATATAGTTGGCTCTAATATATTTAATGTTTTGTGGGTGCTTGGTTTGACGCCATTAATTTCGCCGATAAATATGAATCCGCAGGCTAACGCGGATATGGTAGTGGCCATCTTTTCCGTATTATTACTGTTTGCCTTTTTATTTATCGGCCACAAACATCATAGATATAAACTAACCCGTTGGCAAGGTGTCACTTTTATATTAATATATGCAGGCTATATTGCATATGTAATGTACAGGGGATGAGGTGATTTCCTATCATTGCAAGCCCGCCTGCTGGCAAGCAGGCTTGCAATGATAGAAGAAGAATTAATAATTCATAATTTTTATGTTAGAACAAGACTATAAAATAGCTGATATTAATTTAGCTGATTGGGGGAGGAAAGAAATCGAAATCGCGGAAAAAGAAATGCCTGGTTTAATGTCTATTAGAAAAAAATATCGCCAGGAAAAGCCCTTTCAAGGAGTTAAAATTATGGGTTCATTGCATATGACTATCCAGACCGCGGTCCTGATAGAGACTTTACAAGCTTTGGGCGCAGAAGTGCGCTGGGTAAGTTGCAATATTTTTTCTACTCAAGATCATGCGGCCGCAGCTGTAGTTCGTGATAATCAAGTGTCCATATTTGCTTGGAAGGGAGAAAGCTTGGAGGATTATTGGTGGTGTACAGAACGAGCTTTGGATTTTGGTGACGGCCAAGGTCCTGATTTGATTGTGGACGATGGTGGCGATGCTACCATGCTAGTTCACAAAGGAGTTGAAATAGAAAAAGACCCTTCTTTGCTTGGCAAGGATTATTCTGAATCCGAGGCTGATTTTCAGGAGTTGATGAAAAGATTAAAGATTGAATACGAAAAAAATCCTGGGCGCTGGACTGAAACATCTAAAAAAATTAAGGGCATATCCGAGGAAACCACAACAGGAGTTTTGCGCTTATATCAAATGCAAAAACAAGGCACATTATTATTCCCGGCCATCAATGTAAATGATTCAGTTACTAAGAGCAAATTTGATAATATTTATGGATGTCGCCATTCAGTGGTTGACGGTTTGAATCGGGCCATGGATGTAATGTTGGGAGGTAAGGTGGCCGTGGTATGCGGTTATGGCGAGGTTGGCAAGGGTTGTGCTCAAGCTTTGCGTGGACAGGGTTGTCGTGTGATTATAACTGAGATTGATCCAATCTGTGCTTTGCAAGCAGTTATGGAAGGTTATGAGGTAAAAACAGTGGAAGATAGTTTGAATGAGGCTCATATTTATGTGACTGCCACTGGTAGCTATCATGTGATCACTTTGGAGCATATGAAAAAAATGAAAGACCAAGCAGTTGTTTGTAATATTGGTCATTTTGATAATGAAATTCAAGTTGACAAGTTGGAAAAATCTGAATATATTAAAAAAATCAATATTAAGCCACAAGTAGATAAATATTTATTTGAGGATGGACACGAAATTTATCTATTAGCCGAAGGAAGGTTAATGAATTTGGGTTGTGCCACTGGTCATCCTAGTTTTGTGATGTCAAACAGTTTTTCTAATCAAGTATTAGCCCAAATTTCATTGTGGAAAGAGCCGGAAAAATACGAAAAAGGCAAGGTCTATTGTTTGCCCAAAGATTTGGATGAAGAAGTTGCCCGCTTGCATCTGCCAAAGTTGGGAGTTAAATTGACAGAGTTAAGCGATGAACAGGCCGGATATATTGGGGTTGATAAGAAAGGGCCGTATAAGCCAGATCATTATAGGTATTAGGAAGAAGTTATAATTCAACCACCATATTATCTTGTGCAATAATGGTGTGAGGAAAAATTTTACACGCCAACCTGCCTGCTTGTTGGCGTGTTTTTATGTCTGGATATCTGTTCGGGGCAAAATGAGTTAAAACCAACTTTTTACAATTGAATTTTTTGGCCAATTTGGATGCTTCGATCGGGTTGGTATGACCCCAAGCGCTGTGTTCACCTGGTAGGAAGGAGCTCTCGTTTATTAACAAGTCACAATTTTTAGCTAATAATTCTACATTGCGACAAACACCAGTATCACAGCAATAAGTTATAACTTTATTTTCAATTTGGAATCGGTATCCTAAGGTATAATCGACATGATCAATTTTTTTACTGATTAACTCGATTGGTTTTTTGTAACTACCTGGTTTTAGTCCGATTATTTGACTAGAAAATTTTTGTTTTTTTAAAGGAGAAGTAAATGGGTGGTTGGTGAATTGCTTTAAGAGTTTTACATACCTATCTGGCAGTAATATAGTTAGTTTTTGTTTAAAATTAAATTTGGGAAAAACATGTAAACCACAAATATGATCAATATGGAGATGGCTGATAAAAAGCAAGATTGGTTTAGGTTTTTTAACATATTCATCCAACTTATGCAAACCAAAACCAGCGTCAAGCACAATATATTGTTTTTTTGTCTCTATTAAGGTACACACGGTGGCTCCGGTTTGGCTATCATACCAAGAGTTTGTGCCTAAAAAAGTTATTTTCATATTTTTTAATATAATGGTTATTATATCAAGTTGCCAAGAAAAGTAAAATGGTGTTTAATATATCATATGAATGATGAAAATTTAAAGGTAGAATTTGGAGAGTTTGAAACTGTTTACAGTGGCAAGATTTTTAATGTTAAACAACGGGAAGTCACTTATCCGGATGGCACTGTCAAAACACATGAGTATTGCGAACGGTTTGATTCTGTGACAGTGTTGGCTTTTGATGAGCAGGATAATTTGTTGCTTACGCGTGAGTTCAGGGAAGGGAAAAATAAATACGTTTGGTTTTTGCCTTGCGGTAAGATTGATCCCGGTGAAACTGCCGAACAGGCTGTTCAAAGGGAAATGCGTGAAGAAGTCGGAAAGAGGGCCAAGACCTTAAAATTATTATTTAAAAGGCCGGCTAGCAGTAATTATTTTCTTTGGGACACATATGTATATGTTGCCAAAGACCTGATTGAGGATCCTCTGGAAGCTGAAGAATATTTTCCGATTGAGGTTGTGCCAACACCTTTGGACAAGGCAATGGAGATGGCTCTGTCCGGAGAAATTAGTAATTTGTTTTTAGCTTATAATATTCTACGGTTTGATTATTTGAAAAAGCACGGAGAATTTAAATGGTGATATGCTTTTTATCTACACTGTCATCCCGACCGCCCTGCCTACTGACAGGCAGGGATGACAAATTAATAGCTGTATTATGTTTTTTTTATTTATAACTTATCTTTTAATTTTTATCTACTTGACCTATCGTAATTTTCGCTGGGCTGTGGGTTTGTTTATTATTCTTCTACCCAGTTATTTGATTCGTTTTTCCGTGGGCCCATTTCCTTCTACGATTTTAGAGCTTTCATTTTCAGCTCTTTTTTTAGTTTGGGTGCTTGAGTATGCCAAAAATGATTTTAAGGTCATTAAAGAGATTGTTACTAAACATGGTTTGTTTTTCATTTTTTTAGGTCTATTTTTTTTAGCTTCAATTATTAGTATTTTAGTCAGCGGGCAGTATATTCAAGCAGTCGGATTATGGAGGGCATACTTTTTAGAGCCTCTAATTTTATTTTTTATTCTCTTGGGTAGAAGTAAAGAAATTAAGATCAAAGATCTGGTTTGGTTTTTAGCCTTATCAACTTTGAGCATTAGTATTTTCGCCATTATCCAAAAATTAACTGGCTGGGGAATTTCCACGCTTGAGTGGACAGACGTGGTCACACGCCGATCCACGGCTTTTTTTAGTTCACCAAATGCCGTAGGCTTGTTTTTAGCACCGATTGTAATGCTTGTCATTGCCAGCCAAGTCTCTTTGTTATTGCGAGCGAAGCGAAACAATGACAGAAACGCTACGCTCGCAATAACAATACTAGTATTCTTGGCTATTTATTTTTCCAAATCACAAGGAACATGGATTGGTTTAGGTACCGGTATATTAGTTTTTGTCTTTTTAATTGGTTATAGAAAAATTGCTACTGGTATTTTGGTTTTAGGGGTAATTACTGCTTTGATTATACCTTCGCTACGTCAGGCAATTTTATTTCAAGATAATGCCGGCCAGAATCGTATATTATTATGGAGTGAATCTTGGAATTACTTGTCAGAATCACCTAGTAATTTTATTTTAGGCACTGGCTTACGCCAATTTTATGACAAAATTCAAAAGCCTGTTCATAATTGGCAAAGAATTGAGCGCCATATTTATCCGCACAATATATTTTTGAATTTTTGGACTGAAATTGGCTTGTTAGGTATGCTCTCGTTCGTGGGCATGCTTGTTTATTTATTTTACTTGGCCAATAAAATAAGAAAAAAAGATTTAATTTTGGGTGCGGGTCTAATTTCAGTATCGGTAGTATTCTTGGTACATGGATTAGTTGATGTGCCATATTTTAAAAATGATCTTGCTTTCCTATTCTATATATTATCTGTATGTTTTATTACATCTACACCACAATCACTTGCCCGGGAGTAATTGTGCATGAATTGGCTCATGCTCTATTTTGTGTTTTTGCGCGTGTAAAAATTGACAAAATTTGTCTGTTTCGCTTTGGTAATCCGGCCGGTTATGTGAGTCATATTGTACCAAAGAAATTTTACCAGAGTTTTTTGATTTCTTTTGGCCCTTTGATGATAAATTCTTTATTAGCTTTATTCTTGTTTTCTTTGGTCAGGCCCCCGTACTTTGGTTGGCGATTTATTGTATGCATTTGGCTTGCCATTGCCATTGGCCTGCACTCTATTCCTTCTACAGGTGATGCAAAATCTTTGCTCATGGCCGTTAATAGCCGGTTTTGGCATAATCCGCTGGTGATTTTAGCTTATCCTTTTATCTTGGCTCTATATTTTTTAAACCTGTTAAAACGTTTGCGTATTGATATTATATATGTGGGTTTTTTATTTTGGCTTGGCAGATTTTATCTATAATATGAAAATTTTTATTAAAGCAAAACCATCTTCCGGACAAGTTAAGATTGAGAAAATTGACGATATTCATTTTACTGTGTGGGTAAAAGAACCGCCAGCCAAGGGCTTGGCCAACAGGGGAATAATCAAGGCCTTGTCTGATTATTTTTCTGTTTCTCAATCAGAAATACAAATAGTATCAGGTTTTACTTCTAGAAATAAGATAATAAAAATTAACTGATGAATTTCTATCACAGATATTAACGCATTTAGTCATCAAATAATCTTACTCAAATAGTATTGGTTGGGTCATATAACATCTTACTATACTATTTAGCTAATTTTTTAATAATTTTAATCTTTTTATTAATTTGTTTTTTAAGCATCACTGGGTCTAAAGAT
>JBDROJ010000011.1:0-14972 GCA_043810165.1 bacterium
ATCTTTAGACCCAGTGATGCTTAAAAAACAAATTAATAAAAAGATTAAAATTATTAAAAAATTAGCTAAATAGTATAGTAAGATGTTATATGACCCAACCAATACTATTTGAGTAAGATTATTTGATGACTAAATGCGAGTATGCTATACTACTAAGTTATTTTAGTAAAAAACTAAGATTTACCAAAAATTTTGCCTGCTTGCCAGTAGGCAGGGCTAAAACAAGCCAAACACCGCGATTTTGCTCTGGAGAGAGAGTAAAATAGCCAAAAACGCTTAAAAAAAGCACTCTCCCGTTAAAAAATCGGGATAAAAAACCTCTCTCCATCTATGTTGAGAGATTTTTTTAAAGAGTTCAAAATAGTATTCAACAAATTGTAGAGTACCTTTACAGCGATTATCTGTTAACAGGTTAGGCAAGTATTACAATAAAAGAAAGGTTAAAAGGCTATAATTCGTAAACCTGTGGCCAAGTAAACTTCTCTTGTAAAACTAGGTCATCATACCAACAACTCATAATCAGCTGTTCACTCTACATTTTATTGGATAGTATAATTAAAACACCCTGATTAAAATTCGGGTGTTTTTACTTACAAAAACAATTATTCTTTACGCAAAGCTTCAATCGGATCCAGGCTGGCAGCCTTGCGCGCCGGATACAATCCAAAAAACAAACCAACGGCCATGGAGAAAATCACGGATATAACTACTGAATAAATGGGTATGGAATAAACCCAAGCTAATTTGTAATATACAGCTAATAAATAAACTATAAAAGATAAGAATGCCCCTAAAATAATACCTATTATTCCCCCGGCCATGGTCAGCATGACTGATTCGAATAAAAATTGACTCATTATATCTTTGCCACGCGCTCCGAGGGCCTTGCGTAGCCCAATTTCAAATGTACGCTCGCTCACAGATACATACATGATATTCATAATACCAACCCCGCCAACAATCAAAGAAATGCATACCAAGGCCACCAGTAAAAATGTCAATCCATCCAAAACCGTGGTCAACATACCACGCGCTTCTTCCATGGTACTAACTGCAAAGTCATCTTTTTTAGGATCAGTAATTTTATGATTTTCGCGCATAATATATTCAATATCCGCAACTGTCTGATCCATTTTTTTCATATCTTTAATTTTGCCTACCATGGCCACAACATGATCAACTCCTAAAATTCTTTTTTGCAAAGTCTTGGCCGGCATATATATCTGGTCATCCATATCCATAAAAAAAGCTGAACCGCGCTCCTTAGCCAAACCAATAACCTTAAAAGGTTTGCGTTTAATATATATTGTTTTTCCAATTGGGTCATCATCACCAAACATCTTCTCCTGAACGGTTTTTCCCAAAACCACTACATTAGCCAGAGAATTTTCTTCTTCCTGACTATAAAAACGTCCTTTGGCTATATCAAATCTTTCTACATTTGGCATGCTATGTCCATTGCCAAGTATTTGTGTACGCCGGCTTAGCCCCTGATATGAAACAACTTCTTGACCCATGACCCAACCATATACATCATTTATGTTTTCATGTCTGCCAATGGCTTCAATATCTTTGTCATTCATAGTCGTAATACTAATTCCACTAGCTTGGCCCATAGCATTTTCACTTGAAGTCTTTTTAGTGCTTGGAACTTTTATTTCAATCCAGACACTGTCTGAACCATAAATTTCCAACTGACTAGTTAAAAATTTATTCAATCCGCGTCCGGATGACATAATCACAATCACAATTGCAATACCTATGCTGATTCCTAAAATAGTTAAAACCGTCCTGGCTGGCTTGGACTTGAGAGATTTAACAGCTATATTTGATATATCCTTTAAGTGCATATTATTCGTATCGCAAAGCCGCAATTGGATCTAGTCGGCTGGCTCTACGCGCCGGAATCAACCCAAAAACCAAACCAACTCCGATTGATACTAGACAGGCTAACAAAATAGAAAATATGGAAATTACCAAATCCCAATCATACCCTAGATAATTAGCAACAAAAGCTATGACAATTGATATTACCACGCCGAAAATAATTCCAATCAAACCTCCTAAAAAAGTAATGGTCACTGTTTCAACTAAAAATTGCCACATTATCTGTACGCCCTTCGCACCAACCGCTTTGCGCAGACCAATTTCTTGGGTTCTTTCCTGCACGGTTGCGAGCATAATATTCATAATACCAATTCCTCCAACTACCAGGGCGATAGCGGCTATTGCCGTAAGAAAAAATTTTAAAGCATTAGTAATTTGCGTAAACACTTCAATGCCTTGAGCCATAGAACGCACAGAAAAATCGTCATGTTCTGGCTTGTCAATATCATGTAGTTCGCGCAAACGATAACTTATATATTCCATGCTCTTATCCACATTGTCAGCATGGTTAATTTTTAAACGGGCAAAACTGATATAATTTATGCCCAACAATACTTTTTGAGCGGTTGTAATTGGGACAAAGATTTGGTCATCTTGATTTTGAAAACCGCTTACACCGCGTTCACGCATCACGCCGATGATGGTAAAACTAGTTTTCTTGATTTTAATTTTCTGTCCAACCGGATCAGTGCCATTAAACAAGTCTTCAGCCACTTGGCTACCTAATACAGCCACGCGCGCATATGCTTTTTCTTCGGCTTGATTAAAAAAACGCCCTTTATCCACTTTAGCATCTTCTACTTGAAGATAATCCACATTTGTGCCCAAAAAAGTAGTATCTGTTTTATTATATCCCCATGCTATGGTATCTATACCCCTGGTATACACAGCTCCGGCTATAATATGCTGATAACCTGATACCAAAATTTGAACATCATCATATTTTAACGATGTAATCAATATGCCCATGGCCGAAGCAGGCGGTCCTTTTTCATCGGATTTTCCCGGCAAAACCCCTACCAAATTAGAACCCATGCCTGTAATCTGATTTAGAATCAAACTTTGTGCTCCGGCACCAACTGACATAATTACGATCACTGACATCACGCCAATTATTATCCCAAGCATAGTCAAAAATGACCGCACTCTATTGCGGCCAATTATTTTCCAAGCTGTGCTTACATTATCTGATAGTGCCATAAACAATTTTAAAGAGTTGAATGCAAAAAGTCCATTATACGATTTTATTTAACCAGTTCTCCATTTTTGTCAGCCACCTGTCTGTGATCTACCTTTTTGTCACTAATTATTAAGCCGTCTTTAACATTGATAATACGCTGAGCATGTTCAGCCGTATATTTTTCGTGAGTTACCAAAATAATGGTACGTCCTTGAGAATTTAATTTCTGTAATATTTTCATAATTTGCAGTCCAGATTTTGAATCCAGATTGCCGGTTGGCTCATCAGCGAAAATCAATTCCGGACTATTAACCAACGCCCGCGCTATGGCCACGCGCTGCTTCTCTCCTCCTGACAACTTATTTGGAGTATAATCAAAACGGTGGCTTAATTCAACCGAATCCAATACTTCTTTAGCCCTGTTCAAACGATCACTAGCTAGTACTTTGCTATAGAATAAAGGTAAAGCCACATTCTCCAAAGCTGTGGCTCTATTCAATAAATTAAAAGATTGAAATACAAAACCTACTTTCTTACTGCGCATATCAGCCAATTCATCATCTTCAAGTTCACTAACATCTCTTCCTTCAAAAAAATATTTGCCCGAAGTAATGGTATCCAAAAAACCCAAAATATGCATTAAAGTAGATTTACCGGACCCACTCGGACCCATTATGGACACAAACTCACCTTTTTCTATGGTAAAATTAAGACCATGCAGAACCTTGGTAACTACTTCTTCATTACGGAATTCTTTTTTTAAATCTTTTACATCTATCAAAATGGACATATTATTTTTTAATACTTAAAACTATATCTTGACCAGCCTCTAAACCTGATTTTACTATAACTTGACCGTTATCAACTCTGCTACCTAATCTTACAGTGGTTGTGGTTATGGCACCATCTTCTAAAACTCTAACTTGTTTTTCACCATTGTTTTTACTTAAAACGGACCTCAAAGGAATATACACAACATCAGCGAAAGCACCGCTACTGTCTGTATTCACAGTCACATTGGCTGTCATGCCAGGCTTGACAATATTGTTCGTACTATCCTTGGTCTCATTGGAAATGGAAATTTTAACTTTATAATAAACAACATCTTGGATTTCAGTTGAATTTGGATCTATCAAAAACACAGTTCCTTTCAATTTATAATCATCACCAAACGCATCTAAACTATATTCAACTTCATCACCTACATTTATATTGGCTATGTCAGTTTCAGCCACATCTACTTCTATTTCATAATGTGGTGCTACCATCTGGATGACAATGTCACTGGCTGAAACATACTCACCTTTTTTACGATTCACTTTAGTAATTATACCATCAATAGGAGCCTTCAAAATATTCTTATTGCGAATTGCCTCAGCTTGAGCCAAAGTAGCTCTATAAGAAGCTACGTCCACTTCTCGAGCCGGCTGTTGCAAATTTTTATAATTAGCCAAAGCCTGATCAAGCAACGCTATTTTTGACTTTACATCAGCTTCGGTTTGAGTCTTGGCAGAGGCAAGATCATTAACAGCTTTATCATAAGCTATTTTATAACTACTGTAGCTGTTCTTGGCATTGGAAATGGTTTGTTTTTCACTCACAATTGAACTATATTGAGTAGTTACAGAAGATCGTGTTGTGGCAATAGTGGTCTTTTTTGTATTTAAAGAATCTTGAGTAAAATCACCCATTGGGGTAGTGGCTGATAAGACATCGCTTACATAACTCAATAATTGATTAGCCTTGGACAAAGACATCTCCATTTCATTCAAAGCTTTATCAACATCTATATGTTGGCTAGCTGTGGTCAGTGGGGCTATCAAATTATTGATATTATTACGACTTTGTTTTGCGGTTGGGTAATAATTATTAGCAATATTTAATTTACTGGTATTTTGTGAAGACAGATATTCATCAAAATCTTGATTGGCTGAGCTATTGTCAATGCCCAAGATATTGTCAGCTTGAGTAATTGCATCATCCAAAACCGACATGATTTTATGCAACAAAGTAACTGCCGTATTATATTCGCTTGTAACAATTTTACTGTCATCACCGCCTTGAGCAAGGTTTAAATTATTTTTAGCTGTGGCCAAGGCTGAATCGGCAGTGGCAACTGCACTTCCAGCATCAGAGCGCGCTTTGTCCAAAGAGGCTTTGGCGTTATCTACCAAAGCCTTTTGGCTATCCAACTCTTCTCTAGTGACTCCAGCCAGCTGTTTGGATAGATCTGCTTGGGCTTTGGCCACTGAAGCATTGGATTCGGTTAAATTCAAATTAGCCAACGGATCGCCGGCTTTTACTTTTACACCTTCTTTTACTTCCATAGAAGACACTGTGCCAGCCGTTTCAAAACGCAAAGACAGATCGCTGACTGACTGCACCTTGCCGGTTGCCTCTATTGTCCGACTGGCTTTGCCTTTCTGTACTTTGACAGTCTCGTATTCTACAGGTTTATTAGCCTGTTTGTACTTGCTATAAGCAACTCCTCCGGCTATGGCTAAAATAACTACCAAGATGATATAAAATAATTTTGATTTCAATATGGACATAATATTCAATTAATTACATTCCCATTTTATTTTATCTATGTTATAACAGTTCTCATTATTGGTCAACCACGTTAATTACCTTGCCACCTTTTACAGTTATCTCCTTTTTTATGGTTATTACATTAGGTTTTTTAGATTGTTCAATAAAATCATTTCTATCCTTAATGGCCTGATTTAAACCCTTAACATTAGTATAAAAAACACGAAAAGCCGGCAATCCCGCATTGTTATAAATAATCGTACTACTTGCCCCCGCATTGATCAACTGCATGGCCGTAAGATCTATCTTAACTACGTCATCACGATAAGATGCTTCGCGGGAAAGATCGGACAAAGTAGTTGTATAATAAACAACGGCTTGCTCATAATATGCATCACTCAAACTTTTATCCATTATTCTCTCATAATTACCTATTCCAGGTGCAAACCAATCTTCGTTGATTATCCTCTTTATGAATGTCCAAGATAATGATCTGTAATCCATTCTGTCGTCATAAACCAGCATGCCAAAAAAACTTTTTCCATTTATTTTAAATATAGGCCTGATTCTAGAACTTATCTTTTTTGGCAGATAACTGGAATGGAGGGACGGTGCCTTGTCTTCCAATTCCTTTTGAAAAAATAAATCCAAATTTCTGGCTCCACTGTCAGCACGATAAAAAACATCAGTGTAAGTAATATATTTTAACCCAATAGATTTAGCGGTTAAAGGCATAAAAACACTGCTCAAACAATAAACCATTTCGTATGTTAAAAATATTATTAATACCATAAATTTGATATACTTTTTGGGCGACTCCAAAAACACCTGCAAAAATACAACTAATAAAATACTTAAAAAAGGTAAAAGATAAAACAAAAATCTAGAGTGAGCGCCAAACAACAATGTCATTGATAAAAAAGCAAAAAATGACAACAATAAAAAAACATTGTATAAATCGGTTTGTCTTTTCCAAAGAACTTTTATCAGGAAAACAAATAAGCCGGACAAGGCTGTATATAAAAATAATGGGGATACCACTATTATTAAAGAAGCCCAGCCTTGCATACGGTTCAAAATCGTGCCTCTTTGGTCCTTTCCAAGCAATAATGTCCAATTAGGTGTATTCTGACCAAACAAGCTGGCAAATTGTACATCAAAATGCCCCCAAGCCCGATATAATTCTATATTATAGACAATAACAGGAGAAAAAAACACCAAGGCCAAAAAACCAGCCAAATATAAACGAAAATCCTTAAAATATTCTCGCTTGTAAAAAAGCAAAATCAAAAAATATACTGGGATCATGACAAAAGCCGTGTATTTGGCCAAAAAACTCAAACCCAAGATGACTCCAAACCATGGCAATAATTTTGAATTTTTCAAACTTAACAAAAAAATATAAGAAGCCAATAAAATAAAAAACAGACTCATTGATTCCATCATGGCATTGCGTGAATAATGCACTGCCAAATTACTTACTGCAAAAACAGCCATGGCCATTAAAGCCAAACTTTCACGCTTAAACACTTTTTTAGCAATTAAAAATACCAAAAACACGCTGGCCAAACCCAGTAAAGCCGATGGCAAACGACCTACAAATAAATTATACCCGAGAGTTCTGATGACGATATGATTGATGGCAAAAGTAAGAGGAGGGTGATCGTGAAAAGAAACATCAGTCCACCATGGCAGATCTTTCATAAGATCAACTGGAGTTTTTTGCGTGCCACTGCGTAAAGTATCAACCCAATCAGCTCCTCTATAAATATAAGCGGACTCATCCATATAAATCATACCTCTGGACAAAAAGGCCAAACGCAATAAAGCGGCCACAACCAAAATGGTGATAAATAATATCCTGTTGGTACGGCTATTGAACTTAAACATATATTAACTATTTTAAGATTAACTCCCACTCCTCTGCCTCCTTAAGATATTGATCTTTAATTTTTTCAAAATAATTTTTAGCGCCATCATACTCATTGGGAATTTTACCATCCAAGATGGCTTCTTCAATCTGCTTTTTTATTCTGCCAACCGTTGGACCGGGTTTAAGCTTGCAAACTTCCATAATTTCTTCCCCCCTAACCGGAGATTGGAAAGCTCTTAATTGATCCTTTTCCATTACTTCGTCTATTTTTTGACGTAAACGATCGTAATTGCCTTGTCTCTTTTTCAACTTATAAGGATTACCAGTTGTAATATCGCTTACTCCTAAAATCAGCAGGTCTTCCAAGTCATCTTCAAGATTTACTATCAAACGACGCACAGCCGAATCAGTAATGCCATCATCCATCAAACTTATTGGGTGCTGGTGCCAACGCACTATTTTGGCCAGATAATCCGTATCCTTTTTGGACAAGCGCAAACGGCGCGCTATCTTATAAACCAATTTCTTGCCCACATGTTCGTGCTGATAAAAAGTCCAGCCTATTTTTGACTTAAACTCCTTGGTTTCAAATTTTCCTATGTCATGCAATAAACCAGCCAGACGCAGGATAATTTTGTCTGAACGCTCGGCAATATTATCCACCACCTTAAAAGTATGTACTAGATTATTTTTATGCTGATGACCATAAATTTCTTCTACGCCATCTAATTGAGCCACCTCTGGTAAAACTAAATCCAACAAATGCGCCTGAAACATTAAATTTAAAGCAATTGACGGCTCGTCGCAGGCCAAGATCTTAAATAATTCCTCTTGAATTCGTTCGGCTGAAACTATTTTTATTCTAGAACGATTATCATAAATGGCTTTTAATGTTTCCGGCTCAATTGAAAAATTTAACTTAGCAGAAAAACGCACTGCCCGCATCATGCGCAAAGGATCATCAGAAAAAGTTTCGTCTGGATCCAAAGGAGTGCGAAGAATTCTGCCTTTCAAATCTTTTTGTCCATTAAATGGATCAACCACATACTTTTTAAAATTCTTGTCCATGCTATGACTGGCAGGCAAAGCCATGGCATTAACCGTGAAGTCCCTTCTGGACAGATCCTGCTCCAAGCTGGCGCGCTCAACCTTTGGCTTGCGTGATTTTTCATTATACTCTTCTTTGCGCGCGCCCGCAAATTCTAATTCTAAAACTATCTGATCCTGGTCATCCAGAAACAAATAGCGAGCCGTATCAAAATCAGGGAAAGTTATCAATCTGCCCTGTTCTTTGACCAATTTATCAAATTTTTCAGCAAATTCAATGCCACTACCTTGTATTACGAAATCCACGTCCTTAAACTTTCTTTGGCCTAAAAATTGATCACGCACAAAACCACCCACTGTATAAGCTGGTGTTTTGGTTTTTTTGCTTAAACTATTGATTTTTTTGAATATTTTCTCTAATTCCATGAAATTTAAGCCATGACTACATTATAGGTTATTTAACATAAAAAATCAATAATTTAAAAACCTCCCCAAATAATCATCGGGATATTTTCTATCTAGATATATAATTATTTATCTTTTTTACGGACAATACAAATCGGTGCAATAATCTTCTACGCATGCAAAATCCTTTAGTCTATGACTGTTGCCTTCATATATTACGGCTACAGCATGGGCTGGTACTGGGTTCCCTTGCCTGCTAGAACAATATTTATTCAACATTACAGATTGAAAAGTATGACATCTTTCTCTCGCCCCCTCTATTCCACGCGCAGCTCCATAACTCTCTTTTATTATCCCCTTACCATAAAAAGGATTATTAGTTGCATAAGCATACGAAGGAGATGGTGTGGTGGTATTTACCTTGCTCACACTGTCAATTATTACACAATATACATCGTCAACGGGAAGTACATGAAACTGGCCTCTTTGTACTTGCATCTCCCATGGAGGAAAAAAGAAAAATGCCACTCCACCAGCCGCTAAAGCAGTCAAAGTAGCTACAGCCATCTTTGTACTAGTGACGGCCTTGGTCTTAGTTAGTGTTTTCATAAGTTCTTAAATAAGAATAATACTAAATTACGACCTTTAAAATTTTAATTTGTTATTTTATCCAATCTCTTACTACTTTCTCCACGTCATCTTCATCAACCACTACCAAACCCTTTAGGGCTATCTCATTTTCTAAACTATCTCTTTCTTTAATCTTGATCTTGTTGCTAGTTTTGGATATTTCTGCGTCTAACACTTGAATTCTTTTCCAAATTTCAGCTATTTTAGGATCTTTCGCTACAGCTGCTTGATATAAGACACCGGGAATATGCTCGTGAATATGCGAAACCCTAACCATGGCGGCAGCCTCATCGATAGCATCCAGAGCTTTGTCCGGTAATTTGCGATTTTTGATCAATTTTTCAGACAAGTCAACTGCTTTTTTCAAAGCCGCGTCAGTAAACTCAACTTTGTGATATTCGCGATATCGATCCTTAACGCCTTGAAGGATGTACAAAGCATCTTCTTTGTTTGGTTCTTTTACTTCAATTGGTTGAAAACGACGCTCCAAACTTAAGTCAGTTTTAATATACTTATCATACTCAGCAAAAGTAGTAGCGCCTATCATTTGTAATTCACCACGCGCTAAAGCTGGTTTTAGAATATCGGCAAAATTAACTGCCCCTTCAGTACCATGTGATTGCACTACTGCATGTACTTCGTCTATAAACAATATTATCGTCCGGCCCGAATTCTTTATTTCATTAACAATCTTTTTTGCTCGTCCTTCAAATTCACCCCGGTATTTAGTACCGGCCATCATACTACTGACATTTAAAGCCAAAACCCGCCTGTCTTTTAATACGGTCGGCACGTCATCAGCAACAATGCGTTGAGCTAGTGCTTCGGCTATAGCTGTTTTACCCACACCAGGTTCACCTAAAAGTATGGCATTATTTTTATTACGACGCGATAATACTTGTGATAATTTGCGCACTTCTTCTCCCCTACCCACTACTGGATCAATTTTCCCCTGGCTTGCCAAAAGAGTAAGATCAACCGCATACATGCTTAAATAAGGTGTATTAGATTTACCTGGTTTAAATCTTTTTAAAGCATTAACTCCACCCTTCTTTTTTAACCAAACGAATATGACCGCACCCACTATTAATAACACCCACAGATACTTTGAATAATCTTCCAACATATTATTTATACATAATTAAAACATTAAATTCGCTTCATTCTACCCATCCTCTTTTTGGCTACTTCATCAGTAACCCAACCACCTTTTAATAATTTCTTAACTGAATTTTCCATGGTGATCATACCATCTTTGGCTCCGGTTTGAATAGCTGATTTGATTTGGGCAATACTGTTTTCACGAATTAGATTAGATATGGCTGGGGTATTGATTAAAACCTCACGCGCAGCAATACGCCCACCGTCCACGGTTGGTAAAAGTTGTTGTGACACTACTGCCCGCAAGACTGCTGATAATTGAATAAGTACTTGTTTTTGCTTTGAACCTTCAAACACATCAACAATACGCTCCACTGCTTCAGCCGCACTAGGTGTATGAAGGGTAGAAAATACTAGATGCCCAGTTTCAGCCGCGGTTAATACCGTAGCAATCGTCTCTGGGTCACGCATTTCACCAACAAATACCACATTTGGATCTTGGCGTAATATGTGCTTAAGAGCATTATCAAATGATCTAGTATCAGTACCAACCTCGCGTTGCTCAATCAAACTTTCTTTATCTTTAAAAATAAACTCCACTGGATCTTCGATGGTAATAATATGGGCTTTACGCTTTTTGTTAATCTCTTCAATCATGGAAGCAATGGTAGTTGATTTACCACATCCAGTTGGCCCGGTTACCAAAACCAAACCATCTAAAATATTGGTCATATCAATCATGCACTGTTCAAATCCCAGATCTTTGGGTGTTGGAATTTCTTCCGGAATTAGACGAGCACTCAAACCAATTTGATGATCTTGTTGGTGCAAATTGACTCGGAAACGAGCTCTATCAACCTCATAACTAATATCCAATTCTAGATTTTCCTTATACAAGGCCTGCTTTTCTTTGGATAATATACCCATAATTGCAGTAACAAGCTCGCTGTTATTTAACTTATTATGGCTTAATTCTTTTAATTGGCCTTCAATGCGCAAAACAGGTGCTTCACCGCCCACTAAATGCAAATCAGAAGCGTCTTGTTTGATTGCTTCTTTAAAATATTTCTTAATATCCATAAATACGAATTTTATATTTTTTCTTTGATAATATTATACCATATATATTGACAACTTGAAAACCAGAGACGTTTATGCTATCTTAGCTTAGTAAAAATAAATATCGGGCTGTAGCGCAGTTGGCTAGCGCGCGTCGTTCGGGACGACGAGGTCGGAGGTTCAAGTCCTCTCAGCCCGACAATTCTACAAAAGACGCGTTTTTAGGGGCTCTACTCATGATTTGGTAGGGTTCTTTTAATGTAAAATTAGCTAAATTCTTGCTCTCAATAAAAAGGTTCAAAAAAATGGTATAAATTTGCCTTAGATTGATTATATAACAAAAACTTGGCTAAAATAAGACAAAATATTGGTTCAAGTCCCATCAGAGTTTTATGTAGACTCCCACAATTTATGTAAATTATTGGAATTCAATTCCTACAATTTGACATAATTATAGGAATGTGATATTATATAAACTATATTTTTAAACTAAACAAATATGATAAAACGATTAGTTCAAATTGAAAAAAATTTAGAAGCAAATAAAGTTGTGATAATTTATGGTCCTCGCCAAGTTGGAAAAACCACCTTAGTCAAAGATTTTCTCAAAAATACTTCTTTAAGTTATGAATATTTTACTGGGGATCAGCTTGATTTTGTTGAAGACTTTAGTAGTTGTAATTTGGACACAATTAAAAAAACAATTGGTGATATTGAACTTCTAGTCATTGACGAAGCGCAAAAAATACCGAACATTGGCAGGGCTTTAAAATTAGTGGTAGACAATATAGATAAAATATTTGTTATTGTCACAGGATCATCATCTTTTGATCTAGCCAATGCTACAGCTGAACCTTTAACCGGCAGAAAAAACGTCATTAATCTTTACCCAATCTCCATAGGGGAATTAGCCAAAGAAAATACAATATATAAGCTAGAAAAAAAATTAGATGATTATCTTATCTATGGTTTATATCCAAATATCGTGACATACCTTGACCCTAAACGCAAAATAAAAAGATTAAAAGAAATTAAAGATGCATATTTAATTAAAGATATTTTAGAATTTCAAAAAGTAAAAAATTCAAGAGCTGTAATAAGTTTATTAAAACTTTTGGCTTTTCAAATTGGTAGCGAAGTTTCTACTCTAGAACTTGGGAATAATTTAGGAATTGATAATAAAACAGTGTTGAGATATTTAGATCTCTTAGAGAAATCTTTTGTTATTTATCGACTTGATGGTTTTTCTCGCAACCTACGCAAGGAAATCAGTAAAATGAGTAAATATTATTTCTATGATATTGGTATGCGTAATGCCCTAATTAATAATTTTAATAAAATTAATACTAGAAATGATGTCGGCCAGTTATGGGAAAATTTTGTTCTTATAGAAAGAATAAAGAAAAATGATTATCAGGAAAATTATGCCAATTATTATTTTTGGCGAACCTATGATAAAAAAGAAATAGATCTAATTGAAGAACACAGTGGCAGGCTGTACGGCTATGAATTTAAATATACCAAAAAAATACTTTCTGCTCCCAAAGATTGGCTGGAGACTTATGATAACGCCAAATTCGAGGTGATTAACAGAGAAAACTATTTAAACTTTATTACTTGACTTAGCCAAATAGGTTCCCACTTCGTCCCACAACCCCGACAATTCTACAAAAGAAGCATTTTTAGGGACTCTACTCATCATTTGGTAGGGTTCTTTTAATGTAAAGTTAGCTAAATCTTTACCTTGTATAAAAAGGTTCAAGAAAATGACTTGATTTTGGTTTTGCTTGGCTACAAAATTATTTTTTGTCCAAAATAAGCTAAAAAACTGGTTCAAGTCCTATCAGGGTTTAACGGTATTTTTTATTATACTGTACTTGAAATATAGATTTGACTTATTTCAAGTTATATAGTAAACTTGAAATATAACTTATTCTTATTTCAAGTATATGGACATAAAATTCCTCTCTGGTAAATATGTTAACAATTCACATGGTAAAGAATATCAGTACAAAAGTTTTTCTCCTGCATTTATAAATAAAAATTTTGATTGGCAAGATAAAAAAATAACCCTTCTTTTAGAGGAAGCTAGCAGAGCTTTGGGGGAATTAAATGCTTATTCGCTACTTATTCCCGATGTCAATTTTTTTATTAAAATGCATATAATTAAAGAAGCAACAACATCAAATAAAATAGAGGGAACCAAAACTAATATTGACGAAGCAATTTTGCCAGAAGAAGAAATAAAATCTGAAAAACGCGATGACTGGGAAGAAATTCAAAATTATGTTAAAGCAACGAACTATGCTATAAAAAAACTAGACGATCTGCCTTTGTGTACAAGATTCATAAAAGATGTTCACAGGATTCTTCTTTCTGGGATTAGAGGTAAAGAAAAACAACCTGGGCAAATTAGACTTAGCCAAAATTGGATCGGTGGTTCTAGTATAAACGATGCTTTTTTTGTACCTCCTCATCAAAACGAATTACCAAACCTGATGTCTGATTTAGACAAATTTTTGCATAATAAAAAATTAGATATACCAAACCTAATTAAAATAGCTATTATGCATTATCAGTTTGAGACGATTCATCCATTCTCAGATGGTAATGGCAGAGTGGGTAGGTTGCTAATCACACTCCAGTTAATAGATTATCAAATTTTACAGAAACCTACTCTTTACTTATCTTATTTTTTAGAAAAAAATCGTACTTCCTATTATGATTCTTTAAATTTGGTTCGAAAAACTCATAATATGGAACAGTGGATTAAATTTTTTCTTACTGGTGTAGTTAAAACCGCCATACAAGGTAAAAATACATTTGAAAATATTATTAAGCTTCGACAAAATTATGAAAGGAAAATCATGAAGTTAGGCAGAAGAGCAGAAATTGGACAACGACTTTTAGAATATATGTTCTCATTCCCTACCGCAAGTGTATCTAAAATTAGTAAAGACTTGAATATTGCTTATAATACTGCAAATAGTCTAGTAACAACTTTTCAAAAGAAAAAAATGTTAAAAGAAATGACAGGTTTATCAAGAAATCGATTCTATGTACTGTGGGAGTATCTTGATATATTCAAGAAATAATTTTTACCTCATTCTTAGCCAAAAGGCCTTGTCGCCAAATTAATATTTGACAAAAAAACAATGTGATTAATCCAACTATGATTGAATATTTAATCCAATCACATCATTTTTTTATCAAATCTTTATCTTTTTTGCGTTTTTAAACGCAATTCACCATTGGCCA
>JBDROJ010000012.1:0-2736 GCA_043810165.1 bacterium
AAAACTAAAGTCCTTGTAACTTATAGTTGTAGATGGCTGAATAATAGTACTGTCGTCACCCAGCTCATAACCACGCCATACATATTTATTAAACACTCCTATATCAGCAGATGCTGTTGGTTTATCTTCTCCAGCCATAACAATAGAACTACCTGCGATTAATACTAAAATTAATGTTGCGAGTCTTAAGATCATCTTCTTCATTTTTTAATTCCTTTCAATTTTTAAATTTAAAGTTCAAACTGCCAAAAGAGTCATACCCGCGCATAAGCAGGTATGACCCATCAATTATTACTGCTGCGAATATGATGAAACCTCAAAATCAGGATAGGAATTGCCGGCATGTTCCACAAGATCCAGACCTTTAGCTTCTTCTTCAGCAGAGACTCTCAGTCCTATGGTCATGTCAATTATTTTGAACAGATATAGGCTGCTGTAAATGTCCATACAAAACAGGCTGCGATCCCCAAAAGCTGCACACCGATAATTTTTCCTGTGGTGCCTCCCATATTGAAGATACCGGCTGCCAGTGTGCCCCAGGCGCCATTTACACCATGGACTGATATAGCGCCAACAGGGTCATCCACCTTAATCCTGTCAAACATGACGACTGCAAAGACAACAATAATCCCTGCAATAGCTCCGATAATGATAGAACTCGTTGGTGATACGTTTGCGCATCCAGCGGTAATTGCCACCAGACCGGCAAGTGCTCCGTTTAAACTCATACCCACATCAGGTTTGCCGAACTTAATCCATGATGTGAACATGGCCAGAACAGCTCCTGCTGCCGCAGCCAGGTTTGTATTTACAAAAATCATGGCAATATCTTTTGATGCAGAAGTGGTGGAGCCTGGGTTAAAACCAAACCATCCTAACCACAGGATAAAGACTCCCAGAGCAGCTAACGGTATATTATGCCCCAATATCGGCTTTATCCCTCCGTTTTTTAGGTATTTGCCCAAACGCGGCCCAAGGACGATAGTGCCTGCCAGTGCAGCCCATCCACCCACTGAATGAACTACTGTAGAGCCTGCAAAATCAATGAAACCCAGGCCCTCAAGCCAGCCGTTTCCATGATAAAGGCTTCCCCATGCCCAGCTTCCAAATACAGGATAGATCAGAGCGCTTATAAAAACGCTGTAAATAAGGTAGCCAACAAACCTGGTTCTTTCAGCCATAGCCCCTGATACAATAGTTGCCGCTGTAGCAGCAAAAACCACCTGAAACATCCAGAGTGCCAGTACCCATGGATCACCATCCGGCGAAAAGTCGCTTAAGAAAAATCCGGATGTTCCAAGCCAACCGGATTTGGACACGCCAAACATCAGGCCAAACCCGATAGCCCAGAATGCGAGTGATCCAACGGAAAAATCCATGAGATTTTTCATCATTATGTTTACAGCATTTTTAGCTCGCGTAAATCCTGCCTCAACCAGAGCAAAACCAGCTTGCATAAAAAAGACAAGCGCCGCTGCAACCAAAGTCCATACGTAATCAGCATGGGCCTGTACCAAATCAATAGCTGTTTTATTTGATTCCGGCGTGACAGCCCCATCTTCAGCCCAGGACATGGAAAGATTGATCACTGTTAAAAGTAAAGTCAGTATAAGAGTTTTCATGATTGTTAACCTCCTTATTAATATTAAATAGCATCCTTGCCTGTTTCACCGGTTCTGATGCGGATTACTTTATCAAGTGTCGATACAAAGATTTTGCCGTCACCGATCTTGCCTGTATTGGCCTTTTCAGAAATAATGGACAAAACCTTATCTTCCATGGATGAATCAACCACCACATCGATCTTTATCTTTGGTATAAAATCCACCTGATATTCAGCACCGCGATAGATTTCTTTGTGCCCCCGCTGTCGCCCGAATCCCTTGACCTCACTAATGGTCATGCCCGTTACACCAATGTCGTTCAGGGCGTCCTTTACCTCGTCCAGTTTAAATGGTTTAATAATTGCTTCGATTTTTTTCATTTAACATTCTCCTTTTAGATTAGATCAAAAATTGTAAATGCTTACACAAATGTTAAAGCAAAGGACGTGCCATTTTTTAGTGGCCATACTATATTGGAATTAACTATCTCTAATTATTAAATATTTATACCTAAAATACAATAAGGATAAATGCTATTTAATTACAAATATGTTGGATTGATGTATGTATATTACAAAATTGTATTTAAAAAGGCTCAGAATAACGAATTTGTATAATTATATTAAATTGTGGGTTTTACCGGGTTCGGTACTCGCGCAATTTAGGTTATAATTTTCAAAGATGAATATTAGATAATTTTTGGGAATTTTTAATTTTGGCAGGAAAATTGAATTTCAATCTTTACCATAATGACCTTTTGTGATATTAAATATCCTATCATTTTCCAACAAAAGAGAAGGAGGAAATCATGAAAAGTTTTTGGCATATCAACTTGGGCTGGTTAACATTTTTGTAGTTTTTAGGTCGAAATTTAACAGAAATGTATTTTACTATTTCGCTCCCTTCTCTATTGATAAACAAATTATATTGAAATATTACTAAGTTAAACTTCTATTCTCTTCTTGGCATATCTATTGCATTTACATTACTCAAGTTTCGTACCCTTTATTGGCCACTTTTCTATAATTTTTAAAGCAGTAATTAAGTTTTTTCATACAGAATTTGAAAACATAGCTCTGTCTATAAGGAGAAAAACAATGTGTCGTTTATTCGCAATAACCAGCGATAAGCC
>JBDROJ010000013.1:0-60419 GCA_043810165.1 bacterium
CTGCTTTAATTGCCTGCAAATAGTCTCTTTCTACCGGCGATAAAGTCTTTACCTGATATTTATGATATTCTTTCTCAGTTTTCTCCATTGCTTTTTCATGACTTACTTTCCCAGCATTGGCTAACTTGCCTTTACCATAAATTTCGGAGAATTTATCTAATTCCAACACCCAATCCCTCATTTTCATTGGTTTTTTGTCTTGCGCTTTTATTTCCGCTAAATCAAAAAAAGCGGACACAAGACGATTGAGCCGGTATAGCTCGTCTTTGGTTAAATAATTTTTGGCAATAGTTGCATCAGATTTTGTCGGTAATGTGCCTGAAAAACTAGTCATCCCCATAAATTCCTTTTTAGCATCAGCGCGAGAAAAAATTAATTCCGCAGCAGTTTGTTGATTGGTAGCATAATGCAATTTGTTTTGGACGGTTTTAAAAAACAAAACAGATTCCTTGCTTTTGGGGTCATAATCAATACTGGTTGCATACAAATCTAATACTTGTCTATAAAGCACTTTTTCACTTGATCTTATATCGCGAATTCTCTCTAATAATTCATTCCAATAGTTCCCGCCCCCTATTCCTTTTAACCTATCATCATCCATCGTAAATCCTTTGATAATATATTCTTTTAGGCGAGCAGTCGCCCATTGACGAAATTTTGTACCTTGTATGGATTTTACACGATAACCAACAGAAATAATGACATCCAGATTATAAAAATTAGTTGGTTTGGTGGAAAAATCGGGATTTCCGATTTTCTTCATTGAATTGGCTTCATTTAGCTCTTTTTCAGCATAAATATTCAAAATGTGCTCATTTACGGTAGAGCGGCCTTTGTTAAATAGCTCCGCCATTTGATCAATGGTCAGCCAGACGGTTTCACCTTCAAATTGTACTTCTAGGCGAGATTGTCCATCTTCGCCTTTGTAAATAACTATTTGGTTTTGATTTATTTTTTTCATGTATATAATTATTAAATATGGTGATCATAACAATATTTTATCACTTTACTGCTAATAATTCCAGTCAATTCAATACATTTATCAATTCCAATTTTTTCAATAAAGTATCTATCATGAGATACAATTATCATGGGAATGGGCTGTGATAAAATAAATTTTTCTAACTCTTCCCGAGTGTAGATGTCTAGATGGTTGGTCGGCTCATCCAATATTAGTAGGCTAGGATTTTGTGCGAGAATTATAGCGAGCTCCAATCTTTTTTTTTGGCCAAAGCTCAACATTCCAACTTTACACATAACTTGGTCTGAAAAAAAAGAATAGGTAGCAAGAGTGTTTCTAGATTGAGGGCTAACAATTTTTGTTTTGTCTTCGAATTCGTCTAAAATACTTTTATTTTCGTTGAGAGTGCTAAATTGTTTTAAGTATCCTATTACTATACCCTGGCCAAGCCTTACATCGCCGTCAAATTTATTATCCTCACCAGTTATGATCTGTAGTAGAGTGGTTTTTCCGCTACCGTTTGGCCCGCTTAATAATATTTTTTCATTTTTGTGTATTTTGAATGATATGTTTTTAAGTATTTCATTTTGATCAAATTTTTTTGAATCTATTTCAACCTTTATAATTAAACCATGTTTTTTGGGTTCTAGATTTTGCATTTTTACTTTTGTGCTCTCGATAGGTTTGTTGGTCCTTGTATTTTTTAGTTTTTCCAACTTGATTTTTTGACTCATCACTATACTACTAAATCTATATTTAGGATGAAATTCATTTTCTGCAAGCCATTTTTCAATTCTATTAATTTCTCGTTCTTTAGTTTTGTATTCAGTCATTATTTTCTGGAAATACCTTTCCTTTTCTCTAACAAATTTGTCGTAATTTCCATCATATATTTTTATGCCTAACGTATCTAAATCTATTTCCCAAATATTATCTACAGTATTGTTTATTAAGTATCTATCGTGAGAAACTATAATTACCGAACCATTAAAATCCGTAATAAATTTTTCTAACCATTTTACACCTTCGGAATCAAGGTTGTTGTTGGGTTCATCTAAAAGTAATATTGTTGGTTCGTCTAGCAAAATACCAGCTAGAGCAACTCTAACTTTTTCTCCACCACTAAGATTATCTATTTCTTTAATTAGATATTCATCTACAAGTTCGACATCTGCCAATGCTATATCAATTTTATAATCCATCCAGGATTCGTCAAGTTTACTTTCTAGGTATTCTCCAACTAATTTAAATTCAGGCAGATTAATTGTCTGTGGCAAATATCCAATCGTTTCATTGGCAAAATCAATATTTCCACTCGTAGGTTTGATTTCATTATTTAGTATCTTAAGCAGAGATGATTTTCCGCATCCGTTTCTACCCACTAATGCCACCTTTTTATTTGAAGCACTATCTAGGGAAATATTAATATTCTCAAATAGTTTATTATCACTAAAACGTAGTGATAGATTATTAGCTTTTAACATATTGTATTTATTATTAATTTATAATCAAAAAACTCCCACGCGAGCTTTGGGAGTTTGTTATAGATGTTTGTCAATGCAAATTAACAGTAATTAGACCCAAAGCTCCCTTGTGTAGTATCTTTGAATCCGAAAAAACTGCAAGACATATAGTAAGCTTTTATTTTAGTAATCCTCAAAATCATGGTTAAATCAATTGTATTTGGTATATTTTTCATATTGATATGCATTTTATAGTATTTTGGTATTTATGTCAATGGATATTGGATATTTTTAGTTAACCTTAACCAAAACTTCGGACGAGTGATAAAGTATAAATTTTTTGCTTGTTTTTTATATTTTCTTAACAATTCCATTATTAGCGTAAACTTCAATTATATTATCATCTTTAAGACAAAATTTCCATGGTTTCACGCAGATGTCACGAACCTATTTATAAATTATATATAGTATCCGAACGCCTTTCTACGGTTAATAAATATATTTCTTCATTTTTATCCATTCTATAAATAATTCTCATTTTTCCTTTTCTTATCCTGTAAATATCATCCCGTCCCTTGAGTTTTTTAATGTCATAACCGTTAAGCCTATTGTTTTTTAGATCTAATATTATTTGTTTGATTTTATTTTTTTCCTTCACAACAAGCTTGTCCAAAACTTTTTGAATTTTATCTACCATATAACTATTTTTTAAATACGGGACAAAATTTCTTCAATATTTACTCCACCTTTTTTTATTTTAGTGAAATCAGCCACAGATTCCCACAAACTGTCTTCTTCTTCAACTGGAGTGATGTTAAAAACTGGTTGAGATCGACGTACTATAGTAAAACTTTTACCTTTTTTTACTTGTTTTATGTAATCCATAACGTTCTCTCTTAATTCTTTTAAACCCACAATTGTTTGTTGTTTTGTGTTCATATATCTATAAATTATGTTTATCTTAAGATTATTTATAGTTTAACATGGTATTTATTTTATGTCAAGTATTAAAAAACTGACATTATCATAATTAGAGGGTAGAGTACTATGAGGTTTTTTAACTAATTTTAGTCAGATTGCTCCGGGGATTGGACACAGCACGGACCTGGTTGAGATTGAATTTAGCTTATTGTAGGTAAAAAATATATCTACTCACCTTATTTTCTTATTCTGAGTATCAATCAAAAGAGCAATTATAAATATATACAATAGAATGATTGCCGATATAATTTCTAACCAAAATGGTATAATACCATTTACTGAGGGCAACCGTTGAATGCCAATAAAAATACTAGACGCAACGGCATTAATAATTAATGCCCATATTTTAATTTTATACTTATTTTTACAGAAATTTAATATAAATGAGCTAAGACGATATACAAAAAATGCTAAAATGAATAGAGCAATAGTTGTAATAATACTACCAACATAAACCGTAAAACTTATATTTTTAAATAATAAGTAAACATCCGAAGCAAAAAAATTAAGCAGAATAAATACTAAAATTGGTAAAATAATAATTGACATTATAAGTATAGCTTGTTTTTTAGTAAAATTCATCTTGTTTATAAAATTATTACTCTATCTATTATAGCCAAAAATTTGCTTAATATATTGCGCATTTGTAATAGAAACACCTGGTATTGTAATTAAAGTACCATCGAATCCAACCCCTGATAGTGTCATTAAAAGTGGCATTTGCTGCTCCAATGATTCATCACTATTCAATTTAATTTCTATTGTCATTAAATTGAACTTAGTCTCTAAATACGTTTGCGAGGTATTTATCTCTAAAATTGATGATAGAGGTATTCTCCATAATTGATTACTTATCACGCCTTGTATTATTGTAATATAATTAGCGCCGACTCTAATTTTAAATCTTTTCCATGCGATTATTATGATGATTGGCAAGCATAAAAGAACAATAAAAAGCTCTTTTTGTCTCTCTGATAATACAGTTAGATTATTTGGGTAAAAATGATTAATTAATAAGATGGCCAATAATGACGGGAATCCAAATATGCCTAACATTTTTAGAACCCATACTAAAACAGGAACCGGAGACAAGCTAAATTCAACATCTCGTGTTTCTCGATTGATATCAAATGTTTGATCATGAATTTTTTTAAATAATAATTCTTCCATCTGCCTGGCAGTTGTATTTTTTAGGCCAGGAATAGTCATTTGTATATTTTTGTCAGCACTCACAACTATTAATTTACAAATACCTAGAAACCTGTCAAGAAGACTCTGTTCAACTGCTAATTTTTTAATCTTTTTAAAAGGAATATTTTTTTTATAAAAAATACTACTATCATCAATTAAAAAATCTATTTTCCTATACTTCAACCATCCTGCAAACCAAAAACCTAACATTATAAGTAAAAAAACAATAAATATTGTTAACGAAAGAAGCAAGAGAGAATCTCCTGGGTCTGGTGGTACTCTGTAATATTCCCACAGAAGCATCATATAAATCGCAATAAATAAAAGGATCATTAGTAATGAGTCTTTGACAATAATAATTTTACTAATTGGAAATTGAATTTTAGTATATTGCATATCTTTATTATTTGTAATTTTTATTAGCATGATCTTAATTCATAATATTATATCATTTAAATCTCAAAGGTGCGAGCCGTCCAGCCCGGGGTATGCAAACTCGCACCTCTGATAAACAAAAATTTACCTAGTTTTAGATAAATTTTAGAGGTCGAAAAAATTTGCTCCTCCGCCAGGATTTGAACCTGGAACCTATCCGTTAACAGCGGATTGTTCTACCAATTGAACTACAGAGGAATTAAAAAACCCCGAACGGATCGGGGTTTTGTGATTTTTTATACAAAACTTACCCGATCGCTCGAGTTTGGTTATTATTGCTATTATTTAGGCAAGTTTTAATCATAGTGATTTTAGTATAGTAGATTTTAAACCGGTTGTCAAGCTTGCTCTTTTCTTTTTCTAATTATCCGCCAATGTATAAAAAACAATGGAATACCAACAATTAAGAATGAGATATCGCGCGCCAGGTTTCTCTGTAATTCAGCGGTTCGTCTTTCTTGAGCTTGTTCTTTGTTTTTAGCTTCGGTTTGAGCGCACTTATCTTCAGGCTCAGTTTTTTCAGTGCCGGTGCTGGCGGTTGCTTGCAGTTTTTCTGGTAGTTCACACTGCATCGGTTCAGCGTAATATTCAATATCAGCTTTTGTAAAAATATATGTTTTCAATACCGCATTTATAGTGTTGGCCATGGGGAAAACTATCATTACTATTAGAGCTACGAATGCGACTAGATATAGATAAATGGTTTTTATTAAAGAGACAATGGGAAAGGCCATAAGATTTGATTAATAATGATATTGGTATTTTAGAGCATATTATGACTTTGGTCAATTTGCCTAAATTGGTTAATTTGGTATACAATAGGTGGGTAATTGTAATTGCGAGAGGTCCCTCGTTACGCTCGGGACAAACTCCGCAATCTTGTTGGTTATAGGGCAACGAGATTGCTTTGTCGCCTCGCTCCCTGCCTGTCCGGCAGGCAGGCTCGCAATGACAAAAATTCCACAGCTCCTCGCAATGGCAGAGACACTGCACTTACAATGATATATTAAATATAAATTTATGCGCTATTCCAACATATTTTCTAAAACTAGCAAAACTGTGCCATCTGATGTTGACTGTGTCAATGCTAAATTATTAACCAAGGCTGGATTTATTAGTAAACAAATGGCCGGGGTATATAATTACCTGCCGTTGGGTTTGCGAGTTTTAACTAAGATTCAGAATATTATTCGTGAAGAGATGAATGCCTTGGGTGCCAACGAGGTTTTAATGCCGGCATTGACCGGCTTAGAAAGTTACAAAAAGACAGAGCGTGAAAACATGGATATATTATTTAAGCTACAAGGTCGTGATGAGGTTGAATTGGTTTTGAATCCAACACATGAAGAAGTTGTCACTCCTTTGGTGCAAAAAAATGTTTTTTCTTATCGCGACCTGCCTGTGTCTGTGTATCAGATTCAAAATAAATATAGGAACGAACCACGGGCAAAATCTGGATTATTGCGCGGGCGCGAGTTTAATATGAAAGACATGTATTCTTTTAATAAGACTCAGCAGGAATTTGATGAATATTATGAAAAAGTAAAACAAGCTTACCATAAAATTTATGCAAGGCTTGGAATTGGCGACCGTACATATATGGTATTCGCTTCTGGCGGAAGTTTTAGCAAGTATTCACACGAATTTCAAACTTTGGCTGATGTTGGCGAGGATACTGTATATATATGCGAGCCATGCGGGATTGGAGTAAATAAAGAAATAATTGATGAGCAGGATAGTTGTCCAGAATGCGGGAACAATGACTTGGTTGAAAAAAAGGCTATAGAAGTAGGTAATATATTTCCTTTAAAAACCAAATTCAGCGATGCTTTTGGTTTTAAATATACTGATGAACAAGGAAAAGAACAGTCAGTGCTAATGGGATGTTATGGTATTGGACCATCCAGAATTATGGGCACGTTAGTAGAAGTATTTCATGATGAACACGGTATGATTTGGCCTGAATCAGTCGCTCCTTATCAAGTTCACCTGGTTAGTTTAAATCAAGACGAGAAAGCCGATGAATTATATGAAAAATTAATGGCCAAAAATGTTGAGGTATTATATGATGATCGCGATTTGTCAGCCGGAGAAAAATTAGCTGATGCCGATTTGATAGGTTGCCCCACTAGATTGCTCGTTTCTAAAAAGACTTTGGAACAAAATAGTGTGGAAGTGAAAAAAAGAGACCAGAAGCAAGTGAGCCTGGTCAATTTCGAAGAAATTATAAAGAATTATTGATAACTTAACCCCATTTTTTCTTTTACGGTTTGCATTTTTTTTTCAGCTATTTTCTTGGCCTTGCCAGCTCCGGCTTGCAAGGTCTTTTTTATTTCTTTATCACTAATTTTATTAAACCTAGTTTGGAAGTCTTCTAAGAATTTAACTACCACATCGGCTAGGCCTTCTTTAAAGTCGCCATAGCCTTGGCCATTGTATTGGTTTTCAATTTCTTTTACTGACACACCGGATAATAGGGAATAGATGGTTAATAAATTGGCCATGGCCGGTTTGTTGGCTCCGGCTTTTACTTCTGAACCAGAATCAGTTACAGCTTTCATGATCTTTTTACGCGCTTTGGCTGGATCATCTAAAAGGGAAATATAGCTGTATTCGTTAATGGCGCTTTTAGACATTTTTTTGGTTGGATCATCCAAGCCCATAATGCGAGCACCGTCTTTTTTAATTACAGCTTCTGGTATTTTGAAAGTGTCACCAAATTCAGCATTAAATTTTTTGGCAATCATACGAGCCAACTCAACATGTTGGGATTGGTCATGACCGACTGGTACTGATTCGGTATCGTATAATAGTATATCTGACGCCATTAGAATTGGGTAGGTGAATAATCCGGCGTTAATATTATTTTTATGCTGTTTGGCCTTGTCTTTAAACTGGGTCATTCTTTCTAGTTCAGCAATTTTAGTAACAGTGCTTAAAATCCAAGCTAGTTCAGCGTGTTCTTTAACATCTGATTGGATAAAAATCATTGATTTGTTCGGATCAATGCCCAAAGCCAGATATGTTTTGGCCGTGTTAATTATGTTTTTTCGCAGAATTTTTGGATCTTGCTTGACAGTAATGGCATGCAAGTCAACCACGCAAAAAATACAGTCGTTTTTGGCTTGCACTTCAACCCAATTTTTGATGGCGCCTAAGTAGTTGCCAATATGTAGGTTGTTGGTCGGCTGTACGCCGGAAAAAATTTTTGACATAATTATATAATTATATAATCGGTTCTCCGCCCAGTTGTAGCCGTTTTTGTTCTATGGTATTAAGCAGTAGGTCAACATATTTGTCGCGTAGGCCTGCGTCTTTAGGACAACAAGTGGCCATATAATAAACATCTCGGTTTTTCTTTAAATCTGCGTAAGTTCCATTTAAGTGTTCTAGGTTTTCTGTTTTTAAAATTTGTTTTATATGAAACTTGACTGCATATAAGACTTTTTCAGTTCGTTGAGCATCATATTTTTCTCCAGTGCTTTTTGACATTATCCCGTCAGTGGCCGCGGTTAACCTGAATTCAGCTACAAAAGAATCTACGTCTGTTATATTATAATAATGATCTTGTATTAAGCGTTGTCTAATATGGTCATTTCGTTTAGATTTTTCGTCGGCCATCAAGTCTGCGGTTTCTTTAGGCGTATGCACAGAAGTTTTGAGGTAGTCTTTTAGGTTATCTATATGCGGAGATACTGTTTCGTCTTCTGACTTTGCTTTTTCCGAATCTTTTCTTAAATCAATCTTAGTCTTTGCGTACATCATTGTTCGTGTTTCAGATAAATTTTCAGCCAGTAATTTTTGAATCACTTGTTCAACTTTGGTTCCGGCATTATCTGCCATCCAATTTAGATAATCCATGCCAGCATTTTCATTAATGGCTATATTTAGCTTGTGTCTAGCTTCTTTAATTGTATGGAGCAACGCGTAATTTTGTTCCATGCTTTGCCTGGCTTCTATTATACTTTGGCAAACATTTACTAAATTTTCCATGGCTGTTGGCTTGGATTCTATTTCTTTATTGCCAGATCCTTGTTCTATTACGATCTTTTGTTCAGGTCCTGGCAGGCCATTAGTTGTTTCGGATTTTAATGGCGCGTCAATTTCTCCTACAACAGCTCCTTTAGTCTCATCAACCTTGCCGTTATTTCGTACATCTCCTCTATTTGGGTCGTCATAGACGGTAGAGGAAACCCATGGTTTTTCTTCGGACATATAATTTATTATAATTAAGCTAATGATATTTTAATGTATTTTACTGGAATTTACAACCATTGTTTTTTTAATTTTGTAAATTGATCATCTTGAATTGCTTGTCTAATCTCTGTCATCAAATTTAAAAAGAAATGTATATTATGGATTGTGGCCATACGCATGGCCGTCATTTCTTGAGTTTTGAAAAGATGGTTTAGATAAGCACGAGAATAATTTTGGCAAGTTGTACAAGTACAAGTTTTATCAATTGGATTTTTATCTGTGGCAAATGTAGAATTAGTAATATTTAATCGATGTTTGGTTTTTTTGTTTTTGACAAACAACATGCCATGCCGGGCTAGTCTGGTAGGGGCCACGCAATCAAACATATCAATGCCCCGTTCCACTACTTCAAAAATATCAGTTGGATTTAAGCCAAGGCCCATGGCATAATGTGGTTTTTGTTCCGGCAGAATTGGCTGGATCCATTCTAAAATTTGTTTGGTGGCTGTCATGTTATAACCAATTGATTCACCACCAACCGCAATGCCATCAAAATCTAAATTACAAATGAATTCGGCAGATTGTTTGCGTAGATTTTCATAGTTAGCGCCTTGAATTATGCCAAAAAGATATTGATTTTTTTTCTTAGGCACTGCCAGGCACTGTTTAGCCCAATCATGCGTGCGTTCCATGGCCTGTTGTACATATTTTTTTGGAGCGCTATCTGGTGTGCATTCATCAAATGCCATTATAATATCAGCTCCTAATTTTTGTTGGACTTTTATGGCTGATTCTGGAGTGAAACGGTGTTTGGAGCCGTCAATATGACTGTGAAAAGTCACGCCGTTATTATCAATTTTAACCAAGGGCTGTCCTTTTTTGTTTTTTTCCTTTTGCAAGCCCAGAGAAAACACCTGATAGCCGCCGCTGTCAGTTAGAATCGGTTTGTCCCAGTTCATAAATCCATGCAACCCACCCATTTTAGCGATTAAGTCTTCGCCCGGGCGTAAATGCAAGTGATAAGTGTTACCCAGAATAATTTGTGCATCCAAATTTTCCAGATCTTGTTGATCCAGAGTTTTAACACAGGCTTGCGTACCCACCGGCATAAAACAAGGTGCTTGAATGTCGCCATGAGCAGTGTGTATAATTCCGGTACGGGCGTGAGTTTTTTTGTCTTGGTGTTTGAGAGTAAAAAATGTCATATTAGAGTAATAATACGGGATTTTGTTGAATTAAGCAAGTTGTGGTATTATATTGATTACTTAAAGAGTTCATATATGGTGTTTCTGTCATTGCGAGCGTGAGCGAAGCAATCTCGTCATTCTAGAATCAACGAGATTGCCACGTCGTCGCTGAGGCTCCTCCTCGCAATGACAGAAACACCACGCTCGCAATGACAGAATAATTTATGACCGATTTTAGTAAAGATCTAAATCCGCAACAACTTAGCGTGGTTCTTCAAGCCGAAGGGCCGTGTTTAGTGTTGGCCGGAGCCGGGTCAGGCAAGACGCGCACTATTACATATAGGGTGGCTCACTTGTTGGGACAGTGTGTGAATCCGGAAAACATTCTATTACTCACTTTTACCAACAAGGCGTCTAACGAAATGATAGAAAGAATAAAAAAATTAACGGGCATGGATTATAAAATGCCATGGGCAGGAACTTTTCATAGTATTGCTAATAAAATTTTAAGGCGCAACGCTAGATTATTAGGTTATGAAAGTAATTTTACAATTTTAGATGAAGACGATAGCCGGACATTGCTAAAAAATTGCATAAAAGAATTCAAGCCTGACAGGGCTGACAAAAAATTTCCTTCAGCCAAAGTTGTAAAGGCTATTATAAGCTACGCACGCAATGCTGAAACCACCACCGAAGATGTGTTGGATTTAAAATATCCGCAGTGGTTTGAATTTAGAGATAATTTAAAAAATATTGCAGAAGCTTATTCTAAACAGAAAAAGTATGCAAATTCAATGGATTTTGATGACTTATTAGTTAATTTTTTACTATTATTAAACCAGCCCGAAGTACAAAAAAGGTATTCTCAACAATTTAAATATATTTTAGTGGATGAATATCAAGATACAAACAAAATTCAGGCTTCGGTTATTCGTAAATTATCTTTGCACCATGGCAATGTGCTTGTAGTAGGGGATGATGCCCAAAGCATTTATTCTTTTCGAGCCGCACAAGTAAAAAATATTTTAGATTTTGAACGCGAATATGATCAGGCCAAGGTTTTTAAATTGGAAACTAATTATCGTTCTAGCCAGGAGATTTTGGATGTGGCTAATAATGTGATTGCTAATAATATTAAGCAATATAAAAAAGAATTAAATACCATAATGCAGACTGGCATTAGGCCGGCATTACATCCACAAATGGATCAACGCCAAGAGGCTCGATTCATCGTGGGTATAATAAAAGAAAAATTGGACGCGGGCGTGTTGGCCAGTGAGTTGGCTGTTTTGTTCAGAGCGGCATTTCATTCCCAGATGCTGGAAATGGAATTAATGAAGTCCGGTATTGATTATGATTATCGCGGGGGCATGAGGTTTTTTGATCGTGCCCATGTTAAAGATGTATTAGCATATTTGCGCATTTTAAATAATCTGGCTGATACATCTGCTTGGTTGCGAGTTTTAATGCACGAAGATGGTATTGGGCCAGTGGTTGCACAAAAGATTGTTCAAGAAATTGGGCGTCTTTTGTCATTGCGAGCGAAGCGAAGCAATCCCGTCGGTTCTAGAGAAACGGGATTGCTTCGCCCCTCCGGGGCTCGCAATGACAAAGAAATCACCAAGATTGGTTATGATCTATTAGGCGAGCGAGCCAAACAGGGTTGGCATGGCTTTGTGCGTATTTGGGAAAAAATAGCAGGGATAGATAAAAAAGATGTACCGGCTTTGATAACGGCAATCAAGGATTCAAGGTACCGGGATTATTTGGAAACTGAATATATTGATGCCAAAGAACGCCTGCAAGATATTGAACAACTGGCTGTGTTTGCTGAACAGTATAAAAGTTTGGACGAGTTTTTAGCTGAAGCTAGTTTGCAAGAATCTTTTGCCAAACCCCAACAGAGACAGACTCAAGGTGACAGAATAGTTTTGTCCACCATTCATCAAGCCAAGGGCTTGGAATGGAATACTGTGTTTGTAATTAATCTGGCTGGCGGAGCTTTTCCCAGTGACATGGCATGGAAAGAGATAGATGGAATAGAAGAAGAACGACGATTGTTTTATGTGGCCATTACCCGTGCCAAAAAGAATCTATATTTTACCTATCCTATGGAAAAACCAGGTTGGAGTGGTTCGTGCGTGGAGCCGAGTTTGTTTTTGCAAGAAATTAACAACGCCCTACTGGACGACCGTTCAATTTTGAGTAATAATAGTATAGTGTTTAATGATGATCCTGATGAATTTACTTATATCAGTGAAGAACGCCCAAACATTAAACCAGGTAGTTTTTTAGTTGATATTGATGATTTGTAAATTAAAATTTTAAATAATATGTTAGATGGGGGTGGCAGAGAACAACTCATCCGGCAGGAGCCAACCGAGCAGATTGATAGCCCGGAAAATCAATTATCTTTTGATGATTGGAGGGAAAAGATAGAAGGTGCTGGTTTGAAGCCGGGAAACCTTGAGAATTTTTTGGATACATTGGAAGAGATGCCCATGGTTGAATATCCGGCAGAGAGCAGTGTTTTTTTGGTAGATTTGTTGGATTATATTAAAAACAATGAATTAGATTCTGGCGAGTTTTGTTCCGGAATTAAAATGGATAGCATGGAAGGTCTTTTGTTAGAAGGTAATATTGATGAAGAAGGTATTGACTTTTTTTTAATACAGAAAGTATTTCAACTAGTTAAACACAAGCTGGAAGGAATAAATGGGGCGGAAATAGACGATAAACATATACGAGTTATACTTCGTTTGTTTGATGAAAGTTTGCAACAGTATAATAATTTATTGGAATCATACAACAAACCTGACTATGAAGAGCGCCAAGAAGTAGATTATGATTTTGGTGATGAGGATTATTCTATGGATTATTACGAATCAGGCTGGCATGAAGAAGAGGAAGGTCTTAGTACGTTGGTTAATTTGATTGAGTTTTGTGGTAGTAAAGGCATGAGTGAATCTTTACCAAAGATATACCAGGCAATTGATTTGGGTTTTGGAGGTGCTAATTTTTCTTATAATATAGCCCGTGCTTTATCTAATATCGATGCAGTTGGTGGGGCACAAGAGATGATTAAAAGACTAAACAAGTCCCAAGATAAGGAAAGTGTTAATTTTTATAGCAAAATATTATATTTGATGGAATTTGGCAAGATCAGTGTAAAAGACGGGGAAGCGGAGTATTTAGAGAGAAATTATCAATTACAAGGAGAACAAAAAGATCGGGTAGAAGTAGCTTTTAGAATAACAGGAGATGGAAAAATAGGATTATTTGATAAAGAGGAAAAGTTATTAGGTTATTTTGAATTAGGTCAATTAAGTGAAGAGGAACAAAAACCTATCCGACAAATAATGGATAATTTTGACGAGCTGGCATTTGCTGACCCAGACAGTGATCCGCAAGTTATTGAAAATTTTAAGAAAGATTATTTACAAGTTTACAAAACATTCCATGACGAAACCGGAATCAGGCTCAGTGATTTAACAGTACGCGAGCAGGTTTGGTTTTTCCAGTATTTACAAGAAGCCAACGAGGATGAACAGGTAAAGGCTAAGCGGGTAGCTAGAAAATTTGGTCGAGAAGGAATCAAGGCGTTTATATCCTTGGAATCAGATAAAGAGATGGGTGTAAAGATTTTAGAACTAGATCAATCTTTGTCTGGTGAAAATCAGGTTGACATGGAAAAATTATTAAGAACATATAGTGTGGTGTTGGGTTCGGCTGAAATTATTAGTCATGATATGGCTGAAGAATGGGATGGTGAGGACGGATTGTCAGAAGCTAAAATTTTAGAAGGATTGTTAGTTCGCGCTAAAGATTTATTGGCTGGTGCGCACGTACAGGTGGCAAAATCTATGAATAGTGAAGAGAAAAGACAGGCTATTGAAAAAATAATTGAGGATTTGTCCAAGGAAAATAAAAAACAACAGGCCATTTCTGGACGTTTTCGCAAGGTGGCTGGTCTTTTGCAGGGGCGTGAACCGGGCAGTATTAAAGATATTGAACGGTATTCTCATGATCAAGAAGTAATGTTAGCCGAGTTAGAAAAGGCTGGTGGTAAAGCTTTGTTGTTGCGAGCTTTGCAATCACGTGGTGAGCTCGCTCCTATACCAGAGTTATTCTGGAAAGTAGATCGTAACACCGAAGAGTATGAGGAAAGGTTTGGTTTTGATCCTAATAAATTATTATCACAGTTAGCTGAAGAAGGTCGACAAAAAGTACTGGTTGAATTTGGTCCGGGTAGCGGGACTAGTAAAAACGAGCGTCATCAAGCCGGCCTTGATAAGTCGTTTGTTGATGTGGCTGTGGCTGATAAATTATATTATTCTTTAGGACAATTAGTTGAGAATATGATTGATTGGAACAAATTAGAGAATCGAGTGAGAGAAAAGATAAATACAGCAGATAGAAAATTATTAGCTGATGCTTTATACAAATTAATGATGGTTGGTGATGGGCAGATTGGCCAACCGGATTTTGAATACAGTCAAGAGAGGGTCGGTCAACTTAGTCAAGATCCAAATTCGATTCGTGATATATTGCCACAAGTCTGTCAATCAATCGGTCAAATAGATTCAGTGCCTAGCGATTATAGTGAAGTAAAATCAGATGGAACCAGAGTGTATCCAGATAGACAAGATTTATCCCAGGTTTCAAATCAGGTAAAGTCTGAGCTAGCGAAACACATGGTTGATTATATTAAAGACAAAGAACAAGTAGCCGATGTTTATGACCAGGTTCCAGCTCATCCAGCCGGCATGATGATTGGTGATTTTTCTCGTATCCAAGCTTTGGCAGATCAACAGATTGATGTAGCCATGGGCGTGCGTTCGACTGTATATAAAGAAGGTGAAGAATACGATGATTTTATGCTAGAAATGTTTTCCAAATTAAATTTTGGTGGGGTGTATGTTGATGATAATATCCGAGAGAATTTTGGAGCTAGTTATCGAGTTGACCAATTAAGAAATATAGTTAATAAATGGAACGAAGAGAACTCTGGTCAAGAAATAAATGTTAATATTATTTTAGGCCCAGGAGTAAAAGGAGAAGATGACCGCAAAAGGGAAGTGCCTATGGCTTTGGTGGCTAGTAAAAATACTGACCACACCTATTTGGTAGGCCCAATGTTAAAATCAGGTTATAGGCTGGTGAGATTAGAAGATGGTCAATTACTAAATACAGTGGTAGAAGAGCCAGAATTAGCAGCTTGATTTTGAGTTTTTTTATAGTGTGATTGCTCACTAGCTTGTTTCCACATATATTCAAACATCACTTTAAAGTTTTCTGCTATAATTGGATTAGAAATATGAACGGCCATGGCCTGTTCTTTTTTTAATGTGGCCATTTGTATAGTGTCTCCACAGATTTTAATATCCATAGAAAAAGGGAAGTCGTGGGCTGGAATTAGCCGAGAATCAATAAATTTAGCTTTGTCTGGTTGATTTATTTTGTTGGTATCTGGAGCTATGGACCGATTAGATATTTGTCTGTCTATTCGTTTTTTTACATATTTGGCTACATATTCTGGGAAGAAATCCATCATATCTCCACGATCTTCAATACTTAGGATAGGTTGGCGTAAATCAAGTATTTTTTCATAAGCTTGAATTACCCCTTCTTTACCTTCAAAAAACCTCACCCCAGGCTTGTTTTGGCTAAGATTATACATTCCGGTCAAATCGCCAATGGTTTGTTCCATTTCTTGCTGAATTAGCGTATTTTCACGCTTTTTTTGCTCTACCAAGCCATAAAGCTTATCTGGATGCCCAGGTTTGTAAAAGGCGCGTCGTCCATCTTTGCGGTAGTCTATAATTTCTTTGGAAAGCAGATAACTTAAAGAATCATACACTGATGCTCTGGACATCTCGGTTTTATGCAAAATAGCTGGTACATCCATTTCGCCGTTTTGTTGTAGAATTAGGTAAATTTCTGCTTCTGATGGGTCAAAACCGTACTCTAAAAGGGTGTTTTGTATAGATTTCATATTATTGATTTTTTGGCTAATTATACTTGTATTATAACATAGTTTTGATTATTTGTCAAGTACCAGTTGGACAGGTTATATACTACTCTATTTATCTAAGTTTAGCTAAATTAAGCTATACCATATCTTAAATTCTAGTAAACTCTTGACAAATACTTAAATATATGGTATACTATTCAGTTAAGCTAGAAAAGTCAGAAAAGAAAGCAACAAGCCAGACGCACATTACAATGAAACATCGCCAACTACTTACTGGAGAGAGGAGTAATTGGCCAAAACAAAGGATATATTATATAAAATATGCTTTAATAAGCAAAAAGACCAAAAGCCCTCTCTCCAAAGAGAGGGCTTTTTAATTATTCTTACAAGCGAGAAAATGAAAAAACGGTAGCTATAAAAGTAATACAAAAATAGGTAACCTAAACAATTCTTTTCTCACTTGTCGGAATAATCTGTTTCTTTCTACCAAATTGCCCTGGAGAGGGGCGAAGAGGCGCTAGAAACACACCGTAGATTAAACACACCGACAAAAAAGCTCTTTACATATATAGCATTCAATCCCTTATCATGATTAAGAAGTAGGAGAGAGATTCCTATCCATGACAAGAGATGTTGCTACTCTAGCAAAATCCCGACTTAGTCGGGACTGGCTCTGGCTTATACCAGAGATAGAGGCGGAGGTAGTTGAGATAACCACAACCTTGTGATCATCTTTCCCTCGCGGTCGCTCTACATAGATCAGCTAGAACTATGTAGTACCGAGTGCGTCCCGCTCTAATAATCCGCAAGGAGAATTGGAGCAGGGACATTCGGCACTAATAGGAGAGATAGTACCGAACATGTACTTTGACAATTTAATCCCTTATTTGTTTTTTACTTCTGTCATCCCGACCGTAGTGGAGGGATCTTGTGATAAAAAACAACCTTCAAGTTTGAAGATTGTTTCTAGTGGTGGAGCGAGGGGGAGTTGAACCCCAAAAACTCAAATGGTAAGTTGAGATATAGCACCGGCTACACTCGCTCCATGTCTCCACCGAGATCATTTTATCACATAGTAGATAAAATAATCATAAAATTTTTCTAAAATAAAAATAAAACATTTTATTATTAGCGGACAACAAAAAACTCCCCGAAGGGAGTTCTGAGATTCGTGTGGACGGTTTATCTACAGCCCAACTTACCATCTATTAATTAGAATAACATAATATTTTTTTTTGTCAAGTTGGTTTATCCACAAAAAGAATAAATAAGGGACTGCGTCACATGGTGTGGTGCAGGACAAAACAGATCCCGATTAAGTCGGGAGAAAGGAGTGGCCAATGGCCATCCTAGGACAGATCGATGAGGCGACGCTGGCGCGTCGCCTGGACCAGACCCGTAAAGCCCGTGCCCGGCAGAATAACCAGGCGCGGGCAAAAAGTTTTTTCTCCACCAAGCCCTTGAAGGGTGCGGTGGAGGAGTTGTCCTCGCGTCTCCGCCAGGAGCGTGAGGACAGTACTCACACCGGCTTGCACCGGCGTAACACATCCGGGCGTTGGATCGCCCGTGACGAGCAGATGGCCGCCATCGCAGCGGCTAATAAGCTCGAGAAGCTGGGTTACTAGCCTAGCTTCTCCACCCCACCCAACGCCCGACCTTCAACCTATATGGTCGGGAAGTCCAAACATTCTATTTGGGCAATACACATCTCCTAGTCAATAACTAGGTTAGGGCAAAATTTGACCCCATAAAACGACAAGTTGGTGTCACCTACCACAAGTGGTGAGCCTAGAGAAAGCAGATCCTCACGAGGTTCGTCAATTCCTCAACAATGAAATATTGACTTTAGCGGACGAGAACAACCTTGCCCTGTAAAACATGGGCACTCCTGTCACTGAAAAGTGAGTCCGCCAGGAGAAGATACGGAGATTGAAAATGGCCGGCACCACCTACACCGTCACCATCATCGAGAACAACGAGTCAAACGTCACCCTGAAGCTGGGGTTCGGTACCCCGGCGCAGAACGACGAGATCGTCCGCGACGCGGTCGCGGCGGTCAAGGAGCTCTCCCTCGAGGGTGGGAAGGTCGTGCGCCTGAACGGGCCCGCGTCGCTGCCGGTGGCCATCGCCATCGCGCACGAGGTCGGGCACAAGTTCGGTGCCGTCGCGGCGTTCGACCCCAAGCTGGGGAAGTACGTCGTGGCGATCTCGCACGACCCGTCGCTCACGGTGGGCGACCTCATCGACTGATCATCGATGAGCCAAAATTTCCTGACTGATCACCAGGTTAGAGCAAAGATTCGGTTCGGACGAAGTTTCGTCTATACCGCTTCAAGCCTGGCTCTAGAAAATGATAGGCGAGTGTCACCTACTACAAGTGGTGAGCCACGAGGAAGCAGATCCTCAAAAATTGGAAATAGAGGCTGTTTATATAGCCCTGAATCAGAACTCGCCTTTGGCTCGTTCGGTTCAGGGCAAGTAGTACTCGGGCAAGGGTGAGCCGCACAGCTCACCCGACCCCGTAATTGTTCTTAAATATTTTGAGAATAGTTATGGGGGTAAACCCCTCATTCTGGGGTGAACCGAATAAGCCATTAGGCGAATCCTGGTTCACCTCACTCTCTCCAAAATAGAGAATAAAAAATCCCGATATAATTAATCGGGATTTTTGGATGGTGGAGCGAGGGGGAGTTGAACCCCAGTAACTCGAGTGGTAATTCGAGTTGTGGCACCGGCCACACTCGCCCCATGCACCACCGAGTTGATTATAACAGGTAATAGATAAAATATTTATAAAATTTTTCTAAAGAAAAAGTAAAATATTTTATCATTAGCGGACAACAAAAAACTCCCCGAAGGGAGTTCTAGAGTTCGTGTAGACGGATTACCTACAACTCGAATTACCACTATTAAAATTATACAATAGTGTATTTTTTTGTCAATATCAATTATCCACAAACATAGCTCGCTCATTCTTAATTTCAAAAATTTCAATTCTGTGATATTATACATTTACTTTTAATATAAATTTTATGCCAACAGACAATACACAATTAAATTTGGATCCAGCTGTAATGGAAGAAAAAAGAAAATTATTAGTACAGGCCATTAGAAATATGCAAAGAGAAGAGAGGATCGCCTTTTTGCACCATGCTCTCAAAGACCTGCGTATATCCACTGTGCCCGGAGATAAGGAATTTGCCGAACAGTTGCAATTAGAGTTTTTAGGCGGGCTAGATAAGGCTGATCTGGTTTAGCTATCATTGCGAGCGTTTTTACCCTTTCATTGCGAGAGGTCCCTCGCTACGCTCGGGATAAACTCCGCAATCTCGTTTATTATTAACCAACGAGATTGCTTCGTCGCTTCTCTCCTCGCAATGACAAAAACACCTATACCCGCAATGATAGGAAGAAGCCTGCCCTTGACAAATCTTCTGTTTTAATATATACTCTGATCAGAACGTATTTTATAAGTCCTTGTTGTGGCGACAAGGCAAATTAAAAAGTGGCTGACTTACCAAAAGTTTCAGCTTTTTTAATTGAAAAATTTAATTAAGGAATAATATATTTATGCCTACAATGAACCAGTTAGTACGCAAGGGGCGCAAGAAAAAGGAGAAAAAAAGCAAAGTGCCGGCCTTGCAGTTTACTTTGGACACATTGCATCGCAAGAAGACCATCCTAAGTAAAGGAGCCACCTTCAAGCGCGGAGTGTGCACCAAAGTATATACTTCTACGCCTAAAAAGCCTAACTCGGCTTTGCGTAAAGTCGCCAAAGTGCGTCTTTCCAATGGAGTGGAAGTCATCGCATATATCCCGGGTGAAGGACATAATTTGCAGGAACACTCTATTGTGCTATTGCGCGGTGGTAGGGTAAAGGATTTGCCTGGTGTTCGTTATCATGTAGTGCGCGGTGTTTATGATGCTCAAGGAGTAGAAGGTCGAAAACGCAGTCGTAGTATTTATGGCGCTAAAAGGCCAAAGGAAGTTAAGAAATAAACCATAAAAATATGAGAGGTAAAAAAAGAAAAGATTTAACCAGGAAAATTCAACCTGATCCAAAATTTAATAGCGAGGTGCTTGCCAAGTTCATTAATTATTTGATGGAAGGCGGTAAAAAAACCACTGCCCAGAATGTGGTGTATCAAGCTTTGGAAAATATTAAGGAAGAAACTAAAAAAGATCCTATGAAGATATTTGAAGAAGCAATTAAAAATGTTTCTCCACAAGTGGAAGTGCGTTCTCGCAGAGTTGGTGGCGCTAACTATCAGGTGCCAATCCCAGTCAGTTCTAAAAGGCAGATAGCCTTGGCTTTTCGTTGGATCATCGGTGCGGCCAGAAACAAAAAAGGACAAGCCATGGGTGACAAACTGGCTGTGGTATTGAATGAAGGCTCGCAAAATTTGGGTGATGCCATAAAAAAGCGCGATGAAGTGCATCGCATGGCCGAAGCCAACAAGGCTTTTGCCCACTTCGCCAGATTTAGAAAGAAAAAGAAATAAAATTAAAAATATGCCAAGAGAATATACATTAGAGAAAACCCGCAATATCGGAATCATGGCTCATATTGATGCCGGTAAAACCACAACTACTGAAAGGGTTTTATTTTATACAGGTAAAAAGCATAAGATAGGCGAAGTGCATGAGGGCGAAGCTGAGATGGATTGGATGGAACAAGAACGCGAGCGCGGAATTACAATTACTTCTGCGGCCACCACTTGTTTTTGGAAAAATCATCGCATTAATATAATTGACACCCCAGGCCATGTTGATTTTACTGTAGAAGTAGAGCGTTCTTTGCGCGTGCTTGATGGGGCAGTGGCTGTGTTTGACGGTTCTCAAGGAGTTGAACCTCAATCAGAAACAGTCTGGCATCAAGCTGACAAATATCAAGTGCCCCGTTTTGCTTTTATAAACAAAATGGATAAGATGGGCGCTGATTTTTATATGAGTTTGAATTCAATCAATGAGCGCTTGTCTAAAAATGCTTATGCTGTACAGCTTCCAATCGGCGCTGAAAGCACATTCAGCGGGTTGGTTGATTTGATAGAAGAAAAAGCATACAAGTTTGAAGGCGAACATGGTGAAAATGTAGAGGAGATTCCTATTCCTGACGACATGAGAGAAAAAGTTAAAGAATATCGTGGCAAGCTATTGGAAAAAGTGGCTGAAGCCACTGAAGATTATATGAATAGATATTTGGAAAATGGCACTTTGTCTCCGGATGAAATTAGGAAAGGTATAAGAATATTGACGATCAAAGATGAAATGTATGCAGTATTATGCGGTTCGGCTTTAGCAAATATTGGAGTCCAGCAAATGTTGGATTCAGTAATTTGGTACTTGCCAGCTCCAACTGATCTTCCTCCGGTAGAAGGCCTTCATCCTGACACTGAAGAAAAAGAAATCCGCAAATCCAGTGATCAAGAACCTTTCAGCGCACTGGCTTTTAAAGTTGCCACCGATCCTTTTGTGGGTAAATTAATTTTCTTCCGAGTTTATTCGGGCGTGGCGTCAGCTGGTAGTTATGTATATAATTCAATCAGTGGCAAAAGAGAGCGTTTAGGCAGAATTGTACGCATGCACGCTAATAGCCGTGAGGATGTGACCGAAGTTTATTCCGGAGATATTGCGGCCGCCATTGGTTTAAAAAATACCGGCACCGGAGATACTTTGTGCGATGAGGATAAGCTGATTGTTTTGGAAAAGATGACTTTTCCTGAACCGGTTATTTCCGTTGCTATTGAACCGGACACAAAAACCGATCAGGAAAAAATTGGATTGGCTTTGCAGAAATTGATGGAAGAAGATCCAACTTTCAGAGTGAAAACCGACGAAGAAACCTTACAGACCATTATTTCAGGAATGGGAGAATTACATCTTGAAATTATTGTGGATCGTTTAAAAAGAGAATTTAAAGTACAGGCCAATGTAGGCAGGCCACAAGTGGCTTACAAAGAAGCCATTAAATCTTCGGCCGAAGCTCAGGGAAAATATATCAAACAATCGGGCGGACGAGGACAATATGGTGACTGTTGGCTTAGAGTTGAACCAGCAGAACAGGGAACCGGCTTTGAATTTGTTGACGAAATCAAGGGCGGTGTTATTCCTAAGGAATATTTGCCGGCCATTAAAAAAGGAGTTAAAGAAGCTGTGGATCGTGGTATCCAAGCTGGTTATCCAGTGGTTGATATCAAAGTTACTTGTTATGACGGCTCTTATCATGAAGTTGATTCATCTGAAGTGGCCTTTAAAATGGCCGGATCAATGGCCTTTATCAGCGCATGTAAAAAAGCCAACCCAGTTATTTTAGAGCCGATTATGAAAGTAGAAGTCATCACTCCGGAAAATTATATGGGTGATGTGATTGGTGATTTAAATTCCAAGCGCGCCCAGATTCAGGAAATGAGCGACCGTGGACAAATGAAAGTAGTTAAATCCATTGTGCCTTTGGCCACCATGTTTGGCTATGCCACTTCTTTGCGCAGTTTGTCTCAAGGCCGAGCTAGCTATTCCATGGAGTTTGGCCATTATTCTGATGTGCCTTCTAATACCGCTACTGATATTATTTCTGGAAAGTTGAAATAATTGTTATTGTGGGCATATCCATTGTCATTGCGAGGAGCGAAGCGACGAAGCAATCTCGTTTCTACAGAACCAACTAGATTGCTTCTCTTACGCTCGCAATGACAGACATGTTACACTCAAGATAAGCTTCGTAATCTAGTAAAAAAATCCCCCAAAATTACTTCGGGGAATTTTTGTTTGATAAATATATAATTTGGATATATACTAGGGCATAGTTATTAATACTACATTTATGCATGATATTTTAAACTACAAATGGGAAAAATATGTGGGCAGGAGACAACCACCAATCCGTGGTGAATTGGCCTTTCATGGTGTTTTAAAATGGTTTAAAGATTGGGGGTTTGAAGGTGATTTTTCTAAATTATATATTTATTTTTCCAAATTAACTGAAGACAAAGGCATAATTTCTGATCATTATATTAATGTTGATCTACACAAAGAAATCGTGACCGAATTTAAAAAGAGAATCACTGAAGATATTACTTATGTTGATCGCGTTATTGATGACCTTAAAGAAAAGACCGCAAAGCTTAAAACTTTTAGTCTAGATTTAAATGAAAAACATTTTACTGATAATAATTTTATTGATATTTTTAAAAATTTTTGTCAAAAGTGGGAAGATTTTGGTCCAAACCTATATGTGTTTTTGTTATTATCCGAAGCTTGTGAGAATATAGTTCTGGAGGACTACAAATATAGTGCCGAAGCCAAAACCAAATTAATGCAAGAAGTTAGCGCTGATGTGGAAAGCGAATTTTTTTCTACTGATAAAAAAGATAGTAGCTTAATTCTTAGTTATTTTGAACAAAAACATCAGCCGTATATAACCATGCTCACAACTATGACCGAATATCGAGACCAGAGAAAAGTTATATATGATGAGAGTTGGTATTGCTATGCTACCAGGTTTTTGCAAGAGTTAGAAACAAGAATTGGCTTAGGGGAGAAGGTTAATTTTTTATCAAAAGAAAATATCATTAAAAAATTACAAGGCCAAGAATTAGATTTTGTTATAGAATTTCCTTCTGTCGTCTATGGTAATCAAGGTGATATCTTGTATGAGTATGGTCATAATATAGAGATTTTGCAAGATCAGGTTTTACAGTCAGCCATAAATTTTACTGGAGAGTTGAAAGGCACTATAGCCAGCAAAGGAAAAGTTGTTGGCAAAGTTAGGTTGGTAGAACCTCATGTGCCAAATCAAAAACTTGAACAGGGCGAAGTTTTAGTAACCAGAATGACAACACCAGATTTAATGCCTCTTATTAAAAAAGCAGTTGCCATTGTTACTGATGAGGGCGGAGTTACTTGTCATGCCGCCATAGTGAGCAGGGAACTGGAGGTGCCTTGCGTGATTGCGACTAATTATAGCACTCAAGTTTTTAAAGATGGTGATTTGATTGAAGTTGATGCTAACAGAGGAATCGTCAGAAAATTGTTTAGAAACTAGAAATTTTAATGACAAGAATATTTACCTATATACTTGACAAATTATTTTACAATGGTATTATACTAAATATAGTATAATATTTTTTATGACTAAAAAATTATCAAAATATATCGTTAAGTTACGTCGAGAGAATAATTATTCTCAAGAATTTTTGGCAGAAAAAATTGGTATATCTCGTCCAACCTATATGCAAATAGAAAAAGGTCTAAGGGATCTAACTATAACTGAAGCTAGAACCTTGGCTGGTATTTTTGGTTTGTCTTTAGATGGTTTTTTAGAGATGGATTCACCTAGCGGATATAATGTCCAAATAAAGGCAAAGAAAAAAAAACCACCAACAAAACAGGATATTAGGATTAGCGTGCCTCAAGAAAGAGTGGAAAAATTTAAGCAGGCTTTATTGTATATTTTACAGAAAGTTGGTGCCAGGCCAAATGTTGGAGAGACTGTTTTGTATAAACTATTATATTTTATTGATTTTGATTATTATGAGAAATATGAAGAGCAATTGATCGGAGCTAGATATATTAAAAATATCCACGGCCCTACACCTGTAGCATTTAAGAAAATATTTGAACAAATGGAGCAGGAAGGGCAGGCCACTAAAGTTAGGAGCAAATATTTTCAATATGACCAAAAAAAATATCTACCATTAATTAGTCCAGATTTGACTGTTTTTACAGCCAGGGAGATTGTGCATATTGACGATGTTTTGAATCGTTTGGCTGGTAAAACTGGCAAGGAGCTGTCTGATTATTCGCACAAAGACACTCCATGGCTTACTAGTGAAATGGGTAAGCAATTGAGCTATGAATCAGTTTTTTATCGAGATAGTGATCATTCAGTTAAGGAGTATGAAGATGAACTTTAGACATACAAAAGAATTTGATCGTGATTTTAAGAGACTAGCCAAAAAATATCGAAGTTTATCAGATGATTTAGACGAGTTTAAAAAAGTTGTTAAAGTTCGAACACTGGGTATAGGTAAAAATTTTGTCATACTTACACAAGACCGAAAAAACTGCATAATTAAAGCAAGATTGTTTTGTCGCAATCTAAAGGGGAGTAGTCTTAGGATAATTTATGCATATATTCAAAGTAGTGATAAAGTCGAATTTATTGGTATAGAATTTATAGAACTGTATTACAAAGGCGACAAAGTGCGAGAAGATATAGAAAGAATAAAAAATTATTTGGAACAGATTTAACGAAAAAACCTCGAGCGATCAAGCCCGAGGTTTTTTAATTGTGTCAATTTCTATTTAATTTCATAAGCACCCATATCTGTTCCGCTTCCTTTTGGCCTGCCAGAGCCTGTAAAATCAACACTGGTCAAACCAGTTGTGCCAGAATCGATCGTCGGACTACTAGTCTTTACTTTCAGATCAAAACTTGATCCAACCGAGTTAAACAAAGGATCTTGGCCACAAATATTATGCGTGCCAATTGAACAGTAAGTGTTAATATTTTTAGCTTGATAAACCAGATTGTAATCATTATCAAAATTAGTACCGCCTTCAGTATATAGATAGAAAGATTTTTCATTTGGTTGATGATAATCAGTGCCTGCGTAAAAAATATTATTTCTCAATTTTATAGTTCCTCCGCCTTCAGCATAAACTAATCCATCACCTTCACTATATACGGAATTATTATATACTAGAACAGGTGAATTTGCTCCGGTTAAATCCAGGGAAAGTGCGTTTCCAAGTGCTCGGCAATTATCCACATTATGGGTAAACGACTTGCCTTGGAAGTACGCGCAATTTCCAACTACCACACTGTCAGTAATTTGAGCATTGCCAGTGGTTTTAATTTGATTGCCTGCGTTGCCCTCGGCATGAACTCTTGTAACGGTTATTTTGCCTCCATCGCGATGATACAACATATCCAATCCATCCGAAGTATTATACAAGAAAGTGGAATCTTCAAATATCCAGTCTCCGCCAGTAGCACCCGTACCCAGTCCGTCACCATAACCACCGGCTGTCTGTCCCCAACAACCCACGGGTTTTCTCCCAGGATAAGTTTCGCCACAGCCATTCCAGTCAATATTTACTTTTTTGAAAGTAATAGTACCGGAATTGCTGTCATTTCCGCTGATATCTCCATCCCAGCCAACCCATCCATTACCCGAGATAATGGTGTTTTCTATTGTCCAATCAGTTAATCTTCCGGCCTCAATGCCAGTATGGCCAAGTCCGTGGATATCCAGATTTTTCAATTTTACATTTTTTGAGTCAGAAGCTCTGACGCCGATTGAAGCCCAATCGCCGAACGGTGCATTGTCGCGATTGCAGGCATTGCCACCGCTATGAGATTCAACACATTGAGAATGATCAGTAATTTCCAAACATTGCATTTCAACATTATTACTGCCAGCCATATCAATTATGGCCCAGGGCCGGCCAGAGCCCCATAGTTCTGGTTTGGAAGTACAGCCAGAGTTCCAATCTTGTCCTAAAATCCTTGTCGGCTTATCTGCGCTTAATCCAGAAGGTATTCTAGGCATCATACAATCATAACTCCAAGCTTGATAACATTTGTCTTCATTGGTTGCGCCTGGCGCGCCAGTTCCCATTTTGTAAGAGCCATTGGCAATAATCAAAGTATCACTGCCTTTTATTTTGGCTGTTCCGCCAGGAGGCATGGCAATAAATGGATGTTTCCAAGCGCAAGACTGGTTAGAACCACTGCCTGGGTAATCAACATTATTTTTTCCATCACATTGACCGGCATCTCCTCCGCCAGTCCTAATATAATAGGTAGTGCCGTAAGAAGGATCGGGCGTCGGTGTTGGAGTTGGCGTTGGGGTAGGGGTTGGTGTAGGTGTCGGTGTTGGCGTCGGTGTCGGAGTCGGGGTAGGCGTTGGCGTTGGCGTTGGCGTTGGAGTAGGTGTAGGAGTCGGAGTGCTTGGTCTGGTAAGCTTAATTACATTGCCACAAATAACCTTCCCTGATTTTTGTTTTACACAGATGCGATAATAATAGGAAACGCCAACCTTGGCTGTTGTGTCATTATAGGAAGTGAAATTTTTATCAGTACTATATTCAATATATCCATCAGTTGGGTATGCTAAATTAGCATTAGTTTGTGAACGAACTACCTTATAAAACTCTAGATCATCACCTGCATATTTAGTCCAACTTAATTGATTGCCATCTGTCTTAGCTTGCCCGGATATGGTTGGAACTGTGGTTGGAACAGGGGTTGGTGTTGGAGTCGGGGTTGGTGTTGGAACAGGCGCGGGTTTAGGAATATCTATTTTAACTGAATTACTGCATAAGTATGTTTTTACATTAGTTTGAACACATAAACTATAATAATATGTTGCACCAGCTTTAATTTTTTTGTCTGCATAGCTGGCATTGCTATTTACCTTTTCTGTAAGCATTAATTTATCCCCAGGATATTTTGGAGCCGTGTTGGTTTCTGATCTCACAAGACGATAATACAGAAAATTAGCGCCATCATATTTGGACCAAGTTAAATATGCCCCGTCAGCCTTGCCTTGGCCGGATAATATCGGCGCTGTGGGCGGAAGAGCCGGGTTGGTGCAGTTGCTTGCCGGATAAACAGTGACTTGAGTTTTGTCCAATATGGCAGGTATTGCTTGGGTTATTTTATCGCAGTATTTCATGCCGGAAATAAATTTTGGATCAAGGTCGCGCACAAATTTTTTCTGGAATTTATTGGCTGTAAATCCATCGTCAGTCACTTCTCTTAAAGTACCATCAATATATACATAATAGGTTATGCCGTTGACTCTAATCAGCATGCCCGGATGCGGTTTGGACGCGTCAATGTCAGCGCCTTTATTAATATAGTTCGGCCAAAAGATTGGATTTATACTTCTAACTTGAAATTTTCCTTGTTTGTTGCCGTACAGATCTTTCACTATTTGCAGATTGGTTAGTCTAGCCAGAGTATTATTGGGCAGAACTGCATAATAGTGGTCAGCATATGCATGCTTGACCACATAACTGCCGGGAGCGTAATTGATGCCGTCCGGATTTTGTTTGGGTACTCCCAAATCAGCAAAACATTCTGAAGTTATTTTTTTGTAATCATATTGAGCTTCCCAGCTTTTATATTCTACTCCGCCAGGAAAATACATTAATTCATATTTTGAATTGAGCAGGAAAATAGATGAATAGTCATCTACCTTTATCATATCCCCAATTTTGAGATTGACAGGACAAGAATACGGCAGGCCTTGGGCAGGCATATATGTGGAGGCGATGGCTGTTCGTACAGTGTTGAAATTGGTTGCGCAGAGCGCTATCATGGCTATTGTGCTTAGCATTAGCGTGATTTTAATTGATTTTGGTACTTGCATATATTTTGTCAAAAATATTAATTAATTTTTTTAGCTAATTTTAATTATACCACAGTGAATTAAGATAAGCTAGTTAAAATATGGGATGCCCCACCACTCAATAGGGTTAACGAATCGATACCTTGTTTGTAAATTATTTAAGATTTCAACTTCGGATTCAGATAATTGGAAATCAAATGCATTTGTGTTGGTTTTGATATGTTCTGGGGTAACACTTTTGGGAATTACAGCTATTCCGCGTTGTATACCCCAGCGTATTAAAATTTGAGCCGGAGTTTTGCCGTGGACATGGGCTATTTGCAGGATGTCTTTGTCTTCTAAAAGTAGGGGAGGAGGGCTGGCTTGGTTTCTGTTATTAGTAGGACAGCCAAGCGGTGAATAAGCGGTAACGGCCATGTTTTTGCTTTGACAAAATTTTACTAATTCAAATCGAGGATTATACGGATGAATTTCAATTTGATTTATTGCAGGCTTGATATTTGTGTATGACAATAAGTCCAAAAGCATAACAGCATTAAAATTTGCTACTCCGATTGATCTAACCAATCCGGTCTTAACCAGTTCTTCCATGGCTTCCCATGTTTCTCTGATTGGGATATTGTTTGTTATTAAAATTTCATTTTCATCGCGCTGTTCTTTTTCTAAATTATTTGAAATGGTTATGGCCCAATGAATTAAATACAAGTCTAAATAATCCAGTTGTAGGTTTTGCAAAGAAATTTTACAAGCTTTTACAACATCATCCTTGGCATGCGAATTATTCCAAAGCTTGCTGGTAATGAATACATCTTCCCTTTTTACATTTCCTTGAGAAAAAACTTGATTTAAGGCTTGGCCTATTTCTTTTTCATTACCATAAATATGAGCGCAATCAATATGCCGGTATCCGCATTCTTCAAGAGCGTATTTAACTGCCGGACCAACTTTGTCTGGTTTGGACATCCATGTCCCCAAACCCAGCACCGGAATTTTATATCCGTTATTTAATATAATGTTGTTTTGCATAAGGTAAAATTACATATTAGAATTTGTGTCATTCTCTGTCATTGCGAGGATCGTGGCGTTCCTGTCATTGCGAGCGTAAGCGAAGCAATCTCGTTGATTCTATAGTGACGAGATTGCTTCGTCGCTCCGCTCCTCGCAATGACAGAGACAAGGCTCGCGATGACATATTTATATTATTAAATTAACATGCCAGAGAATCCATGTCAATTGAAATAACCTTGAATTCGGGTGATTAACCGTTATTGGTTGACGATAAGTTATTGGCAGTGTATAATAATGAGGATATTAGATTATGAATGTTAGCCAACTAGCAAGACAATTAAGAGTGCATCCTAAAAAGCTCTTGGAAATACTCCCAGAGTTCGGTTTTGATATTGGCGCACGGGCAATTAAAGTAGATGATCGCATTGCTCAAAAGATAATGAGATCGTGGCGCCGTATAAATATGGAATTGGAAAAGAGAGAGGAGACTGAAAAGGAGAAGCAAAAAGAGCTGGATAGACAAGCTAGACAGGAAAGCGGGGCCACCATTAATATACCCCCCACAATAACCGTGAGCCAATTGGCAGAAATTTTAGAAATACAAACAACTAAATTGATAATGGAATTAATGAAGAATGGAATACTTGCTACAAAGAATGAAGATATTGACAGGGATACAGCCATTTTGATTGCAGAAGAATTAGGTTATCAGGTAAGAGAAGTAGATGAGCACGAACATCCGCAAGATCAAGAAGATATTGAAGATCATGTGGAAAAGCTTGAAAGTATTCTGTCTGAAGAAGGGCAGACAAAGCGCCCGCCTGTTGTGGTGGTGGTAGGGCATGTTGATCATGGCAAGACTAAATTATTGGATGCGATTAGGCATGCCGACGTTGTCAGTAAAGAAGCCGGGGGCATTACTCAACATATTGGCGCCTATCAGGTTGTTTGGAAAGATCCTAAAACAAAAAAAGATTCTCCACTTACTTTTATTGATACTCCTGGCCATGAAGCTTTTACAGTTATGCGCAGTCGTGGAGCCAAGGTTGCTGATATCGCCATTTTAGTGGTGGCAGCTGATGATAGCGTCAAGCCACAGACTATTGAATCTATTAGCATTATAAAATCCGCTAAAATACCAATGGTTGTGGCCATTAACAAGATAGATAAGGAAGGAGCTGATGTGGAAAAGGTAAAAGTTGATTTGTCACAGCACGGAGTAGTATGCGAAGAATGGGGTGGGGATGTGCCCATGGTTGCAATTTCTGCCAAACAAAATCAAAACATTGATAAATTATTGGATGTATTGCTGTTAGTAGATGAAATGAACGCAGATGACATTAAAGCCAATCCAAATCGTCCGGCAGCAGGCACTGTCATTGAGGCTCATATAGATAAAGGAGAGGGTAGTGTGGCCAGCTTATTGGTCCAAGCCGGAACTTTGCATATCAATGATCCTTTGGTTATTAATGGTGAGATATATGGCAAAGTCAGGGCAATGAAGAATGACAAAGCTGAAAATTTACAAGTGGCGCTTCCAAGTTGCCCGGTACGTATCTTAGGCTTTAAAGTAGCGCCTCAAGTTGGTGATGTATTGGATGTATCTTCAGTAGATCAAGCTGTTAAAATAGATGTTAAAGATAAAAAATCAAAACAGTCGCGTGCAGAAAGGCGCACCTCTTCTTCCACTGCCTCTTCAGAAGAAGATGATTGTATTAGAAAAGTTTTAAACTTAGTTATCAAAGCTGATACTTTGGGGTCTTTGGAAGCGGTTATTGCTTCTTTATCCAAAATTGAGCACCAAAATGTTGGAGTAAGAATAGTTGGTAAAGGACTTGGTAATGTTACTGCTGATGATGTGGCCAAAGCTGAAGCGGCTGAAGCCATAATTTGTGCTTTTAATGTTGCTGTGCCTTTTAATATACAGGAGATGATTCAAGAGAAGCATTTAAAATATGCAGAATACAAAATTATTTATGACTTGATTGACTATGTTAAGAAAGAATTAGGGGATTTATTGCAATCTGAAATTGTGGTGGTTGAACTTGGCAAACTGGAAATTAAATTTATATTTCATACCGAAAGAAACAAGATGATAGTTGGAGGATTGGTTAAGTCCAGTAAAATAGAGGTTGACTCTAAACTTAGAGTAATAAGGCAAGGACAGGAAATAGCGCAGGGCAAATTGGTTCAATTGCAAATTGGTAAACAGGTGGAAAAGCAAGTGCCAGAAGGTACTGAATGTGGTCTTACTTTTGAAGGGAAAGAAAAATTAGAAGTCGGGGATATTTTAGAGGCATACAAAGAAGAGGTTAGATTGAAGAAGTTGGAAGATTAAATGAATCAAAAACAATTAAAAGAAAATTATAGTATAAAGTTTTTCAACGCTAATTATTTTTTAATTATTTTAAGATTATGTCCTTAATTTTTACAGATCAAAATTTTAATGATGAAGTTATTAACTCCGATATTCCTGTTTTGGTTGATTTCTGGGCGCCTTGGTGCGGACCATGTCAAATGATGGGGCCGATTATGGACGAATTATCTGAAGAATACAAAGATAAGGTCATTAAGATTGGCAAATGTAATGTGGATGAAAGCGGTAATATAGCTGCTCAATTTAGCATTATGAGCATTCCAGCTTTTATGGTCTTTAAGGGCGGGCAAGTGGTTGATCAAGTTACAGGCGGTGTGCAAAAAGAGAAATTAAAGGAAATGATTGAGAATAATATTTAATTTTTTTAAATATGAATAATAAAATTAAAATTCCTTCTATTAATCTTTCCAATGAAGATCTTGCTAGGATTGAAAAAGCAACAAAAGAATTTGTAACAGGTAAGATAGAGAAAAATGTGAACGGCACGGGAAATAAAGAGTATGAACCATCCTTTGATAAATTATTAATTAATGCTCTCGGTGTGAGATCGTATCTTGAAAGAGGTGGAGATCCAGATAAAATTGTTGTAGAGTTGAGAAGGCCGAGGTCATTACAATCAGAAAAATTTGTATTAGATAGGAAAAAGACAGAACAAAGAGGACAGGTTATGTTTAAAAGCTTGGATGAGAAAAATTTTTGGATAGACTTTGATCTTCAACACGGTGTCTGGAAAACCACAGATCAAACTTTGGATGCCTTGAAAGAGGAAAGTTCACAAGAAATTGAAAACCATCGCGTTATTGGATGGAAAGAGCCTGTTTTGAATAAGTATGAGGAAACACAATCAGAAGATGTAATAACGCCAGAGGTAGAGGAAAAAATTGATTACATCCTGGAGGCGTTAAAAGAAAGATTGGATCGGTTATTTGATGATATGAAAAATATAGAATCGGACGGCAATATTTGCGATTGGGACATAAGAATAAATAAAACCGGGAAGGAAAGCGAGTTGCTTATTGATTTTTTTATGTCCGATATAAGTAGTGATTATGATAAACAATTATTAAAGAGAAAAATACTTGATAATAATACATCTTTTAAGAGAACCATGCGCCCTAAAGAAATGAAAAATTACAAATTTATGTTTAATGGAGTTGGTATAGATGATTTAGTTAGCAGTTTAAAGTTAATAATAATGGTGAATTATAAGGAAAATATGAGTTTCGGACTATGGCATGATGGTAATTACGATTTAACCGCAACTATTACATTACAAGAATTAAAAAAATAGTTTTTGATTTTGTTAAGTTTTTTAACCGCCGAAATTTAAATCGGCGGTTTTTTAAATTTGCTTTTTTAGTTTAAATTAGTTAGTATATTGTATATATGCAAGAGTTTTTAAAATAAAAGGTATTTACCCCAGGGCAAGCCATGAGCCCACGCTCGCCAAGCTCGCACAAGGATCGTGGCAAGCCACGAGGTATTTATCTACGTTTGCTCGGTAAAGAAAAATACAAGTATTTTTCTTTACGTTCGCTTCGCTTGAAAATACATTATTAGAATTGTTTAATTAGAAATTTGTTTTCATAAATTAATTTTTATATGAGCGAAAAAAATAGAGAGGTCAAAGAGTCAAAAGATTTACAAGACCGATCATCCGAATTACAATCTAGTTCTATGGTTGTGGTAAGAGAAAAAATACAAAAATATATTGATAATGGAGGTGATGAATCAAAATTAGTTTTTTATTTAAATAGGCCACGTTCCAAGAAAAGAGACAAATATATTTTTAAAGAACAAAAAGACGGTCAAATTTTTTTAGTTAATCAAGAAAAAACCATCACACCGTTTGATCCAGATTTTGGTCGTTGGTCTCTTGGGCAGGATACAATTATGGGGTTAGGGTTGTCCGAAGCTTTGTTCCGAGAGGAAGGTTCTCTTGGCAGGATAGAAGATAACGTTAATTTGTCTAAAATTTATCAGGGGCTTAGAGGTGTCAGCGAGTCATTCCCAACGAGTTCAGTAGCTAGTTTAGAGGAGGAGAAAAATTTAACAATTGATAAGCTCTATCAATTTTTATCTGTAATTTTTTACTTTGTTGAAAAAGAATCTACTTTAAAGGCGGGTAATTGTGCTTGGAAAATGTACTATGATGTTTCTACCCAAGGTTTAGCCGTTGTTTATTCTTTGCCTGGTACTGGTGAAGAGAGAAAAAATATTAAGGAAAAAATAGAGAAGAGATTATTACGTGGTAAAAGTCAATTTGATCTAAAGAATGGAAAATATTTGACCTCTGGTTATGGTTATTCTAAAATAAGAGATAGAATTAAAGAGCAATTAAACAAAGAGAAATTATCCGTACCAACTGATTTTCGTACCACCATGGATAATGATAGTTACCTAGTTGCTGAATTAGTTTGTTAATATATCTAAAAATTATGTCTGATAAATACGATCCAAAAAAAATAGAAGAAAAGTGGCAAAAGTATTGGGAAGAGAACAAAAGTTTTGAGGTCGATGAAGATAGTAAAAAAGAAAAGTTTTATTCTTTGATTGAATTTCCTTATCCATCTGGAGATGGTTTGCATGTGGGGCACCCTCGTCCGTTTACTGCTATGGATGTGGTTTCGCGTTATAAAAGAATGCAAGGATACAATGTTTTGTATCCAATTGGCTTTGATGCTTTTGGTTTGCCCACCGAGAATTATGCCATCAAGACTGGTCGACCGCCAGCTGAAGTTACATCCGAAAATATCGCCAATTTTACTCGTCAATTAAAGATGTTGGGTTATAGTTTTGATTGGTCGCGTGTGGTTGATACTACTGATCCAGATTATTACAAATGGACGCAGTGGATATTTTTGCAATTGTTCAAGCACGGATTGGCTTATAAGAAAAATATGCCCATTAATTGGTGTTTGGATTGTAAAATTGGTTTGGCCAATGAAGAGGTAGTTGATGGCAAGTGCGAGCGATGTGGCGGAGCCGTTGAAAAGCGAGACAAAGAACAATGGATGTTAGCCATCACTAAGTATGCTGATAAATTATTAGATGGTTTAGACGAAGTTGACTATATCAAACGTGCCAAAATCCAACAACAAAATTGGGTTGGCCGTTCTGAGGGCGCTTCGGTGGTATTTTCTGTCATTGCGAGCCTGCCTGCCGGACAGGCAGGCGTAGCCAAGCAATCTCGTATTAACACTGTCATTGCGAGCGAAGCGAAGCAATCTTGTGAACATACAATAGAAGTTTTCACCACTCGCCCTGACACATTGTTCGGTGCTACATACATGGTGGTTTCGCCAGAACATGAATTAATTGAAAAATTTCAAGATCAAATTTCAAATTTTAAGGAAGTTAGTGGATATATTGAAAAAGCCAAATTAAAATCAGACCTAGAACGCACAGAACTGCAGAAAGAAAAAACCGGGGTGGAATTAAAAGGTTTAAAAGCTGTTAACCCGGTCAATGGTGAAGAAATTCCGGTTTGGGTGGCTGATTATGTTTTAATCAGTTATGGCACCGGCGCCATTATGGCTGTGCCAGCTCATGATCAACGTGACTGGGAGTTTGCCACTAAATATGGAATTGAAATTAGAGAAGTCGTTACTGGTGGAGATATTAAAAAACAAGCATATAGCGGTGAAGGCAAGAATGTCAGTTCCGATTTTATTGATGGCCTGGAAACTCAAACTGCCAAAGAAAAAATGATTGAATGGTTGGAAGAAAAAGGTGCGGGCAAAAAGGAGGTCAACTACAAATTACGCGACTGGGTATTTAGCCGTCAACGTTATTGGGGCGAGCCCATTCCGTTGGTGTATTGTGAGGCTTGTGAAAATAAAAAATACAATTATGTTTTACTGCACGGGTTTACTGGCCGATCCGATAAGAATTTTTTTCCTAAAATTGTGAAAAAATTAGAGGTGCAGGGCCATACAGTTTATTGTCCGGATTTGCCAAATACCGACGAGCCACAAGTTGACGAACAAGTTAAGTGTGTTATGGATAATTGTAAGTTTGACGAGAATACGATTTTGTTGGGTCATAGTTTGGGTGGAGTGGTAGCTATGAAGTTGTTGGAAAAATTAAATATTAAATTAAATAAAGTTATTTTGTTGGACTCGTTTATTCAACCAGAGTTTAATGATAAAAAACGTCCGGGAGTTGTGAAGAGTTGTGATTGGAAATTCGATTTTGAAAAGATAAAAACAAAGACAGAAGAAATTATTATCTTGGCGGATAATACTTTCGTTACCATTCCGAAAAACCAGTCATCAGAAATGACTAATTTATTGTCAGCCAATTTACAGTTGGTTAAACCAAACAGCCGTCACTTTGTTGGTGAAAACGAGCCAGAAGTAGAAAGGGTTTTGCAAATCAACGGCTGGATTCCAGTACCCGAAGATCAACTGCCGGTTGAGCTACCTAAGGTAGAAAAATATGAACCAACCGATACTGGCGAATCGCCATTGGCGTGCATGACTGATTGGGTAAATACTACTTGCCCGAAGTGTGGTGAGCTAGCCAAGCGTGAAACCGACACAATGCCTAATTGGGCTGGTTCAAGTTGGTATTTTTTACGCTATTGCGATCCTGATAACAACCAAGAGTTTGCTTCAATGGAAAAATTAAAATACTGGATGCCGGTTGATTGGTATAACGGCGGTATGGAACACACAGTTTTGCATTTATTGTATTCTCGTTTTTGGAATTTGTTTTTGTATGATATCGGCGCAGTACCAGACAGAGAACCTTACCAAAAACGAACTTCACATGGTATGATTCTAGCTCCAGATGGAGAAAAGATGTCCAAGTCGCGTGGTAATGTAATTAATCCAGATGAAATTGTCGCACAATTCGGTACTGATGCTTTTAGGGCATATATTATGTTCATGGGCCCGTTTGATCAGGATGTGGCTTGGGATACCAATGGGTTAGTAGGGGTAAAAAGATTTTTAGATCGAGTTTGGGCTTTATGGGATAGAATCGATCCTGCCATTGTGAGCGTAGCGAAGCAATCTCGTCTTCAGCCGTTATTGCATCAAACCATTAAAAAAGTAACTCAAGATATTGAAAAAATGCATTTTAATACTGCCATTGCCAAAATGATGGAATGGGTGAATGAATTGCATAAGCATGAACATATCTCTAAATTTGAATATTCAAGTTTAATTAAATTGCTAGCGCCATTTGCCCCACATATGTGTGAAGAATTATGGCAGGTACTTGGCAATAAGACCGATCTGGTGGCTGAAAGTTGGCCCGAATATGATGAAAGTAAAATAGTTGAAGATAATTTTACTTTAGCAATACAAATTAATGGTAAATTACGTGATACCTTGGAAGTATCGATTGATATTTCCGAAGATGATGCCAAACAACAAGCCTTGGAATCAAAAAAAGTGCAAAAATGGTTAGATGTCCAAGAGCCAAAGAAGATTATTTACGTAAAGGGCAAGTTGGTTAGTATTGTGATTTAAATACTTTCAAGGAGGTTAAAAAAGTACATTTTATTTGTTTATGAAGGGGGGATTTTTTAATACAATTAAAAATTCTAAGAGCAAGATGTTTTTGATATTTTGTTTTTGTTTTGTCTTGGGAGTGGCTTTGGCTTCTGGATTTGATCTGCCAAGAGAATGGTTGTTTACATTATATATTACAACATTGTTGACCATATTTTTAATAATCATATTTAGGAGACTTGGTCTTTACTTGGTTTTGTTCTTTGTTTTTGGCATGGTGCGAGTATTAGTATCTCAACCGGTTGTTGATCAAGATCATATTAGTTTTTATAATGGTCAGTCGGTTGAATTTGTCGGACAAGTGGCTACTGAACCAGACGTGAGAAGTGGGTATGTGAATTATGTTGTTCAAGTAGATGGCAATAGAAAAGGCAAAGTATCGGTTAAAGAAAAACTATACCCACGCTATGACTATGGTGATCATTTACAAATAAAATGCAAATTAAAAAAGCCTGAGAATTTTGATGAGAAATTTAAATATGATAAGTACCTGGCGCGTTATGGAATTTATTCGGTATGTTATTACCCTGTTATTGTTAGGAGTGTAGCGATTAAGCAACCTTGTTTTTACTATGATGACGAGATTGGTTCGCTTACGCTCGCAATGACAGAGAAAATTACGCTCGCAATGAAAAATATATTGAAATTTAAATTCAAAGTGGCTGAACGCATCGATCAGCTCTGGCCCGAACCGCAGGCTAGTTTTATGGCAGGCTTGCTTTATGGCAGTCGCAGTGGTTTGCCTGAAGAATTAACAGAAAATTTTAATCGTAGCGGTATTACTCATATTATTGCCATTTCCGGGTACAATATTAGTATTATTGTCATATTTGTTATGGCGATTTTAATTCGTACAGGCTTATATCGCCAGCAAGCTTTTTGGGCTACTTTGGTTATTATTTTTTTGTTTGTGGTTTTTACCGGTGCATCTGCTTCAGTCACCCGGGCCGCTATTATGGGTTCATTGGTTTTGTTGTCTCAATACTGGGGCCGATCATCGCGAATAGGCAATGTAATGATGCTGGCTCTGGTGGTCATGCTATTAATCAATCCATATGTTTTACTTTGGGATGCTGGTTTTCAGCTGTCTTTTCTAGCCACCTTAGGTTTGGTATATCTCTCGCCTGTCATTGCGAGGAGCGTAGCGATGAAGCAAACTCGTCAAAATTGCAAAATACGAGATTGCTTCGCTTACGCTCGCAATGACATACTGGTCCCGACATTATCAGCTATAATCGCCACCTTGCCATTAATACTTTATCAATTTGGCCGTTTGTCCATTGTCGCCCCATTAGTTAATATTTTAATTCTTTGGATCATACCCTGGCTGATGTTGTTTGGTTTTATGGCTGTGATTTTAAGTTTTTTTTTCAATCCTCTTGGGCAGTTAATTGCCTGGTTGGTTGGTTTTGGTTTGGACTATGTGATGTTGACTGCTAATTGGTTCGGCCAACAAGATTGGTCGTCAGTGGAGTTTTGCATACCAGCTTGGATGGTGTTTTGGCTATATTTAGTATTATTTTTATGGGTTCAATATACAAAAAGATCGTGATTGGCTTGTCGATCGCCTTATTAGCGATTATTTTACTTTGGTTTTTAATTCATTTTAGAGAACAACAATTTCAAGTGGTATTTTTTAATGTTGGCCAGGGCGATTCAGCTCTGATTAAGTTTGAAAATGGCCAAAAGATGTTGGTTGATTGCGGGCCAGATAAAAAAGTTTTAGCAAAATTGGGTGAAAACCTGCCTTTTTATGATCGTGCCATTGATTTTTTATTAATTACTCATTTTGACCTGGATCATTATGGCGGTTGCATAGATGTTTTAAAAAGATACAAGGTAGAAAATATTATTACCAACGGAGGAAACAAGCCCGCTGATAAATATTGGCAGGCTTGGGACATGTCCAGAAAGAATGAACAATCCAACGAAATTATTATAAGCCAAATCAGTACTTGGGAAATTGCTGATTCCAAATTAGAATTTTTATGGCCTGATTTAGATGATGAGTCCAACACTCCAAGTCTGAAAAAAGACAGCAACAACCAGTCAATTGTTTTTCGTTTGGTTCATTCCAGTACGACAATTTTATTCACAGGCGATATGGAAGAAAAAGTAGAAAAGATCTTGGTAGAAAGTTATTGTTCTTCAACTTGTCCCGCCCTTGAATCTAAAATTTTGAAGGCAGGACATCATGGAAGCGGTAGCTCTAGCAGTGAAGGATTTTTACGATCCGTATCTCCTCAAAAAGCGATTATTTCTACAGGTAAAAATAGTTTTGGACATCCTTCATTAAGAGTATTGAGAAAATTAGAACGACAAAGCATTGAAATTTTGCGTACAGATGAATTAGGTGATATCATTATTAGATAGTATGCAAGATAACAATAAAAAACAAATATTTACTTTATTATTCGCTGGAGTGTGTGGGCATGTCTTGTCAACCAAATACAGGATGAAAATGAAAATTAGAGACAAAGAATTTACTTACGGGGAAATTGTATGGGATGGCTTTGAACAAATTTTGGATCGAGCGCCCATAAATTCAAAACACCAAGTTTTTTACGACCTGGGTTCGGGTGTTGGCAAGGCAGTGATAGCATCAGCTTTATCAGGTAAATTTAAAAAGTGCTATGGCATTGAATTATTAGACAGTCTTTATCAAGCATCGCGAAAAGTTTTATTAGAATATAAACAGACTGTTGCAACCAGTCAAGAAATTGATTTTATTCAAGCCGATTTTTTTGAGTATGATTTTTCAGACGCTGATGTGGTATTTGTCCAGTGCACATGCATGATGGACTATGCCTTGGAGAGATTGCAGGAAAAAATGAGTATTTTAAAACCAGGAAGCTTGGTTATTACCGCCACCAATAAGTTAAAAGAACCATTTGAGGTAGTGGACAACGGCAAATTTGAATTTGAGTGGGGGATGTCCAAGGTATATTTTCAAATTAAGCGGGGTTGACAAATATATTTTTATTGTGCTATACTAATTTTAGAGAGTACCTAATAATTAAGGTGCTCTTTTTTATAAAATTAATTTAATTATATATTATGTCAGAAATAACCAAGGCCATTCAGCATCTTTGTGATGAAAAAAATCTTTCTTATGATTCAGTCATGGAAGCAATACAGTTTGCTTTAGCGGCTGCTTATCGCAAGGATTTTGGCAACAAACAGCAAAATATCAAAGTTGAGTATGACCCGGAAGAAAACGTTATGAAAGCTTGGGATGTTAAGATTATAGTAGAAGATATTGATGAAGAGGTTTTGGCCGAAGCTCAAGAAGAGCTGTCTGCCCGTCGTGAACAAGCGCGCAAAGAAGACAGAGATTTAACTGAAGAAGAAATGCAAGATTTGCCTCATTTTAATCCAAAAACTGAAATGATGATAAGCCAGGCTAAAGAGATAAAGAAAACCGTTAAATTGGGAGAGATCTTGGAAATATCATTGGAATTACCAGATGAATTTGGTCGTATGGCTGCGCAAACTGCCAAGCAAGTTATTATCCAAAAAGTGCGCGAGGCTGAACGTAATATAGTGTTTGATGATTTTAAGACTCAAGAAGGCGAGATAGTTATGGGAACAATACAAAGAGTTGAAGGTCGCAAGATATTGGTTGATCTTGGAAAAATAGCTGGTATCTTGCCGATTGATAATCAAATTAGAAGAGATATCTATCGTCCAGGCGCCAGGATGAAGTTTTTAGTATTGTCCGTGGACATGAATCCGCGAGGCGCTCAGATTATTTTATCCCGCAACGACAATAAATTTGTAGAAGAAATATTTAAGCAAGAAATACCGGAAATTGCCGATGAAGTAATTGAGATAAAAGGCATCGCTCGCGAGGCCGGTTTTCGTTCTAAAGTAGCAGTCAGCACCGATGATAGCTCCATTGATCCGATCGGCTCTTGCATTGGCCAGCGTGGCGGGCGCATTAATACAGTTATTGAAGAATTGGGCGGAGAAAAAATTGATATTATCAGTTATAGTGAAAATGCTCAAGAATATATCACTAATTCTTTATCGCCAGCCAAAGTTTTGGAAGTTAAGCTATCTGAAGAAGAAAAAATTGCCGAGGTGTTTGTTGCGCCGGATCAGTTTTCCTTGGCCATTGGCCGTGGAGGGCAAAATGTCCGCTTGGCCGCAGAATTAACCGGCTGGAATATTAAAGTAAAAGAACAGGGTGGGGACGGCAAGGAAGTTTCTAGCGAAGATGGTGATGAGATTGAAGAAGAAAACAAAGAAGTTCAAGCTGAAGATGATGTAGTAAAAGATGATAAGAAAGAAGAGATAAAAGATGAAAAAGAGAAAAAAGTTGAGGAGAAAACAGAGAAAGCCCAAGAAGAAATTGAAGAGGTAAAAGAATAAAAAACTAATATAAGTTTGGCATTAATCTAAATATTATGGGAGAACTATTTCATACAATTCTATACCAACCAATTTTCAATATTTTTGTAGGCATATATGATTTTATTCCAGGCCATGATGTTGGTATGGTTATTGTGTTGATCACTATCCTTATTCGATTGGCTTTGTATCCGATGACCAACAAATCAATTAAAGCCCAGAGATCACTGCAAGAATTACAGCCAAAAATGGAAGCCATTAAGCAGAAATATAAAGACGACAAGCAAAAGCAGACCCAGGCCATCATGGAATTATATAAGAATAATAAGGTAAATCCGTTTGGATCATGCTTGCCCATGTTGATTCAGTTGCCAATTTTGATTGCTTTGTATATGGTATTGCGCGACGGTTTGACTTCTACCAATTTGGCACAAAATCTTTATGCTTTTATTCCTGATCCAGGCAAGATCAATGCTATGTCCTTAGGTTTTTTTGACATGGCCAAGCCTAATGTTGTTCTGGCAGTTTTGGCTGGCGCGGCTCAATACCTGCAGGCGCGCACCATGGTTCGCAAACAAGCTCCTAAAAAAGCTGGCGATGGTGCAAAAGATGAAAACATGATGGCCATGATGAATAAGCAAATGTTGTATTTCATGCCTGTGCTAACTGTAATAATTGGAATGCGGTTGCCGGCCGGATTAACATTATATTGGTTTTTTAGTACAATACTAATGGCTTCACAACAAATATGGTTGAATAAAAAGAAACCAGATGAAGAAAAAGATGGTATAATAGAAGGAGAAATAATTAAAAAATAGTAATGTTAACCAATCTTCACAGTTTATTACACCTACCAGTAATCACTCAATCTGGAACTAAACTGGGCAAGGTGCATGATTTGAAAATAGATGTTGAAACTCATGCCATAAATTCGTATGCGGTGCGAGCCAGTATTTTAGGCCGGTCATATTTAATTAAGCCGGTACAGGTGTTAGAAATTACTCGTGAGAAAATAGTGGTTGAGGATGCTGTGATTAGAGATATAGAGAGAGAACAAATCAAACAAAAAGATAAATCTAATGCTCTGGCTGGCGTGGCCATGAGTGAGGAGAATTAAATATATGAGCGCAGGTGCAAGTACGGCCGAGAAAAATCAATCAATACAAGAGGTCGAGCCGACAGAAATTAGAAGCGAGAAAATGAACATGAATGTGGATGTGGCCGGGCATGTTAATGTTGAATTAAATATCTCCAGCAGATCTATTGTGGAAGCGGATTTTGCTTCCAGGAGCGATATAGAAACTTTGCTTCTTTGTTCGTTTAAGAAAGTAGAAAAACATGAAGAAAATCAAGCTTTAAATATTTCAGGCGCTGATATTTTAAAAGACTCGGATAGAAGGCAAACGGTGATTCAAAGAGGTGAACAAGCTTCCAAATTGATAGAACAGATAAAGAGAAGCGTGGATTACCAAAAAAGTAATATATATAGTTTTTTAATGGGGTTGGTCGGAGGAAAATCACTATTGTCCGGCAATGAAAACAAAGGACTTTTGAAAATTAAGAAAGAAGCCATATCAACTATAGGAATCAAGACAGGCCAAAGAACTCATGAAGGTGTAAATAAAGTTGGGGACAACAAGGTTGATGTGCCGGTTGGTGAGAATATTTATGCTTTGTCGCCGGCCAATGCTGAAAAATTAAAGGTATTGGTTAAAGGAGCTCCGGAAAAATTGGCTTGTGAATTAGATCCGGAAGCGCAAGGGCAAGGTTGGTTTACAGTTAAATTTGGTGAAGTGCCGGTGGTTTTTGTTGAGTCAGGTAATGTGGAATACATAGAGGGGAAGAAAGAAGAAAAAGAAAAACAGGAGCCAGAAATAGATACAAGAAAAAAATAGTTGGTTATTAAACGATTTTTAGAACACCGGTTAAGGTGTTCTTTTAATTATTTAATATTTAGATTATAATGCAAACATGGATAAAAGACTAAAACAATCCATTATCAAGACCTTGGCCTATTATGATCAATTCGATCATCCGTTAACCAAAGAGGAACTATTTAGGTTTTTATGGCAACCGCCGGCAATTAGTTATGGGTTGTTTTTGCAAGAATTGGAAATTTTAGGCATAGATTGTAAATACGGGTACTATTTTTTGCCGGGCCGAGAGAAGTTAGTTGAGATCAGGCGCAGTCGGACTGTGGACAACGATCATAAACACTTGGTTGCTCGGCGTTCTGCCAAAAAAATACGCTGGGTGCCTTTTGTCCGCGCCATGCTAGTCTGCAACAACACTTCATTTGAGATGGCTGGCCAGAAAAGCGATATTGATGTTGTTATAGTTGCCAAGCAAGGCAGGATCTGGCTGGCGCGCATGTTTGCCACATTATTATTAAGTATTTTTTGCTTGCGTCGTACCGGTAAAAAAACTACCAACCGAATTTGCTTAAGTTTTTATGCAACCGACCAAGCTTTGAATTTTTACAAATTGAAAATTGCTGAACCGGATATTGGCCTTATGTATTGGATAATGCAATTTGTATCCATATACGATCCTAACGGCATTCAAGAAAAAATATTAGAACAAAATCAATGGATAAGAACATATCTGCCCAATGCATTTTTGTCCAGCACTATGGGGCATAGGTTTATGGTCAAAGACAATATCTTTACCAAAGCTTTGAAATTTTTTTGGGAAAAGTCCTGGCAGGGTATGTATGGCGATACAGTGGAAAAACAATGCAAGGCCATGCAGAAAAATAAGATGAGTAAAAATATTCACAGCGTGCAGGATGAGCCTGACACGCGCGTGGTGATTAGCGATGAGATATTAAAATTTCATGAAAAGGATCGGCGAATTCAATACAAAGAAGAGTGGGAGAGGAGAATTAATAAGATCACATGTTTTTAACTAAAATCACAAATTATCTAGTGCTATTATTTTTATTCCTGTTGCCTTGGCAAACCAGGTATATTTATCAATATGGAGAGATAAATGGCCAGCATTGGGAATACGGGACGTTCAGTTTGTTTGCTACCGAAATTTTGTTATGGTTGATTGTAATTTTGTTTGGCATTGGTCGATTTGGCGAGCGAAAATTTTGGAACAAAATTACCAGTAAACAACATTTTAAAACTCACTGGAAAAACCTATTATTTATTTTTATATTCTTAGGTTTAAATACTTTGTTTGTATTTGCCAGTCTAGACAGTTGGATCTCTTATCAGCAGGTATTATGGATTTTGGCTGGCTTGTGTATTGGATTGGTAATAATTAATTCAGAGGCCTGCATGAAATTGAAGATGCCGTTGGCTTTGTGGCTAGGCGGAGTATTGCAAGCTTTCCTGGCCACTGTTCAATTTTTTAATCAAAAAATATTGGCTTGCAAATGGCTGGGCATGTCGGCTCAAGATCCAGCCGACTTGGGGGTGAGTGTGATTGAGTTCGCTGATCAGCGTTGGCTAAGGGCATATGGAAGTTTTGGCTGGCCTAATAGTCTCGGTGTTTTTTTAGCAACCTGTTTACTAGTTGGTTTAATTATTTTAATTAAGCATAGGAAATTAAAGAAATACTATTTGTGGATGACTGCTGGACAAATAGTAATTTTATCAGGTTTGATTTTGTCTTTTTCTCGTGGGGCATGGCTGGCCGTGACTGCAGGTATAATTGTTTTGGTATATATTATCCGTAAAAACAAAATTTTATTTGAACAACTATTTTATTACTTATCTTTATCTCTAGTTTCTGTTGTGCTGTTGGCTCCATTATTTGTAGCCCGTTTTAATCTTGAAAACAGAGTAGAATACACTTCCATTAATGAACACAAGTATCAGTATATTGAATCAGCCAATGTAATTTACCGTAATTTTATCTTGGGCACTGGTCCGGGCACATATACTTTAAACCAGTATCAGGATAATCCAAATTTACAGGCATGGCAATATCAGCCAACCCATAATGTTTATATGCTTTGGCTGGCCGAGATGGGTATTTTGGGGTTGGTGTTATATTGTCTTTTAATTTTATTTCTTTTTAAAATCATTTGGAAGCATAATCGCGTGTATGCTCCAATCGTGGTTGTGGTATTAGTCCACGGATTTTTTGACCACTGGCTGTGGAGTTTGTATGGAGGGGTGGTTTTTTGGTGGGTGGCTTGGACCCTTGCCATGAACCGAACGAACGAAGTGAATTCTGGTTCAGGGAGTTGACAAAAGCGTTAAAATTTGCTTAAATATTGTTATTCTGGCCTGAACCGAATGTATGGAGCGAGCCAAGGTTCAGGGACTTGACAGTTTTTTTATTTCTGGTAAACTATTATCACTCTCTAAACCAGAGTGACAAAAAACATATATTAATTAATTGTTTAATTTACCAAGGTTTATGAATATAAAACCAATAGGCGACCGTGTGTTGGTCAAGCCACAAGAGGAGGAAGTGATTACGCAATCGGGCATTGTTTTGCCTGATACAGTGGATAAGGAAAAAAAGGCGCAAGGCCAAGTTTTAGCCTTGGGCAATGGAGAAAAATTAGCCAAGCTGGGTTTAAAGGTCGGTGATGTTGTTATTTATGAAAAATGGGGGGGCGAAGAAGTTAAGCTCGGCAAAGGGGCTGATGAAGTTGAATATAAAATTCTGCCACATGATAAGGTCATGGCAGTTATTGAATAAAATAATAATAAATTTATGGCAAAGCAAATTAAATACGCAGAAGACGCTCGCCAAAAGTTATTGGACGGCGTCAATACTTTGGCTGACATAGTTAAAGTGACTCTTGGTCCTAAGGGGCGAAATGTTGTTTTGGACAGGGGTTATGGAGCTCCTACCATTACCAAGGATGGAGTAACCGTGGCCAAGGATATTGAAGTTGAAGATAAATTTGAGAATGCAGGCGTGGAATTGGTTAAAGAAGTGGCCAGCAAAACTAATGACGATGTCGGAGACGGTACAACCACAGCCACTGTTTTGGCTCAAGCCATTGCTCGCGAAGGTTTGAAAAATGTAACTGCTGGTGCTAATCCGGTTGCCCTAAAGCGCGGTTTAGATAAATGCACTCAGGCTGTAATAAAAGAATTAAAAGATAATATTTCTCGCCAAGTACAAGATGATGAAATCTCTAATGTGGCGGCAATTTCTGCCAATGACAAAGAAATTGGCCAGAAAATTGCTGAAGCCATGAAAGAGGTTGGTAAAGATGGTGTTATCACTGTTGAAGAATCACAATCATTTGGCATGGAAATTGAAACCGTGCAAGGCATGCGTTTTGACAAAGGATATATTTCTCCATATATGATTACCAATCCGGATCGCATGGAATCTGAATATGAGAATCCACATATCTTAATTACTGATAAAAAGATTTCGTCTGTTCAGGATATACTGCCCATTTTGGAAAAAGTTGCTCAAAGCGGAAAAAAAGAATTGGTAATTATTGCCGAAGAAGTTGAAGGCGAAGCCTTGGCCACTTTCGTGGTTAACAAATTACGCGGTACCTTTAATGTATTGGCTGTCAAAGCTCCGGGTTTTGGCGACAGGCGCAAAGAAATGTTGCAGGATATTGCTGTTTTAACCGGCGGTAAAGTTATCACTGAAGATATTGGATTAAAATTGGAAAATATGGAGGTGGCTGATTTGGGAAGAGCCCATAAAGTTGTGGCCACCAAAGATTATACTACTATTATTGACGGCAAGGGCGATCAAAAAGAAGTTGACAGCCGCGTTGCGCAAATTAGGAAAATGATTGATCAGAGCGACAGCGAATTTGATAAAGAAAAATTACAGGAACGCTTGGCAAAATTGGCCGGAGGCGTGGCTGTAATCAAAGTTGGGGCGGCCACTGAAACGGAAATGAAGGAAGTTAAGCATAGAATTGAAGACGCAGTTGGCGCCACCAAAGCGGCCGTGGAAGAGGGCGTAGTAGCAGGCGGTGGCGTAGCTCTAATGCGCGCTATTAAAGTTTTGGACACTGTCCAATTGGACGGTGAAGAAGAAATTTGCAAGACGATTTTACGTCGTGCTTTGGAAGAGCCTTTAAGACAGATTGCTGAAAATGCAGGTGTTGACGGAGCTGTGGTAGCCGAAGAAGTCAGAAAAAATACCGGCAATTATGGATATAACGCATCTACCGGCCAATATGGCGATTTGGTGCAAGATGGAGTGATTGATCCTACCAAAGTAACTCGTAGCGCATTGCAAAATGCCGTATCCATTGCAGGCATGTTCTTGACTACAGAGGCTGTGGTAACTGACATTCCCAAGAAAGACGAGCCGGCCATGCCGTCAATGGGTGGTGGAATGCCTGGTATGATGTAATGATCCGAATGATGCTAATAAAAAATATCCTCGGTTAGATCCGGGGATATTTTAATAAATGGAAGGGCTCCTCAAGGCGGGTTATTTTATTGGTTTGAATTTATAAAATAAGAAGTAGAGGAGCAATAATGGGGAGGTGATAACCAATAGTATGGCTAGCACCATGATGCGGTACTCGTGGGGCATTTGTTCGGGGTGCACAGGGTTGGGCTCAAATGCCCATTTGATTGTCTGAACCACTAAAGTATGCATGGCTATATAATACTGTTTTTTTCAGAGTTGTCAAGACTGTAAAAATAGGGTAAAATAGTATGAACTTAATTGTTATTTATGACATCTTGTGTTATTGCATTTTTCTCTGATTTTCCTCCTGAAGTGTCAACTTTATTAATGAGCATGACCCCGTTTGGAGAATTGCGCTTGTCATTGCCGGTATCTTTGTTGGTTTATCAGTTGCCTTTGGCCGAAGCTTTCTATCTCTCGGTATTCGGCAATATGATCCCGCCGACAATTATTTTGTTGGTGGCGGCTAAGTTTCATAAATGGGTGGAACATCAGAGCGGTTTTTTTGCCAAAAAATGGGTAAATCAGCTGGCAAAGATACAAAAAAAATTTAAAGGCAAATATCAAAAATACGGACTGTTTGCCCTTGTGTTATTTGTTGGCATTCCATTGCCAATGACCGGCGCCTGGAGCGGGGCTTTGGCCGCTTTCATTTTTGGCCTGCCTCCTAAGAAATCCTGGCCATATATTTTTGTGGGCGTGATTATGTCCGGCGTGATCACTGCTTCTGTGGTTTTGGGCTTGGGTCGATTATTCTTCTAACCATGTCTGAACTCCTGTTAAAATTAAAAGAAAAGATTAAAAGCACAATGGACCTTTTGAGAATTGATGATCTCAAGAAGAAAGTTGAACAATTAGCCGGTCAAATGAACCAGCCTGATTTTTGGAATGACCAGAAAAGCGCTCAAGCCATTGGACAGGATTATCAGGATATAAAAAGCGAGGTGGAAAAATGGGAAGAAGTTAAGCGAAAAGCAGATGATCTTTTAGAATTGTGCCAGAGCAATGATAAAAGTTTGCAAGCGGAAATTGAAGAACAAGCCGAAAAATTGGAAAAACAATTTCAAGACTATGAGTTTTTTTTGCTTTTAAATGGGTCATATGATAAAAATAATGCCATAGTGGCCATACATGCCGGCAGTGGTGGTACTGAAGCTCAAGATTGGGTTGAAATGCTTTTGCGTATGTGGTTGCGTTTTTGTGAAAAACAGGGTTGGAAAACCAATATATTGCATGAATCTCGAGGACAAGAAGCTGGATATAAATCAGTTATGTTTTCCGTACAAGGGCGTTATGCATATGGATATTTGAAATCCGAGCATGGCGTTCATCGCTTAGTGCGTATCTCTCCTTTTGACGCGGAAAAAATGCGCCATACATCTTTTGCTTTGGCCGAGGTTTTGCCTGAATTGGACGAAAGAGTTGATATTAAAATTGACCCCAAAGATTTGCGTATAGATACTTTTAATGCATCAGGACATGGTGGCCAAAGTGTGAACACCACTTATTCGGCTGTGCGGATTGTCCATCTTCCAACCAAGGTCACAGTAAGCTGTCAAAATGAGCGATCACAGACTCAAAATAAAGAAACCGCCATGAAGGTTTTAATAGCCAAGTTGCATCGTTTGGAAATGGAAAGGCAATCCGAGCAGAGGAAAGAATTGCGCGGAGAATATAAATCAGCCGAATGGGGCAATCAAATTCGTTCCTATGTTCTTCATCCATATCACTTGGTCAAAGATCATCGCACTGAACATGAAACATCAGATCCGGATAAAGTTTTAGGTGGAGATTTGTTGAAATTTTCTGAAGAGTATTTAAGGTGGTTGAAAGAGTAAATCAGAATATGATTATAATAAAAAGTCTAGACAAAGCAGTAGAATTATTAAAACAAGGCAAAGTTTTGGTTTTCCCCACAGAGACTTCATACGGTTTGGGTTGCGATGCTGTTAATCAATCAGCAGTTCATAGAATTTTTCAGATTAAGAGCCGGCAGAAAGACAAGCCGTTATTAGTGGTTGTGTCCACAATTGATATGGCAAAAAAATACTTGGTTTGGAATAAACAAATAGATAAATTGGCAAAAAAATATTGGCCAGGGGCTTTAACAATAGTGGGCCAGGCAAGCCGGAAATTGGCTGATGGAGTGACTGCACCGGACAATAGCTTGGCCGTGCGCGTGGCCAGCCATCCAATGGCTAGTTTTTTGTCAGCCAAGCTTGGCCGGCCTTTGGTGGCAACTTCCGCAAATATTTCTGGTCAGGATAATATCTATAATATAGAAGAAATTAAACAGATTTTTTCCAAGCGGTCTGTACAGCCTGATGCAATTTTGGATCATGGCGAGTTGCCATATTCTAAGCCTTCAACCATAATTAAGTTTATCAATAATAAAATAGAAGTTTTACGACAGGGTGAAGTTACTCTGTCATTGCGAGCGTAAGCGAAGCAATCTCGTTGGTTCTATGATGACGAGATTGCGGAGTTTATCCTGAGCATAGCGAAGGACCTCTCGCAATGACAGAGAGAAATTTCTATAATAATAAAAACATGAGTAATTTATACTCTCCAAATCATCTTAAACAACTGTGTCGTGAATACAAATTAACTCCTTCAAAAAGATATGGGCAGAATTTTTTAATTAGCTCCAAGCCGATTCAAGAAATGATCTCATCGGCCATGCTATCTAAGAAAGATACGGTGGTGGAAGTGGGTCCTGGTTTTGGAGTTTTAACTCTTGAGTTGATTAAAAAAGCCGGCGTGGTTAAAGCTTATGAAATAGAGAAAAAAATACAGCCATACTGGCAAGAAAATCAACAGCCAAATTTAGAAATCACCTGGGGCAATGTCCTAAAAAGTTTTAAATTTAACGGAAAGTACAAAGTAGTGGCCAATCTGCCTTATCAAATTACTTCAAGCATTATCCGCGGTTTTTTAGAGTCGGATCACCAGCCTGAATTAATGGTTATGATGATGCAAAAAGAAGTGGCTGAGCGTATTTGTGCCAAGCCGGGCAAGATGTCGCTTTTGTCCGTGTCCGTGCAATATTATGCTGAGCCCGAGATTGTCATGAAAGTACCTAGAACATGTTTTTGGCCTGCGCCCAAAGTGGACTCGGCTGTGATAAAATTAAAAATTAAAACATCAAAAAAATCAGTCTGTGCTAAAGTTTTTTTCAGCATTGCCAAGGCTGGTTTTGCCAGCCCTAGAAAATTATTATTAAATAACCTGGCTTGTGTTTTTAAAGATAAAGAGATGTTATTAAGGACTTTTCAAAATATTGGAATACCTGACAAAGCAAGAGCTCAAGAGTTAAATCTTGACCAGTGGATTAAATTGGCAAGCAAGCTTGAAAAGGGTTTTTGTTTTTAAATATTTTATGGTATAATAAATAAAATCATTATGCCGTATAAAAAAGATAATATTAAATTGACCAGAGAGCAGAAGACTGGCTTTGTCTTGTTGCTTGTTTTTGCCATTTTAGCTTTAAGTTTGGGTGTTTTGCAGATTCGCAATACAATGTACAAACCGTTTGCTTTGAGCAATCAAATTCCTCCTTTGTCTGATAGTATTATTAATGACATTAATGTCTTGCGTTATAGAGATACTGATCAGGACGGATTAAATGATTTTGAAGAATTGTATGTTTATGAGACAAGTCCTTATTTGGAAGATTCTGATTCTGACGGCATTGACGACAAGCAAGAAGTTTCAAAAGGAACCAATCCTTTATGCGCTCAAGGCATGGATTGCGCCGGAAGTGTGGCCATTAATCAAGACGGTCAAGCCAGTGATTCGGTTTCCAGTTCATTACCCAAATGGATAACCCCGCCAAACCAGGAACAACCGGCTGATTTGGCTAATTTATTAAAAGACACAAAACAATTGCGAGAGATGCTAACAACAGCCGGCGTGGATCAAAAAATATTGGATCAGGTAAGTGATGAACAACTGCAGGCGATAATTGATGACGCGCTCAAAACAACCAGTACTTTGCAAAATTTGCAGAGCCTTTACCAGACTAACACAAGCACATATTAATATGTTGAAAAAAACAAAAAAAATAGGCCTTGGATTTATGGTTGTGGTTTTTGTATTTATGGCTGTAAGCGGTTCATTTTTAAAACCAAAGCCGGTTTATGCTGCTATACCTGTTTCTGTTGTTTCAAGCGTCCCAAATACTTTGGATACTATTTTTGCAAAAATAAGAGAAGGGCTTAAAGTAGCTGTTTTGAATGCGGCCGTGCAGACTGTTTCATATTTTATGCATAAAATGGCCTATGACACGGCCGTATATATGGCTTCAGGATTTAAAGGCCAGAAGCCAGCCATTTTTACCAGCCAATGGGATGATTTTTTAGTTGATACCATGGCGCAGACAGGCGCCAAAGCAGTAGGAGAACTAGCAAAACCATTGGGTTTAAATGTTTGTAATGTACCTGACTTAAGTGTTGATCTAGCTATGCGGTTGAGCCTTCAGAAAAGGTTTGCTAGCTCCGAGTTTGGAATGGAAAAGCCTGAATGTACTTTTCAAGAAATGAAATTGCTTTCTCCTGATGCTTGGAAAAGCAAATATGCGGATGAGAGCGGTAATTTTGATGCCGGCAAGATGTTTAACTTCACTGCTGATTTCGTTGAACAAGGGGATTTGGGAATATATCTGACTGCAACCGAGAAAATTCAGCAATTGATTCAAAAAGATGTTTTAGCTGCTCAATTGGATAGATCTGCCGGCCAAGGTGTTAAAGCAATTGACAATTTAATTTCAGGCAAAATAGCAACTCCGCAAGTAGTGTTAAGAGAAGAACTGCGCAATATGTCGCCATCGCAAAAGCAGAACATGAGCCTGGATAAGTTCGGCGATGTCATGGGCACTGCCATGGAGCAAGTAATTCCGTCAGCTTTATCCACCTTCTTAAATACTCTTCTTAACCAAGGCCTAAAGAATCTGGTGGGCATGTTTAATGAAGAAGACGATCTGGCTAGTGAGTCATTGACCAATAAATATGCGGTTGGAGGTTCCAGCGGTGGGCGCAGGCAAGCTGAAAAAATGTTTAGTGAATTGCTTATGCCACAAACCACAGCTGTTGAAAGATATAATGTTTTGGCCGAGTTTTCCAGCTGTCCAGGTTCGCCAGGCATGAATAATTGCGCTCTTGATACTTTGTTTGCCCAGGCAGTGCAGGAAGCCGACTATGGCCGGCCCATTACAATCAGGGAAGCCATTGAAAAAGATTGGTTGCACGGCAGTTACAAATTAATTTCGCCGGAAAATCGTTCGCTTGATTCAGATCCAAACTGCTACCAGCAAGCCTATTGTTATTCAAATGTTAAAAAATTGCGCAAAGCCAGAATTTTGCCTTTGGGTTTTGAAATAGCAACCAAGAATAGCGATCCTGACAAGCCATGGACTCTCAAAGAAGTGGTTGATGGTTTTGATGAATGCAAATATATTAAAGACAGCCAAGGTAATATTGTCAGTCTGGATAATGACCCGATTAATTTCCCTTTTTGTCATTTGATTGATCCGAATTGGGTCCTTAAAGTTCCGCTTACTCGCTGTGAAGCCATGGGATATACAAATAATTTATTAAATCAATCAGGTCCACAGCGCATGAGCGAGTGTGTTGATATGAGCAATTGCGTTAAATATGATAACAAGGGTAATTGCGTGTCTTATGGATATTGTGTGCGAGAGAAAAATATTTGGAAGATACCGGGCACTTCCTGTGATTCTCAATATAATACATGTCTTGCTTTTAAAGATAGTAGTGGCAATACTGCCGGTTATTTGCGCCGTACTTTGGATAATGCCAACTGCAATCAAGATTCGGTTGGTTGTACTTCTTATAGTCTAAATCGAGATGTAACTGTTACTAGCACAATGGCTTGGAAACCATTAGAGAAAACTTCTTTTTGGTGGCAAGATTTTACTAATAAGATGATGTTTTTCAACAAAAATTTATCTTCAAGTTGCTCGGCCAATTCAGCTGGTTGTTCAGCTTTTCGAGTATCTGAAGGAAATGCCGACACATTATATTTGAAAAAAGCGCCGATTTATCTTGGGTGTTATGACTCTGATCCAAAAACAGAAAAAGTTGAATGGCCCCAATCCAGAGCGGATTTGAGCAGTATCAAGTCACACAAAGATTGTTCCAATTATGCGGGCGTGTGCATTCCGGAAGAAGAAAATTGTAATTGGTACACGGAAGTACTTCCATCTGATAGCCAGCGTTCAGCTTCTAAAATTCCCGGGCGTTACAAGCCGGCCGTGGTTACCACCACATTAACGGCTTCCGGTTATGTTACAAAAATAGAAAATTGGAATAACGAGTGCGACAAGACCTGTGTAGGTTATGACGCTTATAGAGAAATGAATACAAATTATTCCAATGGCCAAGAAGTGGCATATATTATTCCGGCTTCTGGTAAAACTTGCACATCGGTTCAAAATGAATGCACGGCTTTCACTAATCTAAGCACAGTGCAAGGCTCGGCTGAAAAAGTGGAATATTATACTTATCTGCGTCCTTGTATTCTTCCTGATGAAGCCAAACAAAAAACTTTCTATACTTATGAAGGTTCGTCTCAAGGAGGTTATCAATTAAAGGTATATATATTAGAGCAAGATGGTTCCGGAGGACCCAAGCAGTCTTATCGCACTGGAAAAGAGAGCGCGCTATTTCAAGATTGTGCCAGTGGCAAGACATACAAGATTGATGCTGATTGTAGAGAATTTAATGATGAAAAAGGCAAGGTATATTATAGGCTTTTGTCCAAGACAATTGCTGTTGATAAAACTTGCACACCTTACCGTTTGTCTGAATTGGAGATGTACAATGAAAGTACTTATGATAGTGACCAGATGGTGTGCGAAAAATTATCTGGTCGTTATGATCAAAATCTCAAGAAATGCTATTTCTGTTTTCAAAATGGAAAATATGATAAAGGCCATTGTATCTATCAAGGCCTTCCAGCCAATACAGTAAGCAACGCAGGCAATAGCACGGCCTGCACTGCCGAAGCAAATACATGCCGAGCATACAAGGGCAATTCTGCCAACACAGTTAAAGTATTATTTAAAGATGGATTTGAAAGTCCTGATCCTGCAGACGCTTTGCTTGAATGGTCGGGTGATGCATATTTATCAGCTGAAGCAACTTATGTTGGCGGACATTCGGTTGGTTATGCCGGAAGCGGAGGGCAAGGAATATTATTTAAGAAATTAAATGCCACTACCACTTTGTTGGAGACAGATAAAAGCTATGTTGTAAGATTTTGGGCCAAGAGTGATAGTAGCAAACAAATAAGCGTTGGATTGCATGATGGGGTTTCTGCTATCCAGAATTTTGGCACCGTGTCTGTGCGTGATGTTTGGAACTATTATGAGCTTGGCCCAATAAAATGGACAGGCGGAATTGAAGCTAGATTGTTTTTTAATTATCTTTACTCCGGCGCCGGCAATCAAATTTTCTTGGATAATGTAGAATTTATTGGTATAAATGATGTGATATATTTAACCAAGAATTCTTTAAGCGTGGGTAAAGTATGTGATGATAATTTGACTGACAATTTGCCGGGTCAAGCTTTGGGATGTAAAGCATATTCCATTCCTAATAGCCAGACACCGGCATATTTAACAGGCTTTGATTACTTATGCAGGGAAGATGCCATTGGCTGTACAGCTGTATTGGATACATATAATACTATTGGTGAAGCCGGCGAGAATTGGTATAATGTTTGGCTGTCAGCCAAAAGCGGAACCAAAGCGGAAATTACTTTTGATGATGGTACGGTAGGTTGTCAAGTACCATTAGATGATACTGGTTGTTATGTTAATATTTTAAATCATACTCTTCAAGATATAGTTACTGCTGTTACATCAGCTACCAGCGTTACCGTGGATCTTGTTACTTCCACCGTGCATATTCCGGCTGATACAACCAGCACGGCTCCGCTTTACTTGGTGGCTGATAAAAAAGCTACTTGCAATCAAATTGATATTGGCTGTACTTATGCGGGTCTTGAAAAAGAAACTCCAAGCGGTCCTAAATATACTACGGTATTGGTAAAAAATGACCCTGCTTCCTATGCAGACAGCAAGCCTATCTTATGCCAGCAAAGATCAGTGGGGTGTGGTTCATATTCTTCAGGCAATAGCACTTACTATTTTAAAGATCCATTATTGATTGGACAAAGAATTTGTAGTTATCAAAGCAAGGTGACTGTGGCCGGAACCGAATACAGCGGTTGGTTTTGGAAAGATGTTGGCGCTTGCGGAACCAGTACAAACAAGGTTACACAGATATATTCGCCACAGATTTTCTGCACTTCTGACAGTGATTGCAGTAAAAGTACCAAAGGAGCTACTTGCGTGGCCAAGGGCGAACAAGCTTGTTATCCGGATTATTTAAAAGCAGGCAATGATTATGGCTTGTGGTCATTTGGCAATAAGGATAAATATGATAATTTTGTGGGAGAGTGTCCTGTAAGTCAGACAGGTTGTACAGAATTTGTTGATCGTAACGATAATAACAAGCCATACTATGTAATTAATGATAGTAAAATACAAACCGCGCAATCCAAATGCAACGGCCAAGTAAGTTTAAAAGAAGGATGCGTGCTGTTTGATCAAACTGAAATTGGAAATAAATTATGGAATACAATGCTGTCATACAAGGAAAGCGAATTAAAGAAAAATGCTCTGATAACTCCGATTTCCAGCAGTACCAACAATGATGCCAATGTGATAATGCAAGTAACGCGTGATCGTGAATGTGGAGAATGGTTGCAGTGCAGGACTTCGCATAATGTGTGGGATGACAGTACGGGCGAGCCAAAATACAAAGAAGTCTGCGATTTGATCGGCCGATGCGGTCAAGCCAAGGTGGTGCAGAGCGGTCAAAGCAAAGACAAACAACAAGCGGTTTGCACTAGCTGGTTAGATGGCGTACATGAAGATAAAAATACGGTGTTAACTGAAACTCGTTATAGAAGCCGAAAATTGGGCTGGAAGAATATGGACTATTCGGGATTAAGCATATTAAATAGTTATCCATTAGAAGAATTAAGCCAAGTAAATTTTGGAGCAAAAGGCGTGGATGATTGGCGTTTGGCCAAATTAGTATATTGTGGTGGCGGCGCCGAGTGCGAGAATGCCAAAGATCTATTTTCTTATGCTTGTAGTAGTACGGTTAAAGACGGCACGCCTTGCGGAGAAGACGGAGATTCAGTATGCGTAAGCCAAATATGCGTCAAAGGCTTTCAAGGCGGGTCAAGAAATATTCATCAAAATGCGCCTAAACAAAATTGCAGGGCTTATCCTGAAAAAGATTCGCCTTATCCAAATACAATAGAAATGGGCAAATCTTCTGCTTATGAAAATGTGAATTATTGTACAGAAGCGCAAAGTGAGTTTACTTCATCGCCATTAGATAGTTCTGCCTGTGATTGTAGTTATACCAAGGTGAATTATGGTGACCAGTTAACCAAATTTTGGGATTATTATGATCCTAATTTTAACGGATTATTTGTAGAGACAAGCGAGAAGAATAAAGGTCTTAATAATGGCACTGGCGTGGTCAAGGGCATTTGTAGCGGCAACAATCCGTCAGTCTGCAGTAAGGATTCAGATTGTGCTACCGGCTCGGCTTGTTTGCTGGCCAAGTCATCCAAGCGGTATTTGGGCTGGTATGGATATTGCGTGGAAGAAGACAATTCTCGTTCATTATATGCAAATAAAGAACAACATCCTTGCCTGACTTGGCATCCAATTGATTTTGTAAAAGGCGTTATGGATATTAATAGTACACCTGAAGCAGGGTATCAGCCCACCGAATACGGTAAATATTATTGTCTGGAGGCTAAGGGGAATGCGGTTCTGTCCGAACAAAGGACTGTTGTTACTGATGATAGTCCAATAATTGGTCTAGGAATACCTAAAAAGACCTTAATCAGTTCGTACATAACATTACCCAAGGACACTTCGCCATATAGGAAACAGATTTTATATGTTTCTGAACCAGCTTTTGGTTATTATTGGTGGGATAATTTAAAGGATGCTGTGAGTGATAGTGATTATTTATGGGATTATTCTAAGTTTGCGGTTCAAGCAGCACAACAGTATGGTGGTTTAACGACGAGGAAATATACATATTATCCTACTGGATTTAATAAAGATAAGAACTTTAGCGATGATTATAAAGATTTCATGCCAGTATTCGAACCACTTAATTACCGAGATATAGACAAAATTATCATACACGTGGATAAAGCATCTATAGAAGATCAAGGTAATGACGGCGGAGTTCCTGTGGGCACATTTGTGATTAGAAAAGGATCAATGGATGACCCCGACAAAAATGTAATGACTGTTTATAACAAGGATGTTAAAGATAAAAATGGGCAGGTTGGTTGTCAGGTAATGGAAGACAAACCAGGTATCTCCGCTTCATTTGGGAAGAGCGAAGATCATAGTAGTAATTTAGAAGCGTGTGGTATTGGTATCCAAGAAACTCTAGTAACAACGGGTGGCAAGGTGAGGACAGAAATAAGGGATAGCGTTATAGGTAAAGACAAGGAGAAAAATTCAAGAGAATTTATAGTAATGAGAGCCTTTTTTAATGATCCTTCTACAAACGGAGGGGAGCCATTAAAATATATAACAGAAGAGTTAGGTTTCTTCCCTGAATATGGTGATAAAAATACCAATGGAGATGGTTATCTAGTGGAAATGTGTAAAAATGGTTCTGAATTAGCACAAGACAGTATGGAAATATTGTTTGTCTTTAATAAAAAATCTGTGACTAAAATTATTAACGGTAAAACTGTTATATATGAAGCAGGGGACTTATACGATATTGCCATGGCTCATTGTACTTCTGACGCGGACGAAGAACATCAAACTGCCTATAATATTTTCATAGAAGTCGATCTAAATGAATATTGTACTAAGATAGCCGACGTAGCCAGTATGGATAGTGCCGCTTTTACTGACAAAATATGGGGAGGAAGTAATTATAGATTGGGTAGTAGTTTTTATGATCATACATATTATGGTTATAATACACTTCAAAGTCCGTTCGGCGCTTTGCCACTAGGTACAGACCCAATTCAAAATGCCATACTCTATTCTCTTAGGTTAAAATCCTTAGATGGTGGTGTTCCTTATTCTTGTTATGGTGTATGTAGCGGAAATGCTTTGGGTGGTAAATATATTGACTATGATAAAGATCCTCCCAAGCAAGAGTTAAAGCCCACTTCTGGCATAGGTGCTGGGGTAACAAAAATATTGGGTTACTTGTTTGCCAAGACTAATAGTATATTTAGCCTTCCTGAAGGCCTTGTAATTTTTGACGGTAAAAAAGATTATGTAGAAATCAAAAATGATGGTTCAGCTGCATCGGTGGCTGTCAATAATTATAATATTACTGAAACTGTTCAAACCAAAGTTGGTAAATTTGCTTATGAAAAAGCCCCTAAGGTATTAAGTTTGTCAGATGTTTGTTTAAGCAGTAATAAGTGCTACGAAGGCAAAGAAGGTTTGACCATAAACGACCGATCAGCTGGAGATATTAATATATATACCCAACCTGCGTTCGTGAATTTACGTTTTTATGCTTATGCAGACATGAATCAAATGCCAATTAAGAAAATGACTGTGCGCTGGGGTGATGGTAATGAGGTCGGGCCTTTAAAAGGCGCTTATCGTAATAAAAGAGGAGTTGTTGACGGGACATGTGAAGAGCTAAAAGACACAAGTTTATGTTTAGATACAGTTTGTAAACAACAGGGAAAAAGTTGTGCTTTTATGAGTTTTACTTATTCAGCTGATGAGAAAGGTCAAAATATTGAGTATAGAGATAAGTTAGTAACTACAGGAATTGGCTGTATTAAAGATCTGGATTGTAGAGGCATAAATCAATGCTTGGCCGAGAGCGTGGCTCCGAATTTTGGACAGATAGCAAACAAGACTTGTGATAATGGATTTTATGAATTCCACCATGCTTATCAGTGCTTTAAAGATGGTAAGGGATATGTCAA
>JBDROJ010000014.1:0-7591 GCA_043810165.1 bacterium
TTAAAATCTGAAGAAACACATGAAGCAGTGTTTGAACAATTCATGTTAATCTGACCGGTTACAGTTCCAGAAGCATAACCACTAAAATACCCATCACTGCCGATAGTTACGCCAGCAAAATCAATCCAACCAGTATTTTCACCCCAAGCTTGTCCAGACAAAACTCCGGCCGTAGTATTTGCAACACCTGAACCAGATGGAGACAAATTAATCCAACCATAATTAGCTGACCAAACATATCCAGTAATAGCTGAATCAGTAATAACTACGTTACTGCCAGTAGCTCCAAAATTAAGCCAGCCAATATTTTCTGACCAAGCGTATTTATAGGTAGAATCAATGGTTCCGTTAGTAGTGGAAGCATAAACATGGTTCGGCAAAGCAAACAAAGAAAATATGAAAAAAATTGTAATAAAACTAAGAGACTTTTTTATGATAACTATTAATCTAAAAACTAACTCTGGATTTCAACGTATGAATATTATTACTGCCATCCTTAAATTTAATATCTTGACCAGCATGTTTGTAAACTGGAACAAAATCACTCGTATATCTCGCAACATTACTAAATCTTATCTCATCCATTAATCCATCAAATTCTTCCATATAAGAGCCGTAACCCCACCTAGCACCAACTTGCATTCCACCAGAGTTTGTAGTTGTCATACTTTCTGTAACGGTGCCTGAGCCAATTTGTATACCATTCATAAAAAACCTCAAGGTCCCAGAATTTCTGGAAATAGCAAAGTGAATCCATTTGTAAGTGGCTTGGTCTATAGAAGTAATTTCATCTGACCAATAATCAACATTTGCGCCACCAGACCTTATGGCAATATTCATTCTATAACCAGTACCCCAAGCGTTGCCCATACCAAACGCCCAGTTGCCATTCGCTGATTCCAAATCTCCTTGTGCCATTATCCTATAAACTTCAGGATGAGAAGCTGGAACATCATCCATATATACCCACGCTTCTATTGTAAAATCACCCGTTCCTATATCAAAATCTGAATGATTGGGTGTAGTCAAAACATCGTCCACTTTATCAAACAAAATAGCACTGTCATTAGCTAATCTAGTTGTTCTAATATGGTGAACTTCATTAACAGCCGATATTGTGTGATTTGAAGTAGATAAATCATTAAAAGTTGCGCTATTATGAGCACCGTCACCGGTAATAAGTAGTATTGTATTAGCATCATTACCGTTATTGGTATTATTTAAGACAATATAATCATTAGCCTGGATAGCTTTAGGAAATGTAGTGGCATAACTTGAAGAGACAACAAAACTCCCATTCAAAGCAAAAAAGTCAACGAAATTAGAACTATCATATTCTAATCTCAATTGCGGATCACCGTCACCTCTCACTGAATGCACGGCGGCGACAGGCGAGGTGGTGCCCATACCAACATTACCACTACCAGTATCAACATATAAATCATTAGTATTAATCGATAAACCAGCGGTCGCAGATAATGAACCACCCACCACTAGAGCATCGTGTACAGTCATATCTGAACCATTAGTTGAAGAGACTGTTAACGCACCGTCTGAGCCGATTATTAATGAGGTATAATTCTCGTTATCATATCCGAGTCGTAGCTGTTCTGTGGTACTAACAACATGAAGAGTGCTAGATGGTACATCTGTCCCAACTCCAGTTCTACCAGTATTAAAATATATATCATTACCTGATTCAGTCCAAAGAGCAGAACTGCCTCCCAAACCAAGAGAAGAAGTAGTCACCCAAGCAGGAATACTAGCTCCATTGGCTTGAAGTACATAACCAGAAGTGCCAGTGGCTGTAAAATCATAATAAGTACCATTGGAATAAACCAAGCTACCAGCTGAACCAACTGAAGTAGTGGCTGTACCACCTTGCACTATTGACAAAGCTGTCGTAAGACCTAATAACGAAGTAATGTCAGAATTAGCACCTGACACAGCTGGGGTGGTAACAGTACAATTATTATCTCCGGGTGAACAGGTTGGTGCTAAAGTATCACCTGGTGAATATGGTGAGCTAGGCGGTGCAGCAATGGCTGTAAAAATCAAAACCGAAGCTGATAAAATAATGGTTGCCAACAAATATTTAGTGCTGACATGAAGTCTCCTAAAAAAATTAAGCATAATTTTTATATATAAAAAAACAGAAAGATATCCCTCTTTATACTATTATTATACATCATAAATTTTAATTTGTATACTCTTACGTTATTCTTACGTTATTCCCTATATATCCTCAAACTATTCCCTATAACGGCCACGTCAGACAAGCTCATGGCTAGTGCGCCAATCATGGGAGTGGCAACGCCAAAAACCGCCAATGGTATGGCCAAAATATTATAGAAAAATGCCCAAAACAAATTTTGCTTAATAATACCAAAGGTCTTTCTTGATAATTTAATGGCTTCAACCACGGTTAATGGATCTGAATTCATAATAATAATATCACCGGATTCACGAGCTATATCTGCGCCCGAACCCATGGCAATACCCAGATCTGATTGTATTAAAGCCGGAGCGTCATTTATGCCATCACCTACAAAAACTACTTTTTTGCCTTGATCTTGCATTTTTTTAACTTCTTCCTGTTTATCTGCTGGCAAAACTTCAGCTAAATAATTATCTATACCTAATTGTGTAGCCACTGTCTTGGCGGTATTACGATTATCACCACTAATCATGAACGGCTGTAAATCCATACTCTTTAATTCAGATATAGTCTGTTTAGAAGTATTTTTAATTTCATCAACTAACATTAAAGCACCAATAACATTTTTCCCATGTACCACAAAGAGAATGCTACTACCGTTCTGTTTATTATCTACTAATACTCTATCTACCCAATCCGTGTCCAAACTACGCTCAGACATCAGCAGCTTATTATTACCTAATAACAAATCAGTCTGATGTTGCTTGCAACGGCCTTGCACGCCTTTACCGCTCACCTCTTTAAAATCAACTACCTCGGCTAAATCGATTTTCTGAGATTGACCTAATCTACCGACAGCTTGCGATAACGGATGATTGGAATGTTCGGCCAAAGAAGCAGAAATTTTAATAATTTTATTTTCGCTAAAATCATACTTTTCATTGACCAAAACTTTTTGTACCACTGGCTGGCCCTCGGTCAGAGTACCAGTTTTGTCAAAAATAACTACATCTATTTTACGAGCCTTTTCAAAACTTTCTCCATCTTTCACCAGAATACCCTTTCTAGCACCTACACTACCACCCACCATAACAGCCATTGGTGTAGCAATACCCAAAGCACAAGGACAGGAAATAATTAACACTGTGACTGCGTTTATTATTCCAGCGGCTAAATTATCGGCTATCAACCACCAATCCAAAAAAGTTAAAAAAGCTATACCAATAACCACGGGTACAAAAATACCAGCTATTTGATCGGCTAATCTTTGCATAGGTGCCTTAAATGCTTGCGACTGCTCCACTGTCTTAATAATCTGTGTTAGCATGGTCTGGTCATTAGTCTTGGTCACTTTAATTTGCAATACTCCATCTTTATTAATGGTGGCACCGTAAACTTCATGTCCTGGTTCTTTGTCTATTGGCAAGCTCTCGCCAGTTAACACAGATTCATCAATTGTGGATTGACCTTCAATCACCAAGCCATCAAGCGGTATTTTTTCGCCTGGTTTAACCAAAACTACATCATTAATCTTCACTTGATCAATTTCCATTTCAATCTGTTCGCCGTTCTTAATTACCCTAGCTTTTTTGACTCCCAATTCCATTAATTTTTGCATGGCTTGGCTAGCTCTGTTTTTTGTTTTTAATTCTAAGAATTTACCTAGCAAAATTAGAGAAGTAATAGTGGTCGCACTTTCAAAATACAAGTGCTCGTGAGCAAACATGGCGTATAAACTATAGAAATATGCAGACAAGGTACCTAGGGATATCAAAGTATCCATATTTGCCCGACCTTTTTTCAATTGTTTAAAAGCGCCAGAATGAAAAGTCCAACCAAGTATAAACACAACTAAAAAAGCCAAATCATGTTGAGCCCAGTTAGTTATAGAAATACCTAAAAAACTACCAGGCAATTCCCAAGGCCAAAACATGCGTATAAAAACCGGCAAAGTTAAGACAATGGCTATTAATACCCGATATTTTAATTTCTTTTCTGATATCTTCTTTTTATGATCGTGCTGGTGACCAGTCTTACCATCAGAAACTTGATAGCCCATATCAACCACCAATTTGTCTAAATCAGTATTTTTTATCTGTACTTCATCATATTCTACAGATGCTTTTTGAGTAGCAAAATTAACCATGACTTTTTTCACGCCAGTCAATTTGCTAAATCCTTTTTCTAATTGGATTGCACAACTAGCACAATGCATGCCCTCAATTTGTATTATTTGTTTTTTCATATATATTATTGGTTTAATTGACAACTACTAGCCCCACAGCCACCGCCACAACCGCCTTCACAACTACTACCATCACATTGACTTGATGCAAACTCAGTATCATCAGATTGATTAACTGACTCCTGCACAGCACCCTGGCTACTATTAGCACTATCGTCAGTTACTATAAATTTACCTCTAACCATACCCATCCAACAGCTAAACCTTAAATCACCAGCTTGTTGAGGTGTAAATTCTACAACATTCTCCCCTACTTGCAATTTTTTACTAATCTTTAGACTAGGTATCATTATTTCATTGGTACAACCAGTCATTTGTTTGACATTAACAACCCATTTTACAGGTACTCCTTTTTTGATGGTAAATACATTAGGTGAATAACCTTGGTAACTAACATCCATTTTCACAATCTGTTGGCTATCTTGCTTGGTGGTCTGCCCATAATTTTTATTCAAACCTATATCAGTGTTAATACCAGCCAATACCAGACCAGAACTTAACGTATAGAAAGCAAATAATACTACTACAAAACCAACTACTTTTTGTAGAATAACCATTTTACGATTACGAAAACGTGAAGCTGTAATACCTAAAATAATCAAAACTGGCAAAGTCCCTAAGGCAAATAGGAACAAAGTAAAAGCACCACGCCAAAAGCTACCGCTGGCTATGGCAAATAATTGCATGCTTTGTGTAAAACCGCATGGCAGAAAAAAAGTAAATGCTCCTAATAATAATGGGGCTAATCTATGCTCGGACATCTTTAATTTATTCCAAACTTTTGAAGTGGATTTTGGCAAATGCACACCCAACCTGCTTATCGGAGGAATTAGCCCAGCAATATTTAAACCTAATAATACCATAATTATAGCTACTATCACCGTAAACCAGCCAATTAAACTATTTGATAAACTAAACCAACTGCCAATATAACCCAGCATACCGCCAAATACAAAAAAGCTTGTCAGCCTGCCCACATGAAACAAAAGGTGCGGTTTAACACTGGCTTGGAAAAAATTTCCGCTAGCCTGATATTTGGCTGCAAAAGACAATACTACCCCACCTACAACTGCCAGACAAGAAGATAATGAAGCAATAAGCCCAATCAATATAGCTAAACCAAAACCATAGTTATCAGTATCAATATTCACCCAGTCTAACAATCCCAAAAACTTAAAAATCTTATAACCACCAATCAAAATCAATAAAACTAACAATGAATAAAACCATTGTTTAGCACTGGCCTTTCGCTCATTAGTAACGTCTTTTATTGGATCAAACGAAGCTGTATAGCCTAGATTCTTAATTTTATCCAAAATATCATCGGTTTTTAGCCCTTTGTTATGGGTAATTTCGGCCTGATTTTTTTTATGACAAACTTTTGCTTCAATAATTTCATCAATAGAATCCAATTCATCAGTAATGACCATTTCGCACGACACACAGGTCATGCCTGTTATATATATTTTTTTCTTATACATATTAACGATTTGATAATTTAGTAACTTGCAGTATTTCTTCAATCATCTCTTGTTGCTTCTTGATATTTTTAGAAGAAACTGCGTTTTTAAAACACCCATTTAGATGTCCTTGCATTAATTTTTGGTTGGCAGATTTCAACAAACCAATAACTGCTAAGTTTTGTTGCATTAAATCAATACAATATTGATTATCTTCAGTCATTTTAATAATCTTTGCTAATAGACTGCTAGCTTTCTTCAAATTAACTAGAGTATCTTTTTTGTACTCTGGTATTTTTTTTTCCATAAAATTTTTAATTAAATTATTAATACCCCCACCCCAGGTGTAGGTATATATAATATCATATTAAAATAATATGTAAACAAACTTTATCCACAGGCAACTTAAAAAAACAATCCCCTTGCCAAAAACCTTTTTTTATACTTAAATACTAACTATTATGAATATATCTTTCTATACCTTAGGTTGTAAATTAAACCAAGCGGAAACCGATGAATTAAAAAAAGGGCTGGAACAGCTCAACTTTGATATTGTGCCATTTGGTTCTAGCGAAGACATTGCTGTTATACGCGCCTGTGGAGTTACTTGTGGAGCAAGTCAAACCACGCGCGAGATGATCAGACGAGTAAAACGCAATGGTGCCTATGTGATTGTTACCGGATGTTTAGAAAATCACGATCTACCTGAAATTGACTTTGTTGGTGAAAACAATACCACGGTTGTTGAACATCTTACTGCTTTGTCATTGCGAAGAGCCGAGCTTCTCTGTCATTGCGAGCGTAAGCGAAGCAATCTGGCTGGTTCTAAATTAACGAGATTGCTTCGCTTCGCTCGCAATGACAGTGAAAATTCTCCTGGCAATAACAAATCCGCCAAAATCAGAAAATTTATTAAAATCCAAACTGGTTGTAACTTTCAATGTACTTATTGCATAATTCCCAGTTTTCGAGGAAAATCACAAAGCGAACCGCCTGATGGGATAATAAAAAAAATTGATCTAGCAGTGGGTAATGGTTGCAAAGAAGTGATTTTAACTGGTGTTAATATTTGCCAATACAAATATGAAAATTTGGACTTGGCCGGACTATTAAAACAGGTGCTTGAGAAAACTAAAATTCGACGCATCCGTCTCGGATCGCTTGACCCAAGATTAATCACTGGTGGATTAATAAAATTATATAACAATTCAGAACGCCTATTGCCCCACTGGCATCTATCGCTACAATCGGGATCAAATTCTGTTCTTAAACGCATGGCTCGTGGCCACACAGTTAAACATTATCAAAAAATTACAAATCAATTACGCAATGATAATCCTTTATTCTCTTTTACCACTGACATCATCGTTGGTTTTCCGGATGAAACTCAAGAAGAGTTCATGCAAACATATGGTTTTGTTAAAAAAACCAGATTTAGCAAAGTTCATATTTTTCCTTTTTCTCCTCGACCAGGTACACCGGCTAATAGATTAAAGCCCGTCCACAACCAAATCGTGACTGACCGGGTTAATAAACTCACAACCATATGTAAAAAAATTTCCAAGGACTATAAAAAACAATTTATCGAAAAAATTAGAAATGTGCTGTTTGAAAATAAAACAGGAGCAAGCTGGATAGGCTATACTCCTGAATATTTTAAAATTAAATTTGAATCGGATGAGAATCTAAAAAATGAAATAAAAAAAATAAAAATTGAAAATCAAACTA
>JBDROJ010000015.1:0-7102 GCA_043810165.1 bacterium
AGAAAAATTATCATTTTTCTTTTCTCTCGCTTCGCTTGATAAAAAATTTTGAGGCCTATCTGTAAGATAAGCCAAGAAATTTTGAAACGATTTTGGCCATAATTTATCAATTGCAGTAGAAATGGTATTTGGTGGCAGACCCGGACTATCTATTCCAAGACATTCTTTAATCTATCAAGACTACTTTATTTCTGCTTGTGAAGCCGGAAACAATTGAAACCTGCGAACCGGATACATTAAAATATTTAGCTAATGCCGCGCATACGCCCTTATTAGCCAGCCCTTTTGTTGGGGGCTCTTTAACCCAGACCACAAAATTATTTTCATCCAATTGTTCAATCTTGGTTATTGCCGACAGAGGTTTTACCTTGATATTGATTCTCATAAAAATAACTTAAACAAATCACAGCCGCTATAATCCAAAAAAGCATAGCCAGATCATTTTTAAAATATGGAACATCAACCAACCCGTGCGTTAACAAGGCAATTAAGCAGGCAAGCATTGCTGATCCAAAAAAAACATCCTTTTTGCGCAAGCAACAGGCAAAATATATGAGGCAGAAAAAAATTCCAATAAATGCCAGCATTCCGAACAAACCGATTTCAGTCCAAAAATTTAAAAAAATGTTGTGCGGGTAAATCAGGCGCTCCATTTCGCTGTCATCATAATACGGCTTTTGCACATGGCGAAAAAACTGGCGCAGACCGGATCCAAAAACAAAATTAGACGGAGAGTCAGTAAGATAAGTCGTGGAGTATCTCCATAATGACAAACGATTTTGTCCTGCTTGATCAACGAATAAGACAGCGCTTCGCAAGGCCGGCACAGCCAGAGCCGTAATAATGCCAATTGCAACGATGCCAACAGCTATTTTTCTACGGCCTATTAAAAACAAATGGACTGTCATTCCAACTGCAAGTGCGATCAAAGCCCCTTCTGATTTTGAAAATAATACGCTTAAAAAAATCAATAGCATCATGACGACTGTAAAAATCTTTTTTTTGTTCTTCCAAAAATCAACGCGCGATAGGATATTAATCTTCTTTCCGGCCAGCATTAGAAAAATTGGAACTGCATACAATCCAATGGCATTTGGAGAGCTAAAAAAAGCCGTAGTCCGTCTTCCCGGTTCTGCTGTCCATTGATCTGTGGCAATACCCAAACCTGTAAATTTTTGAAATATTGAATAAATCGCAATGCTTAACGTTGAAAGGCCAAGGCAAAAAACAAGATCTTTGGGAGAGATCTCTTCTCTGCGCCCAATTAAGATAAGAAAAAACGCCATTGGTTCAATAAAATACGCCTTATAATGGCCAAACGAACGCCATGGCATGTCGCTGACAAAAATTCCAAACATCGCAAAAACAAAAAACACAACCATCAGGAAGAAAAATAAATTATTTTTTGCCACCCATCCGCCTATAATTTTAATATCTGATTTTGCATACTTAAAAACCCAAACCAATAAAATGGAAAAAAAAGCCACTTCAAAAAAAGTGGTTGGTATTTTCAATATATATGGCAAAGGTCCGTAAGAATACCTCAACAAATAACTCGGTAAAATCACCACAAATAAACAAATTGCCAAACGAAAATTCCTATAAGCCAATAATGCGAATAAAAGGAAAAAAGCAATTAAAAAAATAGCATATCAATTCATTTTACCACTTAAATTCTTTAGTTCGTGCCATATAATCAAATCTTAGTATATTATATGACAAATATACATTTTCTATTTCTCCACTTAACGCCATACTCACTGCTTTTTCCATTGGTGTCGGCACTGTCTCAATTTCAAAAAACTCTTCCGGTTGAAGAGGATCGACTTTTAAATCTTTTGCAACGAAAACATAGGTATCCCAAAGAAAATAACTACTGCTTGCCGGTCTTTTGAACAAAAGTTTAATGGTTTGAGGACGTAAGCCGATTTCCTCCCTCATTTCACGAATTGCCGATTCCTCTGGATCCTCTCCTTTGTCTATTTTTCCGGTTGGCAAAAACCAAACGTACTTGTTTCTCGCCTCTCTGAATTCCCTTGTGAGAATCAAATTATTTTTGTCGTCAAAAGCAAGCACTGTAACGGAATTAAACCGCTGACAGTATTCGTGAAATTCAAAATGTCCATCAGGATAGACAACTTTTCTCTGTTTTATGGAAAAAATTTTGCCTTTGTACTTTGTTACAAATTCGCCGAATTGTACTTGCTGTTCATCTGTCATAAACTATATTTTTAGCAGACCTGCAACATGATTAGCGGGACTGTTTTATAAATTTTATTAACATTACGATTAATACCTGTAATAATCCGGCTTGTATGGACCGTCCTTATCAATGCCAATATATTCGGCCTGCTTATCTGACAATTCAGTTAATTTAACCCCGAGCTTAGTCAGATGCATTTTAGCAACTTCCTCATCCAATTTTTTTGGCAGGCAGTAAACCTTGCCGCGTTCATATTTTTCACCTTCAGTCCACAATGAAAGCTGGGCTAAAACTTGATTGGAAAAACTGTTGCTCATTACAAAACTGGGATGGCCTGTTGCACAGCCCAAATTCATCAAACGTCCTTCAGCCAATAAATATACTTCATGCTGATCTTCAAAAATATACTTGTCCACCTGTGGTTTGATATTTACTTTTTTTATGCTTACATCAGCATCTAATTTGTCAACTTGTATTTCATTGTCAAAATGCCCTATATTGCACACCACTGCCTGATCTTTCATTTTTTTAATGTGTTCCAATGTTACTACATGATAATTGCCGGTAGCTGTAACATAAATATCAGCAGTGCCAAGAGTGTCTTCAACCGTTTTTACCTCATAACCTTCCATTACTGCCTGCAAAGCGCAAATGGGATCAATCTCTGTAACAATTACCCTGCATCCTTGCCCGCGTAATGCTTGAGCGCACCCCTTTCCAACCTCGCCAAAACCACATACAACAGCTACCTTACCACCAAGCATTACATCCATAGCCCTATTCAAACCGTCAATTACGCTGTGGCGACATCCGTAAATATTGTCAAACTTACTTTTTGTAACCGAGTCGTTTACATTAATGGTCGGAAACAATAAACTTCCTTCTTTTTGCATCTGATACAAACGCAAAACTCCGGTGGTTGTTTCTTCAGATACTCCCTTTATTTTTTCCGCTACTTTGTTCCAGCGATCCGGCTTCTTTTGATAATGCTCTTTCAATAATTTCATGAGCTCCTGAAAGTCAGCTTCTGCGTCGGAATAATCTTCATCAAGCAAAAATTTATCCTTTTCAATTTCAACGCCCTTGTGAACCAGCAAAGTCGCGTCGCCACCATCATCAACTATCATATCCGGACCAGCACCTTCTCCAAAATCCAAAGCCCTCTCTGTGCACCACCAGTATTCAGCCAATGACTCACCTTTCCATGCGAAAATCGGCACGTTTGAGTCGCGCACCACTGCGGCAGCCGCGTGATCTTGGGTTGAAAAAATATTACAACTTGCCCAGCGTATTTGTGCTCCCATTTCAACAAGCGTTTCAATTAATACGGCCGTCTGGATTGTCATGTGCAGAGAGCCCATTATTTTTACGCCTGCGAATGGCTTTGAAGCCGAATATTTCTCGCGCAAAAACATTAAACCCGGCATTTCTTTTTGCGCTATTTCAATTTCTTTCCTCCCCCAATTAGCTAAGCCAACATCGGCTATTTTGTACTCAAATTCCATAATTTTTTCATTATTATTAGCCCCTGTAAAAAACATAAACCATGTAAGCTATGTACATGCCTATAAAAAACAATCCCTGCCAGCGCCTTAACGTGTAGCGATGATGTTTGTGGCCTATAAACATGAAAGCAAACAGCATTACTACTGATATTATTGCTATTAGCATATCAATATTTGCGTCAGTATTTATTTTAATGGGCGAAACCACAGGCGTCAACCCCAATACCCAAAGCACGTTAAATATGTTTGATCCCACTATATTGCCTATTACAAGATCATCATGCCCGCGATAAGCCGCAATTATTGATGTTGTTAACTCAGGTAGAGAAGTTCCAATAGCAACCACTGTTAAACCAATAAACAAATCGGAAATTCCAATTATTCTTGCCAAAATAACGCCATTATCCACCATTAATTTTGCGCCTAAAATTATACTGCCGATTCCGACTAACACAAAAACAATGGACAGCAACCATGTGTAAACTTTTACGTCACTTTTTTCTCCTTCAGCCTTAGAAAGACCGTAAGTATAATAGAGAAAAATTAAAAAGAAACCAATCAGCACCAAGCCGTCTCCGCGCGTGAGTATGTTCAAATTACTGCCCCCGTTAAATATGACGTCATTAGCCATGACGAACAATAATACCACGGCTAAAATGCAAAAAGGCAATTCTTTCCATGCTGTGCCTTCCTTGACTGTTAGCTTTCTGATGATAGCGGCTACGCCCAGCACGAGCAGGACATTGGCTATGTTGCTACCCAATATATTTCCTATTGCCAGATCTGATGCTCCTTTTAAAGCAGCCAATATATTGACCACCAATTCAGCCACTGAAGTTCCAAAAGCAACCACTGTAAGTCCGATTACAATCGGAGAAATATTAAGCTTTCTCGCCAAAGAAGCAGAACCTCTTATAAATATATCCCCTCCAAAAATTAGAACCGCCAAACCGACTACGAGCAATAAAATCGTAAGAAACATATTGATTTAATCTTATTATCTTTCCAAGCTTATTTCTTCTGAAAAAGTTTTTTTATAACGCTCACAAAATTGTTCTTTGGTAAACATTATTTGCGTTCCATACTCTTCAACGGCATAAGCTGCTGCAACCGCTCCCATTTGCGCGCAAACCTTCCAACTATAGCCAAGCTCATATCCTGTAAAAAAACCCGCTCTGTAAGAATCACCGGCTCCGGTTGGATCATCGCATGACTGCACCGGGCAACTTCCAACTTCAACTGCATCCTCTCCTTTGGCGCATACGATTGATCCTTTTTCGCCAAGCGTTATTATCATTGCCTTAACCTGATCAAGAATTTCATTTGAATTCCATTCAGTCCTCTGCTGAAGCAATTTAATTTCATAGTCATTGCCTATAACAAAATCACACTGCCCAATCATCTTTCTAAGTTCAATTTTGTTAAAAGCTATGATTTGCTGACCCGGATCAAATACTGTTTTAATGCCTGCCTCATAACCTTCTTTTAAATGCTTCATCATAACGCCACTATGAGTAGGCCCAACAATCAACAAGCTTATTTGATCCTTAATATTTCTTATATCAATATTTTCAGCAAGCTTTAACGGAGCGCCAAAAAAAGCGGTTATTTGATTGTCATCCGCGTCAGTTGTGATGTAAGCCGAAGCAGTAAGCTGATTTTCATCAACTTGAATATATTTTGTTTCCAATCCATGACCACGCAAATAGTCAATATATTCTTGCCCGTCTTTTTTTCCAACAGCTGAAATTATTATAGGATTGCCGCCCAGCATTTTTATTGGAAATGCTATATTAGCGGAATTCCCGCCCCAAGTTCGTTCAAGCCGATCAACTGCAAATGAAACATTCAAAATATGAAGCTGTTCCGGCATAATATGATTCTTAAAACTGTCCGGAAAATTCATTATATGATCATAAGCAAGTGAGGCGGAAATAGCAATTGGCATATTAAATATTTTATTAAAAGCCCGCCCAGATACCTTGCGGCTTGCTACTGGTCGGGTTTATTAAATTTTTAAAACAACGGCTTTGTCCTTAAATATATCAAAAAAACAGTATATTGTCTAATATATTAACAATTATGACAAGACCCTACAAATGATGAAGCCCTGCGATTGGATGCAGGGCGAAGAAAGAAATGGTGTGCTAAGGTCTGGATTATTAGGATGAACGGACGAAAAGAGCGAGATTAACGGCAAAAAGTGAGTAGGCGATTCAGCCGTCAATACACGAAATACCAGAGAGCCCACACAATAATTGTTGGAGCCAGCGGTATAAGAACGTCTTTAATGGTAGATTTTGGCCACTTCTTTACCTCCCTGAATAAATAACCGCTTATGTTAAGCCGCCAAAAATCCCTCACATATATGAAAAGCGACACAATGAGCCAGGTGAGCAAAACGCATCCGATTGAAAATAGAACATATTTCCAGTACATTGGCTTCTTCTCCTCTGTTTTATTAAATCTAACCATAAATGGATAATATTTGCAATAGCAAAAACGCATTGTGTATGCATACTTTCAGTTATTATTTTAGGGATGATTTAACAAACTTCATTGCGACCATTGTTTTTTCCTTAAATGGCGCTTTTGACATAAAATTATTTTGCTTGTATGAAAATCTGTTGATAACTATTCATAATTAAGTATTAAAAAAATATCTTTTTTATGGTATAATCATCTCACGCCAAACTCATGAGCTAATGAGTTGGTTAAACAAAAACGCATTATTTAATAATGCCTGGCAATAGGAGGATAAATTGGGCAGAATGTCAAGAGTGGCTGACTCATCAATATGCGAAAGCCAGCCACTTATGTGCATGAGATGCTACAGAGGAACCATGCGTCCGAACTTTGATGAGGATGGAATCCTCACAAGCCACACCTGCAATGAGTGTCGACACAACAGACTAATGATCCCGATGGTACACGCAAGAAGATCGCCCACCCCATTCGGCGCTCACAACAAGCCAAACAGAAGCATTACCATCACCAATCTCGGCAGATCGCCGATTGATTGAGCGAGAGAGGCTTCATACCCTGCCTCTCTCTAACTCCCTCTTTTTAATGTTTTCCAATCAGAATCCGCGCTTATTAACAGTCAAATAGCATGATGAAAATTCAGCGCTGATACTACTGCCAATAGCGCTATTGACTTTGGTATAAAAACAAATTAGAATTGATTTATTCTTCAGGGCAGGGTGATTCCTTCAAAAAGAAAATTCCCTACCGGCGGTTATAGCCCGCGAGCCCGGATGGACATCCGAGCAGATCTGGCGTAATTCCAGAGCCGACGGTATAGGGGTCTGTCGCCAAAATGCGCTTTCGTAGCGAAATTGATAAATTATGAGACAAAATCGTTGATAATTCCATAGTTATCTTCGCTCGCTCG
>JBDROJ010000016.1:0-17009 GCA_043810165.1 bacterium
TTATCTTTAGACCCAGTGATGCTTAAAAAACAAATTAATAAAAAGATTAAAATTATTAAAAAATTAGCTAAATAGTATAGTAAGATGTTATATGACCCAACCAATACTATTTGAGTAAGATTATTTGATGACTAAATGCGCCCATACTTCACATTACCCTTAACTCTACAGAATAAAGTCAAAACAAAAAATCCATCTTTATACTAGATTTTTTATCAGTGCGGAGAGGGTGGGATTCGAACCCACGGTACCGGTTAAAGTACAACACATTAGCAGTGTGCCCCTTTCGGCCACTCAGGCACCTCTCCATCAACTATAGACGATCGTGTCATCTATACTTGTCGAAAAAACGCTATCCAATAATCAGTTCATCTTATTTCGCCAAAGTCATAAGCGGAAATAAACACCTCTCCAAATAATGATTTGTGGTATAATTGTATCAGATATATGAAAATAGTCAATAAAAACAACTTTAATAGACTAAATAATACCATTCTCATCCTTTTTGGCTTGTACTTAACCATGTCCATAGTTTCCAATACTTTTGACCCTGACTTTGGTTGGCATCTGCGTTTTGGACAAGATGCCTGGAACAACAATTTTCAGTATACTGACAGCTATACTTGGGCACATCAAGACCAATCTTGGATAAATCATGAATGGGGCGGAGACATGGTTTTCTGGTTGCTATATGACAAGCTGGGGTATTTTTCCTTGGTATTTTTCATAAGCTTGGCCTTGTGGCTGGCTTTTTTATTTGCCCCAAAAATATTTACAAAAAAACTCACACTTGCTTCAATTTTAATTTCAGTTTTGACATTACTCTCAATTAAATTTATTATAATCATGCGTTTGTCCATGCTAGGGCCATTGTTTTTTGTATGGTTATGGTGGAGTTTGGAAAAAATGCCTGATAAAAAAACTTATCGCCTATGGCCTATCATACTTTGGCTCTGGTCTTTTTTTCACGGCAGTTGGATATTGGGTTTTATTGTGATTAATATTTACTTGGTTGGAGAAATAATAACGATGTCCCTCCACTCACTACGCTCAACCGAGACAACGGTGGAATTGTCTCGTCACTTTCGGCTACTCGCAATGACAAAACAAAAAACTTGGAATTGGGATTTAGTCAAAAAAACTATAATTTGGCAATTAATTTCCGCGCTAGTTATAACGATCAATCCCTATGGTTGGAAAATCTGGATTGAAGTAATCAAATATTTTACCAGTAATTTCTACAAAACTCGTGTAAATGAATGGTTGCCTAGTTATGCTTACCCAGTTCATTGGTGGCCGTTGATCATCGTGGCGATTGCTATGGTCATTATTTACCTGGGACGAAAAAACAAATTGATGAATTGGCCAAGATTATTATTATTTGTAGCTTTTTTCATTTCAGCCATGCAGTATGTGCGCAACAATGTATTTCTGATGCTTGTTTGTACACCAATTTTAGTCATATTTTTAAAACAAATTAAATGGCCTGTCAAAAAACCAAAATTAATCGGCTATGTCATGATTTGTATCGTCTTAATCACAGTCATAATTTACACAAAACCCACTATCCGTTATAATAATGATATTTGGAAAGATCGACTATTAATTGCCTGGCATAGTTTCCCGGTTGAAGCCGTAGAATTTCTAAAAAAACAAACTGTAAACCAGTCGGGTGTCCGTTTATTCAATCGACTTTACTGGGGAGGATACTTAAACTGGACACTACCGAATGCTCTTGTGTATATGGACGGGCGCGGGACTGTCACTTGGACAGACAAAGACGGACAACTTTTATTGAAAAAATATTTTGCTATTTTGTCACAGGCAGATCAACTAGCTGAATTGGAACAAAACCAAGTGCAATACATTATTCTAGACAAAAATTATCCTGACTATCCAGCTCCTAAGTGGTCTGACAAAATTCTATTTTCACAATCAGATTTAGAAAAAGCCATGGCCGTTGAACAGCGTCAATTAGAAAAAGACTTATTTAATAATCCAAACTGGGAATTGATTTATACTGACCAGCTAGCTAATATTTGGCATAAAAAATCTTCTAGCCAATACAAGACCCCAGACGGTTTCAGTTCCAGATCTCTTTAAAGTCTTGGCGCAAGCTTGCATGGTAGCGCCGGTAGTAAAAACATCGTCCACTAAAACAACTTTTTTCGGTGCCAAGCCACTGGCAGACCAGACAAAGGCGTCGTCCAGGTTATTTTTCCTGTTCTCACCTGATAATTTAGTTTGCTGTGGAGTATTTTTGATTCTTTTTAATTTATTTATTATCAGAGATTGGTGCGGAAATAAAAAGGTTAACTGCCTGGCGATTAATTCAGCTTGATTAAACCCTCTTTGCCTTTGGCGTATTTTATGCAAAGGCACGGGAATAACTTCAAATCCTGACTCAAATATATCTTGGCTAGTCATTTTATTCTGCAACATTTTGGCCACTTCATAAGCCAAATCTCTGGCATAAGAATATTTTAACTGCTTGATCAGCTTTGGTATAATCTCACCATCTTGATAATTAAAAAAAGCCGTCACCCTATCTAAACCAGGTACGGCTTTGATCTCTGTCTTAAATTGTACCTTAATTTTCTGCGTGCAATCTTTGCATATCCAATTCCCCTCTTGCCCACATCCAAGACAGAAAATTGGGAACAAAACATCTTTTACTAATTGTAAAATCCCCTCCTTCATATAATTTTAATCTATTGCCACTTAAAATCATCCACCAACCACTGACCATCGGTTTTAACCATATACACAACAACTGCCTGCTGGCTGGTTTGAACTTTATTGTTTTCTTCCACCTCACGCATGGCATACAATTCCACAGTGGCACTGATTTCTTGCCAAAGAGTAATCTTGCTGGTTACCACTTTGGTCACTACCCCGACATATTTCGTGCCTGACTCACCCCCTATCTTCTTGCTGATCTCCGCCCATAAATCTTTGGTGCTTAAAACTTCCACTTCTTTAATATTCTGCTGTTCATTCTGATTTGAATAACTGCCATAACGCTCAATAAATATACGAGCTAATTTTTCAGCCGCATTTTTTTCTATTTGTTCTTGGCTCATTGGTTCTACCACCACATTGCTTATTTGTACGATTTGTCCATCCTGGCCTAATATCTGGATGTCAGATGTGCCTGTATCGTACAAATCCGTTGTTGATTCTATTGTGGTTGAATCAACGGTTTGATTATTTTCAGGCTTTGATCCTTTAAAAAATGTAAACAAAAACAAGCTTATTGCTAAAATCATTAATACTACTACAGTAACCAAGATGAAAATACGAGTACGTAAAGGCATATTTTTTTTATTATTTTATTGTCTAAATAACGAACTAATCCATCTGTTCTTCAAATTCTCTTTTTGCCCGCTCAATTTCTAATAATTGCTCCGGGTTTGTGGTAATCAGCTGGTCTTCAGTATATGAAGCCACTATTTTTATGGCCGCATGCTTGTTGCCGGCAAAGAAAATTCCTTCGCCCACACCTGCTTCCAACAACAGATACTTTTCACTTTCAGTAAGCATGAATATATCCCTGACTGTGTCTATGGCCGCCGGAGATTGGCGCAATAATAATTGTAGAGCCGAATTGGTCATTACCGAATGTCCATACTGGGAACGCAAAAAATCATTTACATCCTGGGTAATGGTGGTAACGCCCAAATAGTACTTACGACAACGCTTGACCAGCGCGTAAATAAACTTAGCGCTGTCATCATGTTGCATCAACCACCAAGCCTCGTCAATCACTAATATTCTTTTCTTACGCTCTGATCTCACTGTATTCCATATATGATTTACAATAGCATAAATGGCCATTGGTCGCAATTCATCTTCCAAATCTCTAACACTAAATATCACCAGTTTGTTATCCACTTCAACATTGGTAGGAGAATTAAACAAACCGCTGAATGTGCCTGAAGTATATTTTTGCAATTTCAAAACCAAGTCTCCAGATCCTGTCATACCTTCTAGAATCTCTTCCAAATCTTGCATAATAGGAGGGCTGACCTTGCTCAAATCAGCATCGGGCGTTATATCTTTTTTAGCGTAAGTTTCAATTAAAGCACGGTCAATCACACTGTCTTCTTCTGTTGTGATATCCCCTAGCATTATCCTTAAAAGGCCTTTGGTTGTAATCACGGCGCTTCGGATAATATCTTCGGTTGAGACTGACTCACCCACAGGACGAGGCAGATCAAACGGATTAAGTTTGCTTTCTGAAGACAAAGAAATATTAATGTATGTGCCACCCACTGCTTCACTCAAACGCTTGTATTCCATTTCAGGGTCAATAATAATAACTTCAGTATCCATCATCAAAGATCTTAGCACTTCTAATTTAATGGCATAACTCTTGCCAGCGCCAGCTTGGGCAAAAACGCACATATTGGCATTTTGTAAAGAAAATCTGTCAAACAAAACCAAACTGTTATTATGGCGATTAATACCGTATAATATACCGTCATCTGAAGTTAATTCAGCGGAAATAAAAGGAAAAGAAGCGGCAATCGGCGATGAATTCATATTAAAGGCAATACTTAATTCATCATCACCCAAAGGCAAAGTGGAATTAAAGCCTTGTTCAGCTTGGTATAAAACTTTTCTGCTAGTTAGCAGTTTAGAACCAAAAATATTTTCAATATCCTCTGACAACTGGTCAAGCTCTTCCTTTTTATCAGTATAAATTGTTATATAAAAAGCGAATTGAAAAAAATGCTCGGTTCCCTGGGTTAAATCATCTCGCAAAGATTCAATATCACGCAAAGCTGTCTCCCTGACCGGATCACGCGGTGCACCTTTTTCAGAATCAGCCGATAATTGGGCTTCCAAAGCACCTACTTTATTCCTTAATTGTTTTAAAATTATAGCGGATTTAACTGGATAGAAAAACATGGCCATGTCCATGGTGGAAGATAAATTGATAATGGGCGAGCTCCAACCAATGGAAATATATCGCGGATAATCCATAATAAAAATAGTACGGCAAAAAATACTGCCTAACTGTAAAAAATTTGATTCTACATTAAAAGCAGATGGAGCAATCAAATCTTTGATGGAGATACTCCCCTCGCGATATAATTTTTCTTCTTCCAACTCAATAAGCTCCTGGCCAGCTTTTTTAGCCAGATCAGATTCTTGTTTTTTTAAAACGCCTTGATCTGCATCAATTTTTTTGCCGAATTTTGGTTTAAAAGCCATAATATTTTATATTTTACTCAATTCTCATCTGATCCACGGCCGGCAATACTTGGCTGAAAGCGATATCAGGATTATAAGTGGAATAAAGCAGTTCAATTAAGGATTGAGTGTCCAAACGCACCACATCAAGATTTAAACTCTGCAAACCGCCTTCCACCTGCCTTACTCTTACCTGCAAATCACGCTTGCGAACTTTAAATCTTTCATCCTTTAAATTAATCAACTTAACCGGATTAGCTACTTCTTTGGCGCGCGACCAAAAACTTTTCTTTTTATTGGATAATGGATCATAAGGCACTATCACATAAAACTGCTTGCTCATTATCTTACCCAAAGTCACAAGCTCATTAATAAAAGAACGATAATCCGCGATCTGGGTTCTTAATAATTCATTGGTTTGCTTTCTTTCTTGCTCCAATAATTTACTCAAGTACGGCTTCATATACAGCTTGCGCGATTGCATACAAATTTGCAATGGAAAATCTAATGAATTCAAAAAAGATACATAAGCCGACACAATAGCGTTTTGTTCATCTTCATTTTTAAGTGCAAAATTAATGCTTGAAGTCATCAAGACTGCCCTTAAAGTTCCGTCTTTCATTATCACAGTATCTTCTCTGATCTCGGAAAAAGGAAGATGCTGTTGAGAGGCCGGTATTTTCTTTTTTTTGTTGATTGCTTTTTTATTTTTCATAATGACAATAGCCAAAATCTAATCTGGTTTGTAATATCCGCCCGTATTCACCACCAGCGACAAATCTCTAAGCCTGTTATATGAAAGCGGGCGTTTGCGTTGAACCGACTCTGGCAGGTCTATTTTTACGCCTTGGCGCGATAAATTAAGCTCTTCTTTACTGCGCTCCCGGCGCCATATGCGACGGCTGGGACGGCGGATAGTCTGAATTATATTTAAAATGAAATAATGAAAAGGCTGGCCGTTTATTTTTACAAAGGCAATAATCAAAGTTGAACCGCCTATTAAAGCAAGTAGAAAAATGAACAAGGCAAAATCAGCCAACTTATATGCGATAAATAAGAACAAACCAGACGCCAGCATTATTATAAACTGACGGGTAGTTACTGGCCCGAATATTTTATCTTCTACTTCAATAAATTGTGGAACTACAAATTGATCCATATTATTTTCTACTTGTCATTGAGAGGAGACCTCTCTGTCATTGCGAGCGTAAGCGAAGCAATCTAGTTTCTACAGAACCAACGAGATTGCTTCGCTTACGCTCGCAATGACAGAAAAATTACGCTCGCAATGACAGTGCGACATTATAATTCTTTTTCCATCTCCACCAAAGATTTTATCTCTTCCAACTGTATGCCGTCTTTATTGGCGCCGACCACAACTGACAAAGCTTGACGCCTGGCCAAAGAAGCACCCACAGCCTGCATATAATCTTGATACAGTGGGCTTTGCTTCCATGCCTGTTTGCCTTGCAAATATAGTAAAAATGATTCATCTTTTAAATTATAAAATTTTTGTTGCAAACGCCTAGCTGATTCAGAAGCTTTGTCCGACAAACGGCGGAAATCAGTTAAGCTAAAATTTTTAATTTCTTCAACTGGTCCATATTCTTCTGTTTCCTGCATAGGAGGCCTGATATCCTGTATAATCTGCTTCTGCACGGGTTGTGATTTTAATTTTAAGACAGGCTCTTCCTTTCTAATTTCATCATGCACGAAACTATTAAATGGAGTTGATTTAGCGGGCACTGCAGGCTCGTGATATTCTTGCGGTAGGTCTTGGGGTTCAATCATCAATTTCCCTACTGGTTTTTTTTCAACCAGCTTGGCGGTTTGAACTGTCCTGTTTGATTGAATGGCTTGTAAAACCTGATTGGCTTGTGATTCCAATAATCCTAGTCCGCCTTCATGCACGGCACGCAGTAGAGTTTCTTTGGTTCGGTTTTCATCGCGTATGCCTTTCAACCGCAATTGAATTACACTGCGGAAACGATTTTGATTATCCGGACTAACTTTAAAATTAAATTTTTTAATGATAGCGTCAACTTGGCCATCTCTATTCTGGCTAAGCATGGGCAGATCAGGACGAGTGGTTTCAAACTTTTCTTCTAATAATGAATTGCTATCTCCTTTTTGCCATTGTGGTTTGTCATTGCGAGCTGGCTCACTGTCATTGCGAGGAGCGGAGCGACGAAGCAATCCCGTGGTATCCGGCTCAACCTTCTTTTCTTCCGGAGGAGACACCCAAGGAGATTCTTTTTTTTCTGTTACAACTTTTTTTTCTACCGAGGTTTTAACCGGAGCAGGAGTAGTCGGAGCAGGGGTGGGGACAGAAACAGATTGTTCTTTCTTAAAAGCATTTAATTGACTCAAAGGCACGCGCACGGTGGTTCCGTCCGGTTTTTTTACTAAAACTGTTGGTTGTTTTTTGTCATCGTCTGACATAGCTATTTATGATAATAATTCCTCATCCCACTTGAACTGCCCAGCTTGTTCGTCGAAATAAATCACATTTTCTATTTCAGTCAATTCTCGCTCTTTTAAATCAAATATAAACTTATACAACAAATCAACTTGCTTTGAATTGGATAGGTCAACTTTGGTTTTTAGAACCTTCAACAATTCAACCACAAATTCTTCTGATTTTTCAGTCACATCAAGCCACAAAGCCACTTCTTTATAATCTTCCAGCCACATTTCTATTTCTCTAGGTTCTTTTATTTCTTTTAATAGGTCTATGTAATGATCCTTGATGGTGCGTTGGTCTTTTTTCTGCACGTACACATGACCAGCTGATTCATTATAGTCTTCAATTTCTTTCCAAATAATATTAGTTTTCAAAAACCAATAAACGGTTATGATTTTATGTAACACTTTTCTAAGATCAGGAAAAAGTCTGTTCACCTCCATAGAGTCATTGATGAATTCATCAACCTTGTTTACAAAACCAGTTCCACTAAAAGGAACAAACATTTTTATCCATTTGGAAATCGGTTTTACCAGTTTACCTTCATCACCCAACAAGGTTTGGTTGTTGGCTATGGCTTTTGAAAAAATATCAGAATCTTCTCTCAACATATCTATATGTACAATATTCACAAAATGCCTTTGTACACTATGATAAACAGGCACATCCAAAGCGCAGGCCATCAACAAAAACTTGTTATTTAATAAATTAAGTTTACTTGTATAGTTAATATTACCAAAATTTAAAAATCCTAATAAGCAATAAAAATACTGATAAAATAATACGGATTCTTCATTAAAATCCTTAAAGAGAATATTTGCACCACCCCATTCTTCCAAATCACGTAATATCTCACTAACACTACCCGGATACACAAATTGCGACTCAAACAAAGTTTTAACAAGATTTTTCTGAACTTCTTTTTGATCTAAATCTTGCTTTTTTATCAATTTCCAAGTATATATATTGTATTCAGCCGAATCTAACAATGCATCTGCCATTTCAGATACTTGTTGCTGATTCTTGTTGGGATATAGATAGGATATAATGTAATCCAAGGAAAACATAATTATTAATTATTAGTTCAAATCTCTTAGATATTAAATATCAGTTTGATCATCTTGATCCGAAAGTTGTTTTTCAAATTCATCCAACTCTGCTTGTGTGAACTCTTTATAATGCAAGGATACTCCGAATTTTTTACGAGCATAATCAACAAATTGATTAGCACTCTTAATATGGTTGTATTTAATTTTTCCTTCTTTATTTAAATAAGGAATACTAAAATTCATTTCACCAGCCAAAGCCTTCATAGGTTGAATACCAGCAGCCGCCCCGGCAGTCATCAAGAAATCTGGCATATTGGCCATGGCCTGAGGTAAATAAATATCCTCCAACACTTTGTTAGCGGCCATAACTTCTTTTATATCCTCATCTGAGGCGTCTGGCTTGCTTGCTTTCATTTTTTTGAATCTACCTCTCTGTCTGTCATAAGCCAATTTTTGCATACTTTTTGAACCGCCCAATTTGTAAGACCCATTCTCACCTGTTCTAAAATCAGAAGTATCTTCTTCCGAAGACAAACCATTCATGTGACGAATATAACGGCCAGTGGTACTATTCCAGTTAGTAATGGTGTTAATACCGTTCCTCATCAAAGAATGGTCTTCTTGCCTGACCCTATCAATGATTTGGCCATATCCATCTCCTGTGGCTAAATCTGCATTCATATGCGTTTGCGCCTTGGCACGAACTCTGGCTTCTGTTTTATTCATATCAAGATAAACATTATCCCTAGCCATATCCACTCCACTAGTTACATATAGTTGTTCACCGTTTCCCACATCGTGATTTAGTGCCCAACCTGCGTTCTCACCATGCCCCTTGGCAATAGCATCATTACGTAAATTGCCGAAAAACTGCAAAGTAGCCTGATTATCCCGTAACTTTTCTATATGTTCATCCACTATACTAGTTCTATCGTCCATTGCATCAGCTTCACCATCAAGTAATTTGTCCATCAAATCTCTTTGTGATTTGGTCAAAGTTCTTTTCATTTTAACCAAATTTTTCATTACTCCTGCTTTGTAATCATCTAATTTACCATTTCTCATATCATCAAAAACTTGACTCACTGACTTGTTGTCTCTCGCACCTTGGTCAAGAAATTCTCTAATTACCACATTATTTGAAGCAAAGTCAGCATTACCGCCGGTGGCAATAAATGATTGTAAATCACCGATCTTGTCTTTGGTATATCTACTATCCTTCCAACCCATGGTTTTTCCAACCTCTTCACGCGTTTCTTTGTTGGCCATTATACCTATGATAATATCATCTATCCATGATTCGTTAAAACCGCGTTTGAATAATCCTACCAAAACAGCCTTATCAGCATCGGTAATCTCTTCTCCGGATTTCAATTTGCGGGAGTACTTTAAAAATGCATTACCAGCATTGGCCACAAACTGTTCATAAGGCATGAATTTAAAATCATTTTCAGCATTTTCTATTAGTTGATCCAAAGCGGCATTAGGAGTGTTAATACCTCTCTTATTCCAAATCACCACCTGTTCGGCATCGCTCAATAATTTATTATGCTTAAATCCGTAAAGTCTGGCAGATTCATTTGATTGAGCTTTGGCTTTGGTATAACCCCAAACAGTGGATCCGCCGTTATCAATATCGTTTTTAGCCTTCTTCCACAAATTGATTGAATCTTTCTTTCTTTTTATTTCATCTTTTATCTTTTTTTCTTCTTTAGAATTAGGTTCGGCTCTTTTCTCTTCTTCTGCCAAGGTTGCGATTTCACTTTCGATACCTTTTATTACTTCATCTACCACGCCTTTGTCGCCATTTCTAATTCTATCAGCTAATTTGCCTAATCCTCCAGAAATTTTTTCCTTCTCCTCTCTTAATCTCTGCATCGCTATGCGCTTTTTTTCTAATCCTTGGTAAAATTCATCAACCAACAAAGTCCTGCCCTCATTACCGTAAAATTCACCAACCGAATCTATAATATCTTCTATTTCTTTCTCTATTTTCTTTTTTTCTTTGACTAATTTTTCTCTTTCTTTACTGTCCAATGCTTTGTTTTCCAATTGAATGTCGAGGGTATCAATCAACACCCGTTTGTCGCTTAACAACTTGGCTGTTGCCCCAATATTAACCGCTCTTTTCTGTTTTTGTTCTTCACTACTAACAACTGCAGTCCCTTTTAAGTCCTTTTTCAAGTTCTCTTTTGCAGTTCTATAACCTACAAGTTCTTCATTAGCTTTTTTCACTTCTGCATTATCATTTCCTTTTCCCGCCTTTGTTAACATCTCTATTTCTTTTTCCTTTTTCTCTATATTTTTCTCATTTTCTTGTATATCTGTTTCAACTTCTGTATTTCTAAGGTTAATTTGGTCTTGCATATCAGTCTCACCACTCAACGACTGACCAGATCTTTTCAGTTCCAATTCTTTCTTTTCAATATCTTTCCGGACTTTGTCACTTGAAAAAACACCTGATTCAAGCAATAAAGCCATACTATTTAAATCGTCGCCACTGTTTATCTTTTCAGCCATCATATTTTCCGAAGAAGCTTTTTCAGCTTCTGTCAACCAATCTTTTCTAAACTTAGTCATGGTTTTTACTTCCTCTAATTCTTTATAATTAAATTTAGTACCATCAATATTTGGCATCTTAAACGGAGAAAATTCGGGATTTAAAACTAGTCTAAGCTTGGCAAGAGTCTCGTCGTGATCTATCTTAGCTTTCCATTTCTCAGCCTCATACTTGCGCTGAGTAATACGGTCCTGCATACTTCCCTTTTCATGTTCAAATTTACCATCCTTAAACCTGGCTCGACTGAGCACCTCGTGCATTCCTTGATTTTCTCCTTCTTCGTCTTTGGCCGCTGAACGCGCTTCCTCTGCTTTCAACCAGCCACGCTCCATACGATCTTGGGCGTCTACTTGTCCTTTTTGAGTCATACCAAACACCCAACCACCAGATTTAGACCCTGTGCGCTTCCAAAGAATTTTCTTTCTGGTTTCAGCTTGTCTTTTTGTTTTTTCTGCTCTTTTCTCTAAAGATATGCCTCTGGATGCAAGCCATCCTATTACGCCCCCGCCATGTTCATTTTCCATCTTTGATTCAATATCCTCAAGTTTGTTTGCCAAATCCTTCCTTTTTGCCTCATTTGTTTCAGTACCTAATCGACTATTAACATTTTTTAGCTCTCTTTCTTTTTCCACTCTGGCCTGACCTTCCAGAGGTTTTTCTTCTCTAGCCAAATCTTCTTTTAACTCTTTCTTCTTTTGTTCTAATTTTGCACGCTCGTCTTTGTTGGTTTCACCTAAGGCTGCGTTTACTTCTCTTATTTGCCCCTCGTATTCTTTGGCCTTCTCAGTAGGCATCATGGCCTTTCCATAATACCAACCTTTGGTTGCTTCCCATTGAGTCCGAGCTGCCGTGGCAAATTTTTCTCCACCCACCAATGGCGCATAATATGCGGCCCCTTTAAGACCTTTTTTAGTCAAATGCTTTATACCTCCACCTATACTATCACCAACCCCCTTCACTCCCTTGGCCAACCACATACCAGCGGCCACACCCGAAGCAATCATGGCTACTTTCTTGCCAAAATTAATAGCCCCAGCCATCATGCTTCCGCCAGTGGCGCCGGTTTGTTGAGCAACTTTAGCGCCAACAACAAGCATGGCAATGGCAATGGCAAAATTGGCCATCTTATCCCAAGCCATGGCACTTGTTACACCAGTTGATTCCTTGTTAATTTTACCGCTTGTTTTAATATCAAGGCCTGGATTTATTTTCTGTGCTTCGGGCACGGCCGAATACTCAAAAATATGATCATGAATACCGCCAGTGCTATTGGCTGTTAAAGTCACAAAAGACAACCACAAAAAGAAAGCAAGCACCGGACCAACAATCACATGCCCGCCAAATTCAGACCACCAATTTTGGGCGTATTTTTGCGTATTTGGAATTACGCTTAACACAAAAGCCAAAGGCGACAACACAATCAAAACCCACAACACCACCATTCTGGCTAATAAAATAATTAAATATACGGCCATCACTGCCATGCTCATGGAAGTAAATACAATAGCGCCCACCGAAGCCATAAAAACATTATCAGCATTAGGGTCAGTATTAGATGCCAAAGCCTGTATTTGATTCAAATTAAACATGTTAATCAGATTGCCTCCGGCAGTAGCGGCCACGCCATTGATAAAAGTAATCATTACCACTTGCGAAGCATCTATTATCAACCCGCAAATTACCTTGCTAAAATTAACAAGCACGGCCGCAAGCAAAAACTTTACCAATAATTTTTTCCATTCATATTGTTCAATTCCTAAAATAGTTCCAAAAGCAATTACCAACAAAATCACCACAAACATCATATTGGCAACATCACGCACCATTGTCCAACCAACTTCCACAGCTCTGGAATCAATAAAACCATTATACCCGCCTAATTCGATAACAAAAGTCAACATCCAAATGGCTAATTTCATGAACCAAGAAGCCAAAGCCAAAAGCACATAGGAAATTGCATTCAAAACTGCATTTTTAGCAAAAGACGCAATACCGGTATCAGCCGCCAAAGCAAAATCCCCATATATCAATACAGACACTGCAACTGCCAGCAAAAACAAAGCAAAAAACGCCAAACGTTTCGGATTGGAAAAAAACTTCTTTGCGTTATGGAGAAGAACAATTAATTTTTTTAATAAATACGACATGTTTTGATGCCTTTTTAAAGATTGCTCTATGGCTGTCTTTAACAATCTTCATTATACCATATTTTTAGTTTGCTAACAATAAAAATGGGGATAAAAAACCAAGCTTAAAATTTCTGTCATTGCGAGCCTACCTACCTGACAGGCAGGGAGCGGAGCGACGAAGCAATCTCTTGTTTCTGTCATAACGAGATTGCTTCGCTTACGCTCGCAATGACAGGAAAGCCACACTCGCAATGACAGAGTTCCTCGCGATGACAGAAACATCTCGCTATTCTTATTCTTTAACTTGCCAACTTCAACAAATTAATGTACTCTTAAAGTACTAAAAATCACTATTTAACTTAATATATATGATTATGAATATGGATTTCACAAATGTTCCAAAGCATTATGCCTCCAGAACCCACGAAAAAATGCAAGAAGTATTAATGGACCCAAAAGGAAGCGGACCAACTGTTCATTATTATATGATTCGCGGAGGCGTGGATCAAAAAAATATTACTGTTTGGGAGCCTGGCGTTGTAAGTGGAGAATATATTAAAACATATGGACATTATCATGTAGGCAAGTTGGATGAAACTTATTGGTTCATTTACGGCCAAGGTATAGCCTTGTTGCAAAAATTAGCCACAGACGAACAAGGTAAAATGATTGCCGACCAAGTAGAAGAATTCAAAGCAATCCCGGCTGTGCAAGGAGAAAAATTATTCATTCCAAGCAATTACGGACATTTGGTAGTTAATACTGGAAGCACATATTTTGTTACAGCTGATGACAGCCCTGTTGATTTTGAAGAGCAGGACCCAACAAGCCTGCCTGGTCATGCTGACTATAATTTAGTAAAACAAATGCAGGGATTTGCCTATTATGTAATACAACATCAAGGAAAACCAGCTTTGAAAAAAAACCATCGCTACAAGAGCATACAAAAACAAGAACTTAACGGCTTGCTTGTTGTATAGTATTCCCTGTCATTGCGAGGAGCGGAGCGACGAAGCAATCTCATGTTTCTGTCATTGCGAGCGTAAGCGAAGCAATCTCGTGGTCTAAAAATTTATCAAACAACTATGTCCAATTTACCAAAATTTGATAAAAGTAAATTCATCAACTCACCTTTTATTATAAGAGTGGAAAAACCATGGGGACATGAATTTATTTTCACTCAACCTGATTTACCTTATGCAGGAAAAATCTTGCACATAAAAGCAGGCAAGCGCTTAAGCCTGCAAATTCATGATGCAAAAAAAGAAAGCTGTTTTTTAATAAGCGGAAGATGCAATTTGGTAATTGAAAATACCAAAGGAGAACTTGAAACAATTGAAATACAGCCAGAAAATGGATATACAATCAAGACAGGGCAAAGGCATAGATATCATGCCATTACAGATTGTGATATATTTGAAGCTTCCACGCCTGAATTAGGTACAACATACAGGCTTGAAGATGATTATAGCCGTCCGGATGAAACGCAGGATTTAAGGACTCAAGAGAGAAATATAATTTAGATTAACATATAGCTTATCTAACGATACTTTTTTTTAAATTTTTCGCTTCATTCTTAAAATATTCAATCCACTCCGAATGTTTAATTTTTTTTATCATTTTAGGGTAGTCTTTCAAAATTTCAGCCTGCAGAAACTGTGCACCTAGCTGAATCGGTTCTATATGCCAATCAAATTTAATTTTAGCTTTTCCAACCAGTTCATCTATACTCCAGCCTTTCTGTTGATTAATAAGATAAAGATCTATAAAATCTCTGGAGCGAGGATTCTGATAAATAGTAAAAATTTTATTTACAGCAATGTCAGCTAGGCTTTCAATTGATAATTTATTTACTTTTGCCCCAGTTTCTATTTTAGAAAAAGGGAAATAAGTAAATTCGGTCTTAATTAAATCATTCGCAAGCTGTAAAAAAACTAAATTGCGATTAAAACTTTGTTGTAATTCTATTTTTTTGATCTTAGCTTGCTTTTTAATTTTTTTTAATAATACTATAACACCCTGGATATCAAATTCTTGCTCAGAAAAAAAATCCAGGTCTTCTGAATATCTATGCAATAAATAATATTCGGATAAAGCTGTTCCGCCTGTCAAACAAAAATTATTATATATATCCGGCTCCTTAGATAATATTTCTAAGATGTTTCGTTGATTTTTGCTTAAAATCGTTTTTATGGACATAATATAAATTCAAGAAACCTTTTCTTTTTAGGATCAATATTTAGATATCGCCAATATTTTTTAACCTCTTTTCCACTTAACTTTTGTTTGCCCAAACCAAAATTAATCATCTGTTCCAATCTCCAAATGTTGTATTGCTTTTTATTCTTTTTTAATTGTTGTATATCAACACTCCAATTTTTCATATTACCAGTATTTTAGCATAAAATTAGATAAAAATCAAGATAATTCTATCAAGCAAACATAAGCGACATAATAATTTTTATCATAGAATTATTGAAAATCCACGATATCTCTAAAGAACCTTGATAGTTATCCACAAAGGGGTTGTTGACATGTACAAAACACGGTATAATACCTATAAGGTAATAAATGTGGGTGTATAAATACATTGGTACAGTTGTCAGGGCTAATACCCTTGTCTGTCAGTATAGGCAGGCTTGACAAAAAGCCTAAAATGTGCTATGCTCCTACAGTTATACACGTTCTTTAAAACTAGGATATTTGGTGGAATAATAGAGTCTTATAGGAAATACGAAGGCTGTGAGGTTATAATTATATGTCATTGCGAGCGTAAGCGAAGCAATCTCGTGCTGTCACTGTCATTGCGAGCGTAAGCGAAGCAATCTCGCCGATTACAACTTAACAGCTTTCGTGTTTCTGACTCAATACAAAGAAACACGGGCATTAACCCCAACCCCGGCCTTTAAAAGGAGGCAATCATGTTCAAGCATCTGAGTTCGACGCTTGTCATTATCTTGGCCCTTTTCATATGGGCCTGTGGTGACGACATCCCGGATCCCGGGAAGACTGATGGCGGTCTCAAACCGCCGATCTGCGTGCAAGCGCCATGCCCCCCGATTCTTGATGGAGGCTCCAAAGCCGACGTCACCCCACCGCCGGATTCAAAACCGGCAATATCCTGCCCAAAAGGAGGCGAGTGGATTTGTACTATACCTGGTCCTGGTGGTACAAAAAAATGCTCACCCGATGGCACGTTCGCCAACGATGGAAAAGCATGTTGGTTTCCATGCGATGGCAACGGTGCACTAGGAGCATACTGCTCACAAGGTTTCTCCTCCTCCTCCTGCAATGACCATGCCAATGTCACTTGCACAAAGCTCTGACCGTGTCAAAAAAACGCGATCACCGAGCAACTTCTTGCCGTAAGTTCTACGGCAATTCCCTTAATGAATAAAACATTGTCTATTAAGGAAAACATAAAATCCCGTTATTAGCGGGATTTTATGTTTGTTAGTTATTATTGAGAACGAGGCACGCCTGTCATTGCGAGCGGTTCTTTGTCATTGCGAGGAGCGGAGCGACGAAGCAATCCCGTCGGTTCTGTAGAAACGAGATTGCTTCGCTTACGCTCGCAATGACAGAACGACCTCTCGCAATGACAGAGA
>JBDROJ010000017.1:0-7634 GCA_043810165.1 bacterium
AACCATGGATTTTTGACACTTTGTGCACCTCTTTTTTTGTGTAATTAATACTCATCCTTCTTAATGATTCCTAACTTACCGCTACATTAAGACAAAATTAAGCTGTTTTACCAACACGAAATCATGCATAGCTCATAAAAATTGATATTTGGAGTCAGTAGTTAACAAAAAGAAGCTGGATCGCTTCTTTTATTCATGGTTTTCCACCGCCATTCCACTGATTATCTTTTAAGGTCCGCTCGAGGGTAGTCGACCTTTCATGGCTACTGACTGCAAAACTCCGATCATCGCAAATTTAACCAACAACGAACTGCCACCATAACTAACAAACGGAAGAGTAACACCGGTTACCGGGATCAAACGCAAATTGCCTCCCAGATTTACAAACACTTCTACGGCAATAGAAATGGTGATCCCCAGCGTTAAATATAACGTGAAATCATCGCGAGATTCACGCACTAATCTATACCCGCGCCAAAACACCACAGCAAACAAACCACACAGAAACAACACTCCAAAAAAACCAAGCTCTTCAGCGATAACCGCAAAAATAAAATCAGTTTGTCTTTCTGGCAAAAACCGCAATTGACTCTGTGAACCATAACCCAGGCCTTTTCCTGTCAGCCCACCAGAACCGATAGCAATAATAGATTGGGTAACGTTGTAGCCTCGGCCTAGTGGATCACTCTCCGGATCAAGAAAAGAAGTGACGCGACCTTTTTGGTAGGGCTGCAAAACCACCAACCAGGTAAATACTGCGGCTACCGCCAAAGCCAACACCATAATAATTAAATGAGTTCGTCGTATACCAGAGACCAGCGCCAGTGAACCCCAAATTATCATTAATAACAACGCCGAGCCAAAATCTGGTTGCAACATTACTAAACCGACGACCGGTGCAGTAACTAGAGCGGAAACCAGCACATGCTTTAAGCCGCGTTCCTTGCCAGCGTAGTCATTGAAATATTTAGCCAAAAAAACAATGAGGAATAATTTGACCAATTCAACCGGCTGAATACCAAAACCAGCGATACCAAACCAACCAGTTGTACCGCGAATCGTCGTGCCAAAAAGCAAAACTGCCACTAATAAAATAACGGAAAACACCATTAATACTCGCGCTACCCCGGCCAAAACACGATAATCAAAGGACGGCAAAACTAAAGCCAGCAATAAACCGACTACCACAAACCAAAACTGTTTCCAAAAAATGGCGAAGTTGGGCTCAGTTGCGGTCGCGCCGGGCAAACCCACCACCCCAGCCAAAGATGTGCTGTAAAGTGCAGACAAACCAAAAACAGCCAGCAAAATAATCGCGACCAATAACAACCAATCATATTTTACAACGTCATAGGTGGCGGTTCTCGACATAAATTCGCCTTTTAAGCTGCTTTATCATACCCTTCGTCACTTATCAGTTCAGAAATATCTAATGTTTTGGCGTTACCTCGTAAAAAATCCGCAGCGAAATTGTCAGCCTGGCTCTCATAGGGCGAAGTTCGATATGCGACTTCTTGCGCATCAAAAAGATCTTGGATTGTTTCTATGCCGCTGGTCTCAATTTTTTTTGCTACATCTGGATAGGCTGCTAGAAAATCTTTCAAACTCTTAAATTTAGAAACTTCCTCTTGCAAACTAACTGGATCAAACCCCGGGGCGGGCATGGTTGATAAATTCGCTTCGTAGTGAACCTCCCATTCTTCGGCCGCATCAGCACCTTGATATTCAGAATTGGTTTCATAATTTCTCACATAATCCCTGGCGTGATCAATTTCGTGCGCAATAATAAATTGTCTTAGCAAACTAGGGCTAAGCTGTGAAAAATCTATGTTGAGTAGTTGAGCCACTCTTTGCGCGGAAGAACGGCGGGTATCTTTTAGTCTTTGCAAGTGCTCTTGATCTTCAAGAACTATAAATATAGTAGGAATAAAGTTTTGCTCATTAACTTGTATCCGATTGAAAAAACCTCCGGTATCTGGAGTTTCTTCTGGAGAAACTAAAACAACCTCAATGTGAGCCAGCTCTTTATGCTGTTTAAGCATCAACTTAAGCAAGTCAAATGCTTTTTTATCAATCTTGGAGTCTTTTAATTCAATCAACTCATCAAGTCGGATACCACCCTGCTCCCAATCTCTGGCTTCAGGTTGTTCCGACGAACCGTCACAAGCAGTTGATATTTCTTGTCTTTCCATAAGCAAATAATTTTAGAGGCTTCGGCAAAAGTCGCTTTATAAAGCGGCGGTAAAATATTTACCTAACTATCTTGTATCACTCGTACCAATCCTGGACAAGTATAAAAAATGTCAGTTAGTTTTAATCTCAAAACCAGCTGACATTTTATCTATCAGTAATTACTTTCTTACTCCCCAGGTTTCAAATATATTTTATTGTCAAAAATATTCAGTTCTGGCAGTACCTCAACTCGCGTTACGCTTGGTAAATCAGTAAACCAGCTAGCTTCGATATCTCGTGTGCTACCAGCCAAAAATCGTGTGGCCACAACACGATTCACGCCCACCAATCTGCTCCCGCTATACAACGCCACAAAAAATGGTGCGGCAACATAACTGTAGGCGGTTCCATTAATAACCCGGAAACTGGCTCGACTAACTGGGATCGGTGAATTGGGGTCAGGAGGGTTATACTTTGGATTTTCAATAGTAAAATCCAACCGCTCAGTGGCCCAGGTCAGATAATCTGGTTGAACAAAATGACCGTCAACTCGATGCCAGTGAACATCCATAATCTCCAATGCGGGGATTGGTTTCCGTTCTGTCTTCACCCCTAAAACATAAATGTAACGAGTGTCGGTTGGGAGAAGATATTCGGTATAAATCTGATCGGACGAATCTGCTCCAGAAAATTTATAACTAAATTCGACCCACCAACGATGATTTGGATTGCTAATCTTGGCGACCAAATCATATCTCCCCTCTCCCGATGATAAAACTAATGGCGACTGCGTTACCATGGGCTTAGGTTGATTCGACTCACGAAAAAAAGTGTAATCTGTCAGGTTTTCAGTTAAAAGTGCGGTTCCGGCTCGTTCACTTACACCAGAACCAATAAACCAATCAGCAAAACCCCAGGCACCGTAAGCCAATAACGAAAAACCAACTGCACCTAAAAGCATGGTTAAAATCTTTTTAACCAAAAGCTTATTGGTTATCCACCAGTAACCGAGCTTGAGTTGTTTCTCGGTGAGTTCATTACCTGAACCAGGAGCTGTATCCATAATATAAAAACGTCATTACCTAATCATGATACCAAACGCGCGCGACCACACCAACTAAAGCTATTCAACTCTAAAACACGATGGATGGCCGAAGCTGTGGACAACAGTCAAATTTATCTCAATTCAATAATAACTGGCGTAATTATACTTCAAATTATCTTTGGCTGATTGACAAAAAAGATACTTCAACTATAGTGATGAGTCGCCTTGAACCAAGGAGAGGGTCATGTCAGAAATCAAGCGTCTCCGTTATCGAGGATTTGGCCGAGCGGTCGGTGAAGTGTTGTATGTTATCATCGCTGACCGTTGTACTTTCACCGGTGTCACCAAAACCACTTCGACTATCAATGTCGCGGAGCATATCGTCGAAGCCATCGCCCGGGCAGAATGTATGACTGTCGAAGATCTAAAGTTCTTTGATCTGCAAACACATCTCGGCTACTGTAAGAAGCCAGGAGAATTCGAGTACGATCATCTGAAATTTGATCAAGGTATATGCAACCCGAGCTGGGAGCCAGTCGAGTGCCCGCCGGAAATTCGTCAGCTATTCGCTGACCAGATCGAGTAAAAACTGCTCGTTTCTCCAACACTATTTACAATCGATCTCGGCAATTTCAACCAAACGGGTCATCACCCGTTTTTTATTATTTTATTTAAATAAAAAATTTATTTCGGACAACGTCCGCGCCTGATCCGAAGTTTTTCAAGAAAATCCCGAAGGGTTTTCGAGAAAAATTTTGGATAGGCGCTGTTAGACGAAGTCGCGAGCTTGCGAGCGACGAGGCTAACAGCGACGTTAGGCGCGGACGTTAGTCAAAATGCGGAGTTTGCTTTCGGAGTGAAACGGAGAAAGCAAATTACGCAAGCGAAGCGATTTTGACTAACGTTCCTGGCTATGCGATGTTTGCCGTAGCGAAGCGAAGGCAAATGTGGGTGAGGTCTCTCGAAAGAGACCGAACCGCATAGCCAGTGTTATGTGTTGTAATAATACATTCTTAATCCCGACCGAAGGAAGGGATATGAAATCAGGGCAATTTTATTTTTCTTCTTCCTTATACAATTCTTTATAATCTACTTGTTTTGGCCATAGAAGATGACCTCGCGAATCGTATATTGGTAGCAACATTTCTGGCTTGTTTTTGTAGGTCTTGAGTTGCTTTGATACGATTTTATCTACCTCGCCTTGAATTCTCGTTTGGTCGTCTTCTACTTTGAGTTCTTTCTGACCTTGTTTGCGAAGTCTTAAAATGATTCCTCTAAAATGGCGCGGGGATACCCTGCCAAACAATGTAAAGCCACTACCCTCATTACTCATTGTAAATCCTTTTGTGTTAAAAAGGTTGTGATCTAAAGGTCTATAAGCACTTGAACTGAAAAATGTGCCGATTTTTTCGTGTTCTTTTCTGTAATCCGCCTCCGGATCTGTAGATCCTCTTTTTTTCAATTCTTCCAATTTTTGTCTGTAGTCCTCCTCTTGCCCTATACCGTCAGAAAATTTAGAGAGATCAAAAATTATTGCAACAGAAACAACCCCTCCCTGCATCCAAATAGAATCGTGTGGTAAATTATACCTCGCACTGCGACCAACTATATCAAACCATACACGCGGCATCTTACCGCTTTTTATATCTTCAACAAAAGCACCTCTGTGACGAGACAAGGGTTCTTCTCCGCGTTCAGGTATTTTACCTAACACTCCATCACGAAGCACATCATCGATTGTCTCTATGTCGGTGACATTGCCTTTTTCACCATGCCATTTTTGCAACGCGTTGAGCACATGAAATGCAGTACCCGGAGTATATATATCTTCGACTTTTTCCATTACCATTTCGATAACCTCAGGAGACAGTTCAACTTCCTGTTTAGGTATCTCAGGCTTTGGTAGGTTTGGGTTTGTTGGTCGCTCACTCATAATATTAAGAGAAGAAAAATAAAATTGCCCTGATTTCATCGCCGCGATAGCGGCGCAAGAATGTATTATTATTACACATAACGTTTGCGTGTATGAGAAGTTGCGAAGCAATTTGGGCGGAGGCTTTTGTAAAAAGCCGTAGCCTCATACACGCTGTTGTACGATGTAATGAAAAATTCTTAATTCGCGATAGCAAATAATTTAATCGGGGCAATTTTTATTCATTTTATTAGGGTTAACTCTGACTTGATAAAGTTCATATTCAACTTTTCAAGTTTATTTAGCGCTACTTTTTGGGATAAGGAATAGGAAAAACTCCTTTTAATTTTATGATGGTAGGTGAAGCAGTTTTTGCATTCACTTTTGCTACAAAGCTATACTTTTCTAGTGATATGAGTTCGCCCGGATTCATTTCAGGGTGATACTTATTGATTAGCTTAGCCGTTGCGCTGTCAACGAGGTAGCAAAGTACATGGTTCGCGGCTTCAAGTGTGTGTTCGAGAATATTTGTGGAGTAGTGGTCAGATGTCTGATCTGACAGAATGCAAGACACGCCTTTTTCTTTACTTTGTACGATTTGTTCAAGCACTTCTTTATCGATGAAGTTATGAGCTTCATCTAGTCCAAGCAAACGATTCTCGCCACCGACGACTTGTAAAAACTGTTTTACTAAATAGGTACCAAGCGCTCTTGCTACATCTTGGTCCAAAGACTTGTAATCGAGTTTGCAGAGAAGAAACTTTTGGCCGTCATTTTTCATTTCCTCAAAGTGGATTTCTTGCTGGAATTTTGCGACGTTTTCATTGAGTGTTCCGGCTACTGCTTCAAATGTAGCCACTTTATGTACTTTGTCCGCTGGAATGTAATCTTGGATCTCTTTCATAAGACTTCCATCAGGATCAATGAACATGCCACCTCGACTATTGTGGATGTCTGATATCACGATATCCTGAAGCGTTACGGCCTTACCTTGACCGGGATTTCCAAACAAATGCAAAATTCCAGGACGCTCATTTGGAGAAAGGCCAAAAGTGTCTCCGTTTTCTTGTACACCGATTGGTGTTAACCCCTCCTTGATGATGTTTTCCATAGTCTTTATGCTGATATGAATTAATTAGTAAATTAGTTGTTGTTAAAAGTGGTTTAAAATTCATTTCTATTTGGATCAACATTGTTTTGGTACAATTTATACCCCAGTCCTTCAAGCCTGTCTTCTAATTCCGCAAAAACGCTCATGACAACTTTTTTAATTTTAGCGAACTGCCCATATTCTCCATTCTCAACGATTTTTATTAACTTGGAAAATCCTGCGGGTTTATATTTGAGTTTTTTTGCGTCGGTTATGATTTTCGAAAATTTGAGAGTTTTTGCGTTTAAGCAGGACAAAATCTTAAGGTACTGAAAAAACATATCATTAATAACGGTTACCATGCCGTACGCATTTTTTATTTCGGCGGCGTTCAAGGTTTTGGTCGTGGATTCTTGCACCTTTTGCCAAGTGGCGACTGCTTGCTCATATCGTTTTTCCTTATTAATTATTTTAAATTTGTTAGGGCGTTTTTTGCTGGACAGTTCTTCGCTCGGCTCATAGCCCGCTTTTTCAAGATACTTTTTCATGTCTTGAGTTACACTTGATACAAGTTTTTTTATCTCAAGGTATTTTTGAAAATTCCCGTTGACGATAAGGGTTGTCAGCTCTGAAAAATCTTTTGGCTTGATTTTAAACTTCTTGGACTCAAGTATTTTTTTCGAACCGCTTGTATAAGGAGTTTGATTGATAAAAGCCAAAAAGTTCAGCATGTTCTCAAACATGCCATGCAGTGCAATAGCAATTTTTTCGTGATCCTTTTTCTTAGCAATATCCAAAACCATTGAGCTTGAGAAAAAAATACTTGGCCACAAAGCAAAAGCTTCATTTAAGGTCTTATTTCTAACATCCTTTGCTTTATATTTATTTAATTTATCAACGAAAGGCTTATTGTAGACAGCCAAAAGTTTTTCTGAGCCTTGACCAAACCAAGAGCCATTAACCTCCTTTACTTCATCTATATATGTTTTTTCAGTAATTAAGATGAGCTCAACCGACAAGCCGTCTCGCATTTTATGAATTTTTGCGTAAGGAAGTTTTTTCTGACCGCGTGGCATTTCTTTGAGAAAAGCAAAAAGCTCTAGATCGGAATATGGTTGATCTGTGTTTCGAGCAAAAGATCCACGAGCCGCTATAGCCAAAAGATTTTTTCCGAATCTTTGTTTGATAAGCGGAACCATTTCATGAAGAACCGCTTCTCTTTCCTTGTGTGTATATTTTTTTATGCCTTTCATATGCGTTAAAAATGAATAAAAATTGCCCCGATTAAATTTGCCCGATAGGGCAAAAGAATTTTTCATTATTTCGTACAACTCGTTTTTATCTAAACTTTGTACTTACATAGTGGCAATATCTTGTATGTTATGCAAACTTTTGTTATTTTTTGTGTATGAAAA
>JBDROJ010000018.1:0-2504 GCA_043810165.1 bacterium
TTAAAATACTCTTTCACCCTAGTACTTATTTCAGACAATGTCAAGTTTTTGGCCTTTACATTTTAATACTTTTAGTATAGTAAGATTAAGGATTAAAGTTTAAAAAGTTCTTTGAAAAGGAGGATCGCCATGCAAAACAAGAAGCGAATCTTAACAGGTGACAGACCAACGGGTCAGCTACATCTTGGACACTATGTCGGTACATTGAAGAATCGTGTTCGTCTCCAAGATGAATACGATTGTTTCTTCATTATTGCTGACCTCCAAGTTTTTACTGATCACCTCAAAAATTATGACTCTATCGAGAGTAATGTTTTTGAAGTAATGTGCGACTATCTCGGTGTTGGCCTCAAACCAGAAAACACCTTCTTCGTGCAGTCGCAAGTACCAGAACTTGCTGAACTAGCAATGTATTTCTCGTTTTTGGTCACGCTTGCACGCCTTCAGCGTAATCCAACTGTCAAAGACGAGGCGAAAACCTATGGAGCCACAAGCATCATTTATGGATTCCTTGGGTATCCAATTTCGCAGGCCGCGGACATCCTCGCATTTAAAGCCGATCTGATACCAGTCGGCCAAGATCAACTGCCTCACATTGAGCAGACACGGGAAATTGTTCGATCCTTCAATCAGGTTTTCGGTAAGGAAATATTTGTACTTCCCGAACCACTGGTTGGAGAGGTACCAATTCTTGTCGGCACAGATGGAACGAATAAAATGAGTAAAAGCCTTGATAACTATGTGGCATTTGCCCATTCGTCAGAAAAAACAGAGCGTCGCATTCTTAACATGGTGACGGATTGCAAACGGGCTTATCGCAAAGACCCGGGTCACCCAAATGAATGTTTTGTGTTCAAGTACTGGTCCATCTTCGCCCCAACTGATACACCGATAGTTCGCCAAGAATGCGAAACAGCAGTTAGGGGGTGCAAAGAGTGTAAGGCGCAACTTGCTCGAAAACTCAACGAACATCTTGCAGAAATTCGCGAGCGACGACGACACTATGTCTCGCAACCAGATCTCGTGTGGGATATTCTTTCTACTGGCACCAAACAAGCCAGAATGGTTGCTGGTGAGACATTGACGGAAGTTCGTGAGGCGATGAAAATCTCTTTCCCAAAACTTGGAGCTTCAAAAGGAGGGAGATAAAATGCAAGTCATCGACTTCGCAAAACTAACTTACCGGCGTCTAAATGTGGTTATGGCTGATATGGGAATGACAGATTTCAATAATCTGTCATTCCCAACAATTCTTGAACGACTCGATTTAAGTTCAAACAGGGTTACGGAGGAAAGGTTTCTTGTACAACAACCCAGTGACAAAATCGATTTCTCAGGAAAAATTCAGGAGCTTAGACAACGAGGGAAGATTGTTGACATAATTGGTCCCACAAAAATCTCGACCAGTATGCCTATCTGCTTCTCGACATTCGTAGGGATTAAACCCAAGGAATATCTAAAGCAGTATGTTAATGTGGCGAAGATCCTTTGCAAACCACCATGCAAATTGCAATTTGTAGTGTGGTTAGAAGACACCCTGACGGTATTAAAAAATGGCTGGGATACATCGATGGCGCAAAAGGCTGTTGGCGCATACAGAGCGTTTTTCCAAAAAGATTTTTCCGACAGTCAAGTACTGCTCAGTAGTGAAGTTGCCCCAATAGGTATTCCTCAAAGTTTTACTGAGAAGCTCTCTGCAATAACCACCGAGGAATTTCTTTCCGTATTACCGTTTCATTTGAGAAATCCAATGTTTATAAAAACATTAGATATTGTCCACTTTACCTGGAATTGTTACCTGCTACACCAATTGCCGGGTGTCTATTTGGCTGGAATCAACAACAAACGACATTTCCAGCTCTTTCGCAAAGTTTCCGGCCAACAAATAACGGCGATACTTTTGCCGTTAGAATCCGAAAACCTTGTACATAGCCAAACACACAGCCCCTTTGGATGAAAAATCTTGAGGGGCTTTTTTTTAGATAGTTTTAAATCCGCTTAAATCTTTTTGAAAGTAATTATATCTCCAATTTTTGCGTTTAATTCTTTTGCTCCATTTTCTCGCACTTTGCCCAATTCCGGTAAACCAAAAGAGCTTCCAGGATAAATTACCCATTCTCCAGTTTCTCGGCTCATCATTCTTTTAGCATAAACTACCTTTAGTGTTTTTCCGTTAACATCAACATTCAATTTATCTCCTTCGTTTAATCCTGTTAATTCACCAACAAATTTCATTAACCCAAAATTATCAATATGCACGATAGTTCCTTCGGTAATATCAAGCTTAACAACTTTTTTAATATCAAAAAGATGCCCCAATTTATTTAGCGGTTTTCCCATTGCTATCTGTGCTACCGCTGGAGCATGAACATATTTCCCACCAAACGGAAAAAACCCAGGATCATTTAATTCATATAATTCCCCTATGCCAAAATCTCTAAAAAACCAAGTAAAAACTCCGGTATTTGCCCCCATAAAATAAAAACCCTTCTTCTTTGTTTTCC
>JBDROJ010000019.1:0-85542 GCA_043810165.1 bacterium
CCGTTGTGCCAGGAAGCGCATTTGGCGTGGAAGGATATGTACGAGCGTCTTTTGGTGCGCCAACAGAAGAATTACGCGTGGCCGCACTGGCATTAAAGAAGTATTTAAGAAGTTGACTAATCCACGTATTTGATATATTAATTGTGGATAATCATACAATTTATTGATTAAAAAATAAAAAATGAAACACTCAAAAATTACCTTTTATACTGTCTCATTTGTCTTGTCTCATTTTAGCTACATTATTGACATTACCCATATTTTTGCTATAATAAGCCCATAGTGGCTGAAATGCATGTCCTGAAACACCCCGACCGAGAGGGGTAATGAGACACTCACTCTAATCTTCCAAAACCCCTTAAAACACCCCTGTCCGACAGGTTCTAGACCGGAGTGTTCTACAGACCCGAATTGGCCAATCGATTGGCCAATATGAATAAAATTAAAAATAGTCGTTATTATACGACTATTTTTAATTTTATTCATACTCCGGAATTATTTAATTCTCAATATCTGTGCTTTCAACTTGAAGCAGTAAATCGCTGTTTTTTTGCGCTATGGTTTCAGTTGCGCTCTTAATTGCAAAAACAACAAATAATACAAATACCAAGACGATTCCAAATAAAATTAAAATTCTTGCCATATAGCCAAAAAATTAAAAATGATTTATGCGGTAATACTATACACAAACCATAACATTGTCAAGGGTCAGACCAATGAGGGTAAATATTGACTTAACTGCAATTTTGCTATACAATATGAGCAAATATCAAATGCATTTTTACAAAATAATAAAATTATACGTCAAGGTAGCTTAATTGGTTAGATCGTAGGATTTTCACCACCACACCAAAAACAATGTCAGGGTAGCTCAGTTGGTTAGAGCGTAGGATTCATAACCCTAAGGTCGGGAGTTCAATTCTCCCCCCTGACACGCCTTGGTTAAAGCTTCGGCGTGCGAAGCATAACTACTATATGAAAATTTTAGGAATTGAAAGTTCATGCGATGACACATCTGCGGCCTTGTTGGATTGCTCTGAACAAGGCTGTTTTATTGTGTCAGAAAAAACTGTTTCACAAATAGATATCCATAAAAAATACGGTGGAGTGGTGCCAGAATTGGCTGGCAGAGCTCACGCGGAAAAAATAACGCCACTAGTTGAAAAAGTATTAGAGAATCAACCCAAACCCGATGTTATTGCGGTAACTGCCGGCCCGGGGTTAATCACCGGATTGATGGTTGGAGTGGAAACAGCCCGTGCCCTATCATATATTTGGAATATACCTTTAGTGGCAATAAATCATATTGAAGGGCATATTTATTCCGTCTTAATTAACCAATCAAAAAATTTAGAACTTCCTGCCGTAGCTTTAATTGCCAGTGGAGGCCATACTGAATTGGTTTTAATATCTGATCACGGCCACTATCAATTACTGGGCGCCACCAGAGACGATGCTTCTGGCGAATGTTTTGATAAGGTAGCCAAGTTATTAAAACTCCCCTATCCAGGCGGGCCACGAATTTCCAGACTAGCCGAACTAGGAAATCCTCAAGCCATTGAACTACCGCGTCCAATGTTAAACAGCCATGATTTTAATTTTAGCTTTTCAGGATTAAAAACCTCGGCTATGTATTGGATCAAAGATCATACAAAATATAGTATAAACGACTTCTGCGCCAGTTTTGAGCAAGCAGTCGTTGATGTTCTAACTAACAAAACTTTGCAGGCAGTTGAAGAATACCAACCAAAAACAATAATCCTTGCTGGCGGAGTATCAGCCAATAAAAAATTAAGAAACAGTTTACAAAAAGAAATCAATAAAAAAACCGGTGGCATTTTTTTAGCTCCGGAAATAAATTACTGCATGGATAATTCGGCCATGATCGCGATCGCCGGCTACTACCATGCTAAAAATAATGACTTCACAACTTGGCCAAAAATTCAGGCTGATCCAAATTGGCGACTGGCCGTTTAGTCCGAGCCGTCAATTTATTGGCCAATAAAAACACAAAAAGCAAAAAGTTTAAATTTCGCACCAGTAATAATGATCTTCCCAAGATCGTTCCGTTTTCCACTTCTTTATACAAACCCGGCCAAATTAACATCGATAATAATAGAATCATTACAAATAAATACATGATCAGATAGTCTGTCTTACTTTCTTTTAATGCCAGTGGCATCAATGGAATTAACCAAAGAAGATATTGCGGCGAAAAAACCTTGCTAAAAGCAATGGACAGGCTTAAAACAAATAAAATATATAATATGCTGGTTGCGGGAAATTCATGTACAAATAGGCCTAATTCACGGTCTTTTTTCTTGCCCACGCTCTTGGCCATATGCAAAACAATCACAGCATAAGATATTACCAAAACCAATGATAAAACCAATATGGAAACATCTGCTAACTTACCGGAAACATCCGAAGTAAAATCATAAGAAGTGCGAGACATGGCCACCTGCCAAGGCTGGCCAAAAAAAGAAGCTATTAAATTATATATACCGTAAATAGATTCCAACTGCAAGCCACGCCCACTATGATGCTGTAAAAAATTAAATGTTTGCGATTTTACTGTTAGTAAAAATGGCAAAAGCACTAATAAGCTCATCAAAAAAATAGCCAAGGAACGAGATAATACAGCACTAATAAAAAGCCTTAGCTTTTTTTTCAAAATTTTAATATTAAATAAGCTGATTGGCAAAGTAATTAAAACAAAAACCGGAGCCAAGGCTATGGGCACCAACTTGTAATTTATGGCAACAGCCAATACAAAAAACGAGCACATATAAGTTTTCTTAACAAACAAGAACCACAAACAGAGCAACAGCAAAAATACCATTGCCATATCCAAGCGTACATATAATAAATCTCGCAGAAAAATGAAGCCTACTACGTACCAAAGCAAGCCGAATAAAAATCTTCTTTTATTTTTAATAATGCTATTCAGAATAAAAAAGAACAGTACAAAACTAATAATATCTAAGAAAAAATTCAATGTTTTAAATGCATAAGTATAAAGAACTATCCTATTAGTTTCTTTAAATATGCTGACAGATCTAAATGCATTAGCTAGCTTGTAGGGCGGATAAATCACCAGCATGGCCAACGGAGGATATTCAAATTCAGTTTGTTCATAAAAACCATACAGATCCTCTTGGGCAAATTTCTTGGCATGCATATAGTATATTTTCATATCACCTGCAGAGCTTTTGGACGGGCATGCCAAAATAAAAACACGCGTTATTAAAAACAAAAGAATGACCAAGCCAATGTATTTTTTATTACTAGCCATAAACAAGCGCTTTACCTATTTATACAATTATACTATAATCTCTAATATAATAATATAGCCATTTTTAATCAAAAATCATATGAAAATATTTTCAGGATCCAGTCATCCACAATTTGCGCAAAAAATATGCCAACACTTGGGCGTGGAGCTTGGTAAATCACAAAGCTTTACTTTTAGCAATGATAATCGCTTCATTACCATAGATGAAGCAGTCAGAGGGCAGGATGTTTTTGTAATTCAAACGAGCTATACGCCTGTTGATGTCCACTTAACCGAGTTATTAATGTTGATTCGCACATTACGAGATGCTTCTGCTCAAAGGATAACAGCCGTTATGCCCTATTTTCCTTATGTTCGTTCTGATAAAAAAGATCAGCCGCGTATTTGCATAACTGCAAGATTAATGGCCGATCTGATTGAAACCGCCGGCGCTGATCGAGCCTTGATAATGGAAATGCATTCACCACAATTGCAAGGATTTTTCTCAATCCCCTGTGATCAACTTCTTGGAGGGCCTACATTAATAAAATATCTGAAAGATAATTGGGATCTATCAAATTATATGCTAGTAGCTGCTGATTCAGGCGCAGCTAAAACCATCAAACTTTACGCTGATGGACTAAACCTGCCAATGGCTATTATGGACAAACGGAGAGACTCAAATGATGACCAAGCGCGTGTTAAAGGAGTAATCGGTGATGTAAAAAATAAAAAAGCCTTGTTAATCGATGATGAAGTAGCCAGCGGACGCACGCTTATCAGGGATGCTGAATTCCTATTAAACAAAGCCGGAGCGATTTCAGTGGATGCCTGCGTCACTCATGCAATTTTATCAAACAATGCCGTACAAGAAATAAATAATTCTCTTTTAAGCCGGATCGTAGTAACTGACACGATTCCTTCTGAAGATAAAATCATAAAAAACAAAGAGGTGATTTCAGTCACTTCCGCTTTTGCCGAATGCATTAAGAGAATACACTCAAATGAATCTATAAAAAGCATTAATGATGTTGTATAATATTCTCTTCTTCAACCAGATCTTTTAATTTTCTAATCAAATCATCACTGACCTCGACTTTAAACGATGTCTTTATTTTTTTACCTTCTACTTTTAAATAAATTTGTACTTGCCCAGGATATGCTCTCATTATTTCTTTCATTTCATCTCCAACATGCCTGATTTGTTGTTTGCTAAGCACTATTTCAAGTCCATGTTCCCGATTATTATTATCTTGAAGCACATGTGTCGCCTGCTGGCCCATGCCAATTTGTTGCATCAAGCCGGCAAGATTATCTTTATCTAATTGAAAAGCTTTTTCCACGAATAATTTATCATCTCCTTCTTCTTCTGACGTCTTGCCTATAACACAAGCTATTTTCCCTTCTTCCCATACTTCTTTAGTGATTTCATAAGTACGAGGGAAAACCAATAATTCTAAATTATCGGTGGTGTCTTGGATGGTGACAAACATCATTGGCTTTCCACTGCGCGTGATTTTCTTTTTGGCACTATCTATTACCCCAGCCACTACTACCCAAGTTTTGCGTGCTTGTGAATCCAGATCTTTCAATGGAATTATTTTGCCTTCCATAGCATTTTGAAAATATTTAAAAGGATGTGACGTCACATACAGACCTAGTAATTCCTTCTCCCATAATAATTTTTGATCTTCGGTAGCCAGTTCAGCCGAGTCCAACCGCACTTGATTCTGCATATCAATGGCCGTGCCGGCAAATAAAGAATCTTGTTGAGAATTTCTTTGATCATTCAACTGCCTAATAAAATTCAAAATATTTTCAATATTGTAAAGCAGAACTCCACGATCCATGCCGAAACTATCCATGGCGCCACATTTTATTAAACTTTCCAATGATTTTTTATTTAAATCTTTGTCCTGGATGCGCTGTAAAAAATCTTCTAGACCATTATAACGGCCGTTTTCCTTTCTCTGGCGATAAATAACATCAGCAATATGCCCGCCAACATTTTTAATGGCATTCAATCCAAACCTAATATGGGCCATTTGTCCATCCTCTGGAGTAATCATGGCAAAATTTTTAAAACTCTCATTTACATCAGGTGGCTTTACCTTAACGCCCATGCGCTCACATTCATAAATAATTTGTGGCACTTTATCAGAATCCCCGCTTTCTGCTATCAGGGCAGCTGTCATATATTGAATCGGATAATTGGCTTTCATATATGCAGTCTGGTAAGCGACTACGCCATATGATGCTGCGTGCGAATTGTGTACAATCAGATTGCTAGCTATATAATTATGCTCACCCGGAACAGTCAAGTCATAGGTCTGTTCTATGCCTTTATAATCTACACTAACCACCTCATCCCAATATATATCTGAACAGGCATAGTCTAATATTTTGTATGATCTCAAATACTCACCGACTTTTTTAACTGTCTCCCGTAAATAACCCTTACGTCTTTTGTCTAAATAAAATAGTCTCTCTGCTAAACCAGTTTCTTTAACAATTTGTTTAACACTAATATCTTTTTTCTTCATCACCTGGCGCACTATCGGCAATATATCTACTGGTACTATATCTTTCGTCCCCCTAGGAGAAATAGCACTTATGGTATTATTTAATATATTGTTTCTTCTAACCACAGCTTCTAATAAATCTCTTTTTTTACCTATTAAATTTAAACCGATATACTTGGCAAATAGTGCAATATTGTTATAACGACTTACCCTAACAGAATAACCAATTTTTATGACACCTCGATATTTAAACTTTTTGGTATGTATAGTACTAACAATTCCAAAACGCAACAAAAGATGTTGCATCTGATACGATAATTTCTTAGAACTGGTTGCATAATGTATCTGACCATGCTTATCATCTTGAACAGAACCATCACCTTGCCACATTTTACCCACTAAAACAGCCAATTGTTCTTTTGAAAGTTGAAATACTATATTAGGCAATTCTTTGTCTATCGCCTTTTTTCCATGCAAACCAAGTTCTCTTATCCACTGCATCAAGCTGTTTTCTTCCTTTTGATCTTTTTTACCGACATACACTGAAATAGCGCTCTTAGAATGATTGACGGTACAGGAAGTATTATTAAACTGTTTGGCCAGCTTAATAAAATCACTAATTTCATCTTTGTTCGAAGAATAAAAATACACACCATGCGGATGGCATAAATTACCTTCAGCTATTAAATATCCTAGAGTAGCTAGTTTAAATTTCGGCAGAGTTCTGCTAGGCATGTAATCAATTTTACGTGGTACCGCTATTAAACTACCTGTCTTTAAATCAGATAGATTGACCCAGCCATCAAATTTTAAAAAAGGATGGTTGGATGTGGCTGTTATACATCTACCACTGCGAGTTGTTAGCTTATATACTTTCTTACGACCATTATTGTATATCTTAGTAACTTTGCGTGATTTAAATTTTTTATTTTCACCTAAACTTGAAACACAAAAACTTTTTTGTTTGTTAAATAAATCTTCTATCCTATTAATTTCTCCTGTATCAGGATTTAAAATTTCAGTTTCTCCTGCCAAACATTTATTAAAACCATATGCAGCAAACGGCTCAATCAATTCCCACAATATTTTAATTTTTTCTTCAGGCAACTTGCCATGATCACGACATCCTTGAAAAAACTTAATTTTTTGCTTTTCCATTTCCGCTGGAATTTTCTTGCCCATGGCTTTTCTAAACTTGTCAGCTTCTTCCCAATTATAACCAGCCAAATTAATGGCTGTTAATAAAACATCATCTTGATAAACTATTAAGCCCAATGACTGATCAAGATAATCTTCCATGCGGTCATCCAAATAAGTCACCAATTCCGGATTCTGCTTGCGACGAATATACTCTGGAATTGATTCCATGGGACCGGGCCTGAATAAAGCCACCATGGCCATGATGTCAAAAATACTAGTCGGTCTTAATTCTTTCAAATAGCGGGTCATGCCAGAACCAGACAGCTGAAACACGCCCATGGTCTCTCCGCGCGCCAGCATTTGGTATGTTTTTTGATCATCAAAAGGCAAATCGTATATATCAATCCTATCACCAGTGGTCTTTTCCACAATTTCCACAGCATTTCCCAAAATTGATAAATTACGAATTCCTAAAAAATCAAACTTCAATACTCCGGCCGCTTCCACCGAATGCATTTCATACTGAGTGGTAATTTTTTCTCCGCCGGTTTCGTGCTGAACCGGAGTAAAATCAGTTAAAGGTGTTGGCGAAACAACTACCCCGGCCGCGTGAATGGAAGTATGCCTGGCGCATCCTTCAATTTTCTGCGCCAGATCCAATAGACGCTTGACCTGCTCATTTTCTTTGTATAATTTTTTTAGTTCAGGCTCCAGATCTAACGCTTTGGCAATAGTCATTTGAAAACCTTGTGCACCAAAAGGAATTAATTTTGCCACCTGGTCGCAAAAAGAATAAGAATAACCCAAAGCCCTGCCCACGTCTCGCACCGAACCACGCGCCATCATAGTACCGAAAGTTATTATTTGCGCCACCTTGTCTTCGCCGTATTTATTACTAACATAGGCAATCATATCATCGCGCCGGTCATCAGCAAAATCAGTATCAATATCAGGCGGACTCGGACGAAAAGGATTAAGAAAACGCTCAAATGGGAGCTTAAACTCCAAAGGATTAACCGTGGTAATGCCTAGAGCATAAGAAACCAATGAGCCGGCTCCGGATCCACGAGTAGTTTCAACGATTCGATTTTCTCTGGCATAATTAACAAAATCAGCAACAGCAACAAAGTATGGTGAATAGCCTTTTTTGGAAATGATACCGAGTTCATAGTTAGCTCTCTCTTTTACTTTATCTGTAATATCCATTAACTTCGGCAACTTTTGAAAAACCATATCTCTAAGATACTGATTTTCATTTTTCCCTTCGGGAAGTTCAATTGCCGGAAAATGCCATTTGTTCAATTCTAATTCTAAATTGACACGCTCGGCTATTTTTACAGTATTTTCCAAAGCTTCGGGCACATGTTTAAATCGACTGGCAATCTCTTCGCCTGTGGCCATGGAAAAATCAACTCCCATGGAACTCAAACGATTGGGCTCGTCTATGGTACGGCCATCGCGAATACAAGTTAAAATATCTTGAGCTTCATCATCTGCTAAATCAAGATAATGCAAATCACGAGTGACAACCAAAGGAATTCCTGTATCTTTGGATATTTTTATTAGCTGATTATTAAGCTCGGTCTGTCCGGACAGAGCTGGCAAATCCATCATCTCCAGAAAAAAATTGCCTTTCCCCATAATCTCTTGATATTGCAAAGCCGTTTGTTTGGCTTTATCATAATTATCTTCCCTAATCAAATTTCGAGCAACTTCGCCGGCCATGCACGCTGATGTGGCAATCAGTCCTTCAGAATATTTTTGTAGAACTTCTTTATCTATGCGAGGCTTATAGTAAAAACCTTCCAGATGTCCAATAGATACTAACTTCATCAAATTACGATAGCCGGTATAATTTTCCGCCAACAAAACAAGATGATAGTATTTTTTATTTTTATCTTTATCAAAACGACTGCATGGAGCCATATAAACTTCTGAACCGATAATAGGTTTAATCTTTTCTTTCAAACAAGCTTTGTAGAATTCAATGGCCCCATACATATTGCCGTGATCAGTCAAAGCCAAGGCAGAAAAACCTCGCCTCTTGGCCGTGGATACTAAATCATTGATTTTGGGCAAACCATCCAGCAACGAATAATGACTATGTACATGAAGGTGAACAAATTTTGACATAATTTTATAGTGTTCTTTATCTTACCTTATCGCCCAATAAAAATCAATCATTTTGTTATAACAAAAATTTTGTGGTATAATATAAATACTTAAATTTTAAATAGGATTTTTATGTTTTTAGAAACTTCCAAAGATGTTTTATATCTGGTAATCGCCTTTTGTGTTTTATGGGTAACAGTATTTATGTGCTGGATGTTTTATTATGTTACTAAAATTTTAAGGAATACGAATGAAATTGCCGAAGAATTCAGAATGAAACTGCATAGTTTGTCAGAAGCAATTAATCATGTAAGAGATAGAGTTGAACAGATGTCAAGCCTAATGACTTTGCTCACTGGCGGATTTGAAGGCCTGGTCAAAAGGACTATATCAAAAAAAATCAAAAAAACAACTGATAAAGGTGCTGACGCTTTGGAAAAATCTGCCAAACAGGCCGTGGCTAAAGCAAAAGACGCCATTAACAAAGCCATGAAAAAAAGCACAAAAAAAATCAAGAAAAAAAAATAACAAAAAATAAAAACGCCTAGAGTTCATCTAGGCGTTTTCTTTTAATTAAAATCTTACTCCCTAACTTGCGCATCTAATTTCTTTTTCAGATATCCCATCACTTTATCTTGAATAATATCAACTTCTTCAGACCTCAAAGTGCGTTCGCCACTAGCATAAGTTAGATGATAGGCCATTGATTTATATCCTTCACCAATATTTTTCCCCTCATACACATCAAACAACCGAATCATCTTCAACATAGGATCAACACTGGAAATAGTCTTCAAAATCTCTTCATGAGAAATCTCGCGTTTCACTATAATAGCCAGATCACGGACAACTTCTGGATACTCTGGCAGAGATTGGTATTTAACCGCGCCTTCAGCTACTATGTTCACCAATTTATTCAAGTTAATATCCAAAGCCGACACCCTGACTTCAAGGCCGAACTTTTGGATGGCCAATGGGTGCGCTTCATATATAGAGCCCATTTCCACTCCATTTATGACTACTCCTCCGAAACGAGATGCATGCCTCCAATTCTCCAGCTTATAATCAATATTCAAACTAAAATCAAGCCCAAGATGGCCACATAAACTTTCTAAGACTCTACGAGTTTGCCAGTATGGATTCTGATCTTTTTTGTTGGCATAAACTGCTGACAGCCAAGTATCTTGACGAGGCAACAATTCATCACTATTTTTACTGGCCTTGACACCGACTGCTTCAGCTAAAAAAGTTTTACCAATTTCAACCAATTTCAACTCCGGATAAAACTCAATATTTTTAACAACATTTTCTAAAATTCCAAATAATAAATTGCGTCTTAAATATGGTTTTTCTTTAGAAATTGGATTATCCAATTCAATATATTTATCAACGTCGTCGCTAGCTTTTTTAATCTGTCCAGCGCTTACAAAAGAATGGTTGCTAACTTCAGTATAACCTAGGTCTTTAACTAAAATATCCAATACTTGTCTTTCCAATTTGCGCAAATGATTAATTTCTGGGGGTTCTATTGGAAACAAAGGTATGCTTGGTTCAATATTATCATAACCATAAATTCTAGCCACTTCTTCCACTAAATCTTCGGCAATAGAAATATCTTTAGTGGCACGCCAAGTTGGCACAGTCACCAACAGCCCTTCTTTATTTTCTTTAATTACAAAGCCAAGTCCTGATAAAATTTTGGTCACTTGCTTTTTATCCAATTCAACCCCTATTTTTTTCCAAAGAAAATCCCAATACAATTCAATGGAATATTGAGCCGGGTTAGACTTTTTCTCATCAACCACACCACTGGCAATTGTGGCGCTTGGACATAGTTCCAAAGTCATTTGTACAGCCCGGCGCAAAGCTAATTCGGCTTGATCTGGATCCAAACTTTTTTCAAACCTGGCTGAAGAATCTGTGCGCAGGCCCAAGCGAGTAGAAGTACGACGCACAGTAGTGGCATCAAAATTAGCTGACTCAAAAATTATGGTATTAGTCTGATCACTCACTTCGCTATTCTCACCCCCCATTACTCCGGCCAAAGCCACCACTCTTTCTTTGTCGGCAATTACCAAATCACGACTATCTAATTTATATTCTTTGTTATCTAAACTGATAAATTTTTCTCCATCTTCAGCCCGACGTACAATTATTTGATCAGCCAATATATGACTAGCGTCAAAAGCATGCATGGGCTGGCCAAGATCAAGCAGTATATAGTTAGTTACATCAACAATATTATTAATCGGACGCAAGCCAACTGCCAACAAACGTTTTTGTAGCCAATCTGGAGATGACTCAATTTTGACCCCGTCAATGGCAACAGCCATATAGCGAGGACACAATTTATGGTCATCAACTTTCACGTTAATTTTTCTCTGTTTATATTCTTTAATCTTTGGCGGATTATATTCACTTAATTCTTTGCCATACAGAGCGGTCACTTCACGAGCCAAGCCATAATGACCCCATAGATCCGGACGATGAGTCATTGATTTATTGTCAATGTCAAATACCACGTCGTCTAGGCCCAAGGCCGTGGACAAAAGTGTGCCCGGTTTTTCATCTAAACAGCTTAAATCTAAAATTTCAGATTCATTTTTTAAAGGAAATATTTCTCCCAAACCAATTTCAGTTGAAGAGCAAATCATACCCTTTGATTCCACTCCTCTAATTTTTACTTTTTTTAATTCTACAAGGTCTCCTTGACCATGCCAGCGTATATAACTGCCTATTGGTGCAAAAGCCACCTTCATACCTTGGCTGACATTGGAACCGCCACATACCACTTGCACAACACCATTACCATCATCAACTGAACAAACTCTTAATTTGTCAGCATCTGGATGAGCTTCAATTTTCTTTACTTGCCCAATCACAATACCTTCAAGGTCTTGGGATTGTTTTTTTACACCCTCCACTTCCACAGTGCTCATGGTCAATTTCAAAGACAACTCTTCCGGAGTGATTGAGTCAGGCAATTTTACGTATTGTTTAAGCCATTTAAATGATACTAACATACTAAAATTGTTTTAAAAATCTTAAATCACTGCCATGCAACAAACGTATATCATCAATACCATATTTTTGCATGGCCAAACGCATTGAACCTAAACCAAAGGCAAAACCGGTCCATGTTTTTGGATCAAGTCCCCCATATTCAATTACCTTAGGATGAACTAAACCGCAAGGTAAAGTTTCTACCCAACCAGAATTTTTGCAAGCACTGCATCCTTTTCCTTCACAAACAAGACACTTCATATCCAATTCAAATCCAGGCTCTACAAAAGGAAAATATCCTGGCCTTAATCTTATCTCCACTTCTTTTCTTAATACACCTTGAAGCAAAGTCTTCATTACGCTTATCAAATGAGCTATGGAAATATTTTTATCCACCACAAGACCTTCCATTTGGTAAAAAGTATGTTCATGGCTACCGTCAGTGGCTTCATTTCTAAAACAACGGCCAGTAACCACAGTACGCAAAGGCGCGCCATACTTTTGCATGGCTCGTACTTGCACTGGCGAAGTATGAGTACGCATTACCCATTCGCTATGGTCTTTGATAAAAAAAGTATCTTGCGAATCACGCGCCGGATGGTGCTTTGCAATATTCAAAGCTTCAAAATTATAATAATCACTTTCTAGCTCTGGACCGTCTAAAACCATAAAACCCATGGAAGTAAACAGGTCTTCCAACTCTTGATGTACAATGGTCATTGGATGAATATGTCCACGCTCGCGTATCATCAAAGACGGCTGAGTTAAATCAACTTTTTCCAATTGTAGAGCTTGCTCCCATTCCAAAATAGACAATTCTTGTTTTTTTTCTTCAAAAGCTGATTCAACAACGCATTTAACTTCATTAGCTAATTGACCAACGGCTTTTTTTACATCACCACCCATGTCTTTAATGCCTTTCATAATTGCGGTCAACTCCCCGCTTTTGCGACCAAGTAATTTATTTTCCAATTCTTCAAGTTGTACTTTGTCCTTGACTGATTTAACAGCCAACAAGGCTTCTTCTTTTAGTTGTTTTAATTTTGACTTCATATTTTACTATGAGATTTAATACTATTGGTTTTTATTCTGAATCTTCATTGTGGTCTCCCTGTGCCTTCACAAATTCTTCAAAATCAATAACAATGGCTGGATTCTTCTCTAAACCACTTTTGAAATCTAAAATCAAAGCTTCAATTTTGCTCATCAAAATAGAATATTCCTTCCTATCTGTTGCATCATTAATCCGATTCAGCACACCAACCATATCCATATTTAATTTTTCATGTATCTTGCGATCATACTTACCTCCTCTAAAAATAAAACGCAAATCAGAAAATAATTGAACTCCGGGTATGGCAAAAGGGCCGTAGTCTTTTAAAATTTTTATATCATTCCGATCTATCTGATCCATTATTTTTTTCTTTAATTCCCAATACAATTCCTTTTCTTTCTTTTTTTCCTTTTCTTTCTCCATCTCTTGCCTTTTTTTAAAAAGTTCAACCTCGGGAATCAATTTTCCATTTTCTTGATCTTTGCTCATATTTAAAAAAACTTACCAAAAAAATCAAAAAATATGCCCTTGAAACGCCCCACATCTTTGACCGTAATTACAACCACTAATAACATTAATAATAAAAAACCGGCTGTATGGGCTAGTTGTTCAAATTTTAAAGGCACTTGCCTCTTAAATATTCTGCCAAAGGCCAAAAATAACAAGCGACCGCCATCCAAAGCAGGAATAGGCAAGATATTAATTATAGCTAAGTTCAAGGATAAAACAGCTGTAAAATTAAGTAGATATGACAAGCCTAGCTTGGCAATCTGGCCTGTCATAACTGCGATGCCTACCGGACCCGATATGGCGGCCGCCGTGCCAGTACCTGCAATCAAACCTCTTATCAAAAAGTAAAAAGCTAGAACAATTTCTTTTAGATACAAAAAAGTAACAGTAAAACCTTTGTAAATAGCTATGTGCCAGGGATACTTAACAAAACCAACTTCAGCTATGCCTACGCCTATACCACCTCGGCCAGTATCTTCATATACAACCGGCTTGATATTTTTATCAAATTTTTCATCGCCCCTGGCAATCTGAATATTAATTTCTTGATCCCTGTGTTCATTAACATAATCTTGCATTTGTTTCAAACTCGGATTTTCAAGTTCTCCAACTTTTTCAAACACATCTCCAGCGCGCAGACCGGCTTGAGATGCCGGCATGTCAGGCAAAACTTGCATTATCTGCAATTGACTATTTTCAACTATTGCAACATCTCCTATGTCGTCTAAAGTTTGTGGCAAACCGATCATAAATCCTGCTGAAAATATAACCATGGCAAGCAAGACATTCATGGCGACTCCTGATACAAGGACAATGGCTTTTTGATAAAAAGGTTTGGAAAGAAAACTATCAGGCCCTTTTTCATCTCCTTCTTCACCTTTGATTCTCACAAAACCTCCCAAAGGCATCCAATTAAAAGAATAAACAGTGTCAGCTGTATAGCCTTCTATTTCAGGCATGCTTTCTGGCCTTTTTCTGCCCCATATCCAGCGATATTTCTTGGGCGGATTTGCATCCAAACTGTCTTTTTTCTTTAATACTTGCAGGCCTATCATGCGAGGAGGAAAACCAAAGCCGAATTCATATACTTTCATTCCACTTTTGCGGGCAGCCACGAAATGACCGAATTCATGCGAAAGCACCAGTAATCCAAGAACCAAGAGAAAAACAAATAAAGTGAACATAATCTACTATTGTGTTATCTTATATGCCAATGTATAATACAATGTATTAATATAAGGGGGATATAAGTCTTAATTTTACATATATGACTGTAGTCTACATCATTTTAGTGGTCGTGGCAATAGTTGGTATTTGGTTAATTTTAACCTACAATGGCTTGGTTAAATCGCGCAATCGTGTTGATGAAGCTTTTAGCGACATTGACGTACAATTAAAACGCCGACATGATCTTATTCCAAACTTGATGGAGGCGGTAAAAGGATATATGCAACACGAGCAAGGCACTTTGTTAAAAGTTACCGAAGCCCGATCAGCCGCAATGAGTGTGCATGACAAAAAAGATGCAAGCGCTCAAGAAATAGCCCAGGCTGAAAATGCATTAAGTCAAACCTTAAAAAGCTTATTCGCTTTATCAGAAAATTATCCTGACCTAAAAGCCAATCAAAACTTTTTACAATTACAGGACCAATTATCTGATACAGAAAACAAAATTCAAGCCGCCCGCCGATTTTATAATGGCAATACTCGCGACTTTAACACCAAAATTCAAGTATTTCCAACCAATATGATTGTAGGCATGCTGAAATTTAAAGCTTATGATTTCTTTGCTGCAGATGAATCGGAAAAAGAAAATGTTAAAGTAAAATTCTAAGCAACTTTTATTTAGATTAATAGCACTGTCGTAAGCGTTTTTTCTCTGTCATTGCGAGCGTAGCGTTCTTGTCATTGCGAGCGTAGCGTTCTTGTCATTGCGAGCGTAGCGTTCTTGTCATTGCGAGCGTAGCGAAGCAATCTCGTTGGTTCTATGATGACGAGATTGCTTCGCTACGCTCGCAATGATACGGGATTGCTTCGTCGCTCCGATCCTGGCAATGACAATAGTGATCCAAATTATTTACATATGTATAACCAAATAGATTCAAACAAAAGAAAATCTTTATTGTTGATCATGCTTTTTATCGGCATAATAATTTGTCTTGGATTTGTATTTGACCAAGTCTGGGGAACGCCCGGCACTTATGCAGGCGTGATGATCGCCATTATATTATCCTTAATCATGACCACGGTCTCATATTTCCAAGGAGATAAAATTGCCTTGTGGTCAAATGGTGCCAAGCCAATCAGCAAAGAGCAAAACAAATATGTATATAATTTAGTGGAGAATCTCTGTATCACTGCTGGCACCCCTATGCCCAAAATATATATAATTGACGATCCAGCAATCAATGCCTTTGCCACAGGTCGAAAGCCTGAATTATCTTCAATTGCGATTACTCAAGGAGCAATCAAAAAACTGGAAAACGAAGAATTAGAAGGTGTATTAGCACACGAATTATCTCATATCAAAAACTACGATATTCGTTTCATGACTTTGGTGGCCGTAATGGTCGGTTCCATTGCAATATTATCCAATTTCTTTTTACGCAGTCAATGGTTTGGTTTTGGCCGACGAGAAACTGATAACAAAGGGCAAATAGCCATGCTACTGATGATAGTTGGCATAGTATTAGCCTTGATTTCTCCGGTTGTGGCTGAATTAATCAAATTAGCCATTTCACGCAAGCGTGAATACTTGGCTGATGCTTCTGCTTCACTTTTAACTCGTTATCCCGAAGGGCTAGCTCGCGCTTTGGAAAAAATTAATCAAGACCCCCAGCCCATGCGTCGTGCTTCTAACGCTACTGCACATCTTTACATTGCAAATCCATTCAAAGCCAAAGCTATTAGCCGTATTTTTTCCACTCACCCACCCATTGAAGATCGGGTAAAGGAATTAAGGAAGATGGCTTAAGCTAAGAATAAAATACATTAAAAAAACCGACCAAGATATAGCTCTGGCCGGTTTTTAAATTTCCTATTTATTGTATAACCCCACTTACCTCTTTGGTTTTTTCTTCCATCACTTGTTGGCTTACAGCCTCCAAATTCAACCTTACTTTGTTTTCAGTATTAGAAGCTCGGACATTAAACCAAAAGTCATCAAATTCAAAACTTAGGCCATCAAAATTATATTTTAAATGATCACCATATTTCTCTTGTAAACGATCAGACACAGCCTGCTTGTCATCAACTTCAAAATTAATTTCACCGGAATGAAAATACCTGTAAAGCGGAGCTGTAAACTCGCTGACTGACTGACCACTCTCGGAAAACTCCTGTAATAATTTCAAAATCATTATATCAGTAGCATCAAAAAAACCATACGGCATTTTTAGATAAAAGTGCCCAGAAGATTCTCCAGCAAAAACTGCACCCACCTCTTGCGCTTTTTCTTTTACCAAAGAATGACCCACGCTGGTAATAACAGGTACTCCGCCAGCTTGTTCTATCATATCAATTGTAATCCTACCAGGGCGAATATCATAACAAATCTTGGCACCAGGATATTGACGCAAAAACACTTTGGATAAAATACCGCGCAACATGGCTGGCTCAATGGTTTTGCCTTTATTATCTATAATAAATAAGCGATCAGCATCGCCATCTAACGCAATTCCAAGATCTGCTCCCACCTCAAGCACTTTTTTCTGTAAATCCAAATTGTTTTCGTCCTTAAACGGGTCGGCCTCGTGATTAGGAAAACTTCCATCCAATTCAAAATACATTTTTACCAATTCACAAGGCAAATACTTGAATAATTCTTCAATCAATGGAGCACCCATGGCATTAGCTGTATCAACTACTATTTTCAATGGCTTAATTTTACTTATATCAACATAAGTTAAAGCGATTTTAATTTGTTCAGATAAAATGTCGTCTCTTTCTTGTACTTGGCCTTTTTTAACACTGGCAACAAATTCATTTTTCTCCACCATTTCGGCGATCTCTTTTATACCACTGGTTCCACTGATAGGCACTGCTCGAGCCCGAGTAATCTTGAACCCGTTATATTCACCTGGGTTATGTGAGGCTGACACCTGTAAACCGCCATCATAACCATATTTGGCCACAGCAAAATAAAAAGTGGGAGTGGATGCCAAACCTATTTCAACCACATTAACACCTTGATCAATTACCCCGCGCACAACTTCTTTTTTCAAACTAGGCGAAGAATTGCGCATATCATGGCCAATCACTACGGTAATTTCTTCTTTTTTAACCTCTGCTTTAATCAATTCAGCATAAGCTTGACCAACCCTATAGGCGATATCCTCATCTAACTCCTTCGGATAAATTCCACGGATATCATAGGCTTTAAAAATTTGTTTGGGAAAACTCATATTTTTTATGTTATTCTAGCTTGATTTAATAGTGTTTTCATTATATAATGATAAAAGAAAAAATACAAATTAAAATTACATATGAATATCATTGAACGCTTTTCAACCCATCTGCGCGAAGCCATGACTCGTAGCATCACCATGGCTACCGAGCTAAATCAACCTCTGGTTCAGCCTATCCATCTTTTATTTACTTTATGTACTTTAAAAGGATCTGTGGCCAGTGAAATTGCCAGCCGATTGCAAATAAACGACGAGATTATTGAACAAATGATCATTAAACTTCCATCTGAAACAAAAAAAATGCCGGGCCGAAAAAAAAGACAAATAGCCCAAGCTGAATTAAGCTCTCTATCTCCAAGCGCTAAACAAGCTCTTGAAAAATCTATAATGTACGCTCATCAACGCCAACATAATTATGTTGGCACCGAACACCTACTTCTAGCATTGATTGATTTAAAAGATAAACTAATCGGCCAAGTATTAAGCATGAGTGGAATAAATCCTGATGAAATAAAAAACCAACTGGATACTGTTTTAAATAATGCCACTCAATTTCCACAAGTAGCTGAATTATCTGAAACCATGAATAGGATGCAGGAAAGCCTTGGTGACCCTGTCATGAATACACCCTCAATGACCATGGATAATTCAAAATCAAAATCTCAACAATCTGCTTTGGATTTTTTTGCAACCAATCTGACCGATCCGGAAATTCAAAAAAATATTGACCCGGTTATCGGACGCAAAGATGAGATTGAACGCCTGACGCAGATACTCTGCCGGCGCACAAAAAACAATCCTGTACTATTAGGCGATCCCGGAGTTGGTAAAACCGCCATTGTAGAAGGATTGGCTAAAAAAATAAATGAAGGGAAAGTGCCTGGCATATTATTAAATAAAAAAATATATGCCCTGGATATGGGCATGTTAATTGCCGGCACGACCTTTCGCGGTGAATTTGAATCCCGCCTGCAACATATTATTGAAGATATCGCCAAAAATCCAAACATTATTTTGTTTATTGATGAAATCCATAACATTGTTGGTGCTGGCTCAAATCAAGGCACCATGGACGCATCAAATATATTAAAACCTGTATTGGCGCGCGGACACATCCGATGTATCGGCGCTACCACTCCAACTGAATTTAAAAAATATATAGAAAACGACTCTGCCCTGGAACGCCGATTTCAACCTATTTATGTCAAACAATCCAGCGTGGAGGACACTATCAAAATCCTCAAAGGGATAAAAATCAATTATGAAAAATACCACAATGTAAAAATTACTGATAAAGCCGTAAAAGCGGCCGCTTATTTGGCTGATAGATATATTACTGATAAATTATTGCCTGACAAAGCCATTGATCTGCTTGATGAAACAGCGGCCAGTAAAAAAATGGCCGGCAAAATTACTCCTCAACAGAGCAATCTCTTAAAATTAGAGCAAGAATTGGAAAAAACCACAGTAGCCAAAGAAAAAGCTACCTTTGATGATAATTTTCAACAAGCTGTTAAATTAAAAGCCCAAGAACACAAGTTGGCAAAACAAATCCAACAGCTACAAAACCAAAATGCCAAAAAACAATTAACCAAAAAACCAATTGGTTCAATTACTAATAAGGATGTGCTTAAACAATTAAGCAAGGTAATTAACACTCCGGTAGATGAATTAATTTTAGATAAAAAAGAAAAATTAAAAAACCTGGAAACAGAATTAAAAAAATCAATTATAGGCCAAGATCGAACTATCACCCAGGTAAGTCAGACAATCCGCCAAGCTCAACTGCAAATTTCCAATCCTGAACGGCCCATGGCTTCTTTTATGTTTGTTGGTGAAAGCGGAATGGGCAAAACCGAGCTAGCCAAAACTCTAAGCCAAGTACTGTATCCCAGCCAAGATGCGCTCATTGCATTAAACATGAGTGAATTTAATGAAAGTCATAGCGTATCTAAATTGTTGGGCTCACCTGCCGGATATATTGGCTACAAAGAAAGTAATCAATTCACTGACAAGATAAAAATGAATCCTTATTGTGTGATTCTACTTGATGAAATAGACAAAGCCCATGCTGATGTAACCAAGCTATTATTACAAATTCTAGAAAATGGAGAAATTACTGACTCAACGGGCAGGAAAATTTCTTTAAAACATGCTATAATAATACTAACCACTACTGCCGGTGCCCAACAGGCAAAAAAAGGTGGTATTGGTTTTGGTGATACAAAAAATCACCAAGCTGAAATTGAAAAAAAGGTGATTGAACATCTAAAAGAATACTTCAGTATAGAGATGATAAACCGAGTAGATAAAATATGTTTGCTTAATACTTTGCAAACCCAGGAATTGGCTAAAATCGCCCAGTTAGAAATCAAGATGTTTAATGATCAGCTAAAAAAATACAAAACTAAAATTCACGCCGAAGATCAAACCATTGAATGGTTGATCAAACAGATATCTCAATCAGATCTGGATGCCAGAACCGTGCGTGGCCATGTCAGACAAGAAGTGGAAAGATTAATGTCAGATTTATTGTTAAATGAAAAAGTAAAACCCAAATATCACCTAGAAGCAATTGGCAACCAACTGCTAATAAAATGATAATTTCCTATGCCTGACCAGAATACCACAGACAATAACGAAAACCTGGACGACCAACTTTTATATACACCACCTGATTCTGAAGACCAACAAGATCAAGACACAGAAGATCAAAATCAAACCAGCTCCAAGCCTGGTAAAGTTAGTAAACTTCCAGACAAATCAGTAGATCTGGGTGATATAAGTTCCGGACAAAAAAAACAAATTGATAGTGAAATTAAAATACCACTGGATGATTTAGAAATACAAGGGAAATTGCCGGCCAGGGCACCTGAAGAATTAGGTGAAGATGAACCACCAGATGAGCCAGGAAAACAAAATCAAACAAAACCAGAACCCGAGCAAAACGAACAGGATCAAAATTTGCCCGCTAAAAAACCGGATCATAAAAAATCGGAAAAGCAAAAATCTGCAGATAAACCTTCAAAATCAGATCAATCCAAAGATCAACAACAAGAAGAAAAACCCGAGCAAGAGCCTGAAGAATCAGAACAAGACGAGTCAGAAGAGGAAGAAGGAGAAGAACAACCCGATGATGGAGAAGCCGAGCCAAGCGCAGAGCAAGGCCAAGGACAACCAGGAGAACAAAGCGAGCAAGGCCAAGAAGATGAGCAGGAACCCGAACAAGAAGAAGACGAAGAATCAGATCAAGACGAGCCAGAACAAGATCAGCCAACTGAAGAACCTCCAACCCAACCGGATGAGCAACTGCCAAAACCACCAGAACCACATAAGCCAAAACCAAAATCCGAGCCAGAATCTGATTCAAAAAAAGAAGATTTAGAAGATAAAAAGAAAGAATTGGAAGAAGATCTAGAAAAAGGAGACCAAGAAAAAAAAGAAGATCGTCAACAACCCGAAACCAAACCAGAAGAAAAATCCAAACCTGTTGAAAAAAAAGAACCACCCAAGGCCAAACCAAAAAAAAAGAAAAAGCCCAGTACCACCCCACAGCAACTAGATCCAAAACAGCAACAAGATGCACAAACTCAAATGCAACAACAGCAACAAGCTGAACGAATGAAACAACAAAAAGAACAAGATGAGGATCAACAACAAAAATCTCAACAACCCGAGCAAGGAGAATATGAGGGACAAGAATCCGAACAAGAAGAACAAGAGCAAGGAGAGCAAGAACAAGAAGGAGAGGCAGAAGCACAGGCTGAACAAGCCGAACAAGCTCAAAAATCACTTAAGGAAATCAATCAACAAATATTAACAAAAGAAAAACAAATCAAACAGTTAAAAAAATCGATCGCACCAGCGCAAAGAAAAATATGGTTAAAAACATGGGCGCTGAGAGGTATGAAATTTTGGTATTTCCTAGTTATAATGGCTGAAATTATCCTTGCTATTTCAATTATAGGCTGGGCAGTAATAGAATACGTAGAAAAATACAGGCAAAAATTAAGTAAACAAATTAAAAAAATTAAAAAAGAATTAAAAGCAGAACAGAAAGCTATTCAAAACACAGTAGACAAGATAAAAGGCTTGCAAAGAGAACTAAATTTATTATACAGAGAAAAACTTGAAGCTCAAGGCATGTTGATTCCTAATGCACGCATTTAACAAAAAAAATAATAACTAATATTTGCGTATGCTAAATACCAAAAGAACTATTTTAATTATTCTGCTTTTATTGGCAACTATTTTAATAGGCCTAGCCATATACTTTTTTCTTTTCAAACAACAATCCCCTTTTGACTTTTTTACTAATGATCAGACAACCACAACAACAGTTGAAACTTTGCCCGGATCAGGACAACGAGTGGTAACATCAACAGACGGGACAATAATCGGAGCAGAAACTCTGCCAACTGCGCAAATAACGCAACAACCTGTCCAACCCAGCTATTTTCAACCCAAAGCCGTGGAAAAAATAACTTCAGATTATGCGATCTTTCCTTCTCTAAATCAAGACGGCGGATATCGCTACCACAATGCATCAGATGGTAAATTCTATAGCATCACAGATAGTGGAGAAAGTAAATTACTAGCAGACAAAGTTTTTTATAATGTAAGTAAAGTAACTTGGGCAGAAACCAAAGACAAGGCCGTAATTGAATATCCAGATGATTCAAAAATTATCTATGATTTTGAAAACAACAAGCAAGTAAGCCTGCCAAAGCATTGGGAAGATTTTTCCTTTTCACCCGAAGGCAGTGAAATCGTGGCCAAAAGTTTGGGTATTTCCACGGAAAACCGATGGCTGATTACCATGAATGATGACGGAACCGGTTTAAAAACCATTGAACCCATGGGAAACAACGCTGATTATGTAACCGTGGATTGGTCGCCTAGCAGGCAAGTCATAGCATTTTCCAACACAGGCGAAGCCATTGGCGCTGATCGCACTGAAATACTACTGGTTGGTTTAAATAAAGAAAATTTCAAGGCTCTCACCATTGAAGGCAATGGTTTTGAATCAGAATGGTCCCCTACCGGCAAAAAATTATTATACAGTGCTTACAGCGCCCGCAGTGAATACAAGCCCGAGTTATGGATATCAGATGCTTATGGCGACAGTGTTAACGAAAATCGCCAAATGCTTAATATCAACACATGGCCTGACAAATGCTCTTTTGGCGATGATAACACTATTTATTGTGCTGTACCCAGAAGCTTACCCGAAGGTGCAGGCATGTCCAAAGCCATCGCCAATAGCATATATGACGATCTATATAAAATAGATCTAAGCACCGGCTTAAAAACTCCAATTTCATTGGATGATAATTATACTATTCAGAATATCTCTTTTGATAAAAAAAATAACAAACTGCTTTTCACTGATATTTATGATTCAGGAGTGTTTGAAGTAAGCTTATAATTAATTTATGTCTTTATGACTCACAAAAAATTGCATTTGGGCATTCTGGTTCTAATACTGCTAGTAGTATTTTTATTAGGCAAAGAAATTAAAAAAACGGCTGGCATCACTACTAAAAAAGAAATTATCCCAATTATATCAAGCGGAACCGTGGACATACCAATATACAAGACCGATCCGATTTATGGCAACCCGGGCGCACAATTAACCATAATTGAATTTATTGATTTTAATTGTAAAGACTGTGTTAAAATTCACAATCAATTAACAGATTTTGTGGACAAAAATCAACAAAAAGCCAGAATAGTATGGAAAGGTGTGCCAGAACCAACTATTTTTTCCATTCCAAACTTTTTAGCGCACCAAGCTATTTTATGTGCACAAAAACAAAACAAAGCTTGGCAATTTATAAAAATATTAATGCAGGATAAAAAAAATACCACGCCTGAAGGCCTAAAAAATACTGCTCAAGGATTAAATCTTAATACAGTTGACTGGTGGAAATGCACTGAATCCATTGAATCAAGATACATAATAAATACTTCAACTAATATAGCAACTGAACTTGGTATTAGTTATTCATTACCCACGATTTTTGTAAATAATCACTGGGTTAATGTAAACGAAGACATCAAATTGGAAGAGATTTTAAAACAGTTTGTTGAGAAATAAAAACCTATGATATCAGTCAAAACTAAAATACTAATCTACCTAATATTTCTGGTATCTTTTTTTTCCTTTACACATCAATCGGTAGCAGCACAAGATTATTGTATCGGCTGGTTGGCCAATAAAAATACCATCACATGCCTAGGAGTGTCTCATTACAAAGACTGCCAACCGGTCAGTAACTCCCTAACTAAATATAAAGCGATTATTCCCTGGGGTTCAGAGTCACAGCCTACCCCTACTTTACCAAAAGACTTTCACCTACTAACCTCAAATATATATTCTGATGCAACAAAGTGTAATACTGCTATTGCCAGTATTAATACAAAAGGATTTTGCGTTCACCACAAAAAAAATAGATGTATATCCAAACACATCGATAGTCCGGCTGACTGTTCCAAGTCAAATCCTACCAATTACAAAACATATAAAGAGTGCTACGATATACTAACAGGTAAAACAAAAACCACTTGCACCAAACACGCAGACTGTGTAGGTGGCCGCTTTTGTCTGTTATCTAAGTGTTACGCCATAACCGATTTACATATTCATACAGATAAAAAATGTAAGACGGATAAAGATTGTACTTTTGACAGTAAGCCGGGAGTCTGTAAATCAATGTATAGTCTTGGCTCTACCGCGTTTTCTGCTGGCAAGTCACCTAATGTGCCTGATGTATACCAAAGCTATTGTTTCCTTCTTGACCCTGTTGTCACACCAATAAAAAAAACAATCACCTGGAAATCAAAAATACCTGACATTAGTATTAGAATACCAGGCCTAACCTTTGCTAGCATTCAAGACTCTATTACATTAGATGATGACGGACGCAAAATTATTAACATTCCTTGGGTCGGTCAATACATAACAGCAGTATATAAATTTGCCTTGGCCTTGGCCAGCGTAGTGGCTGTAGTTATGTTAATAATTCAAGGCGTAACAATCATGATGTCTGGTGGGGGTGAAGCCAAACAAGGTGCATATAAAAAAATACTACAAATATTTGTTGGCTTAGGCATAATGTGGGGATCTTATGCTATCTTGTATAATATCAATCCAGACTTGGTTAAATTCAAAGCTTTAGCTGTGACGATGGTTGAAAAAGAAGAAGCTAAATTTGAATCAGATTCAGTTAATCTTGGTACTGGGTCGGCAGCTGGCTCATCAGCCGCTGGCGCTTCAGGACCAAGTTACTCATCATCTAAAAATAAATACATAATACCATCTTACAAACAATGGAAGGGTGCTTGGGCCAAAGAAACTTTACCAATGAGCAGTAGCAAAATGAGCAGTAAAGGCTGTGTTTTTGTCTCTTATGCAATTGCCCTTCAAGCATTATACAATGATGGAACAAACCCATCTTCTTTAAAAAAATTATATACAGATGCTAAACAAGGCGATAATGTCAATATTGATCTTTACTACCAAAAAGATTTTATGAAAAATAGGTATCCGGGTTTAAAGGTTACTAGGATGAAGCGACCAGCAAAAATCAGCGACTTTACCAGTGCCTTGGATCAAGGCAAACTCATAGCAGTCCGTGTTTATACAAGCGCCTTTACAGGCGGAGGACATCAATTTGTTATATATGATTATTATGAAAAAGGTGGTAAATATTATGTAAAAGTTTCAGACCCAGGCACGGGTGATAGTGCATATACTCGTTGCACCAAGGATATGAGTGGAAAATACGCTAAAGATGACGCAAAAATAAAAGACAAATTAAAAAAAGATAGAGATTTGAGTGAACAAGGTAAAACTAGTGGGTTCCTATGTGGTGATCCATATAAATTATCTCTTCAATCACGTTGCCAGAATACTAATTGTGCTGGCCCAAAAGGAGTGGCTTTTGGACCAAATAATTATCCTTTGGAATACATAATGCGTGTAGGTGTAATGATGAAAGACTCTTTTGTATTTGAAAGAACTAACTGACAAAAAAACTATACTGCAATCAATGCTTAAACAATTTATTTGTTTAAAAATTTAAAAATGAATTATAATTTAACAAAAAAACTACTTAATTTTACTTTCCTACTGTTTGTAATTGGTTTTGTTTTTTTATGGACGGGGCAAGTCTTTGCTACCGTTGGATACTGCGCAGTCTGGAATAGTGTTACAAATAAAAATGAATGTGTAAAAACAAGTGCTGTTAGCTGTGACTCCGCGACTGGCCAATATATACCTTTGCGTAGCCTGTTAATTGTGAACTTTAATGGCTATACAAAACAAGCTTGTGAAACCGTTCTCAAAAATGTAGAAAACCAAGGCTATTGCGTTTCCCAAGCAACGCAACAATTTAGTAGTCAATGTGTGTCTCGTTATTTTAATCCATATTTAAAATGTAAAAGCATCATTTACACAGTTTCATTTGGAGAATGTATGCAAGCCCTTAATAAAACTGCTAGTGCCTGCAAAAAACACAGTGATTGTGTAGGCTATGATAGCTACTGTTTAGGAGGTAAATGTGTTAACACAAAGACGGACTTACAATTTTCCCAAGAGACTTGCCACAAAGATTCTGATTGTGTAAAAAATGGTAACCAAGGTATTTGTAACTACAAAGGAATCCCAGGTGGAAAATTTTTAGCAAAATACTACTGCTATTATAAAAAAGGAGCTATTACCCCTCAACCAACAAAAACAATAACCTGGAAATCCAAAATACCTGAAATTAGTATCAGAATACCAGGCCTGACCTTTGCTAGTATTCAAAATTCTATTACTGTAGATACTGATGGACACAAAGTTATTAATATCCCCTGGATCGGACAGTATATAACAGCAGTATATAAATTTGCCTTGGCCTTGGTCAGTGTAGTGGCTGTGGTTATGTTAATAATTCAAGGTGTAACCATCATGATGTCTGGTGGAGGTGAAGCCAAACAAGGTGCATATAAAAAAATACTACAAATATTTGTTGGTCTAGGCATAATGTGGGGCTCTTATGCAATGCTATATAATATTAATCCAGATTTGGTTAAATTTAAAGCTTTGGCTGTGACGATGGTTGAAAAAGAAGAATCAACAGAGGAAGTGCCAAACTCGAATGATAATGTAAAATATAATTTAAAAGGAGAAAAAACTTTTGGGCCAATATTAGAAAAAGTTTCCAAAAAGGTAGGTATAGAATACTGTTTAGTAAGCGCACAGATATCAAGGGAATCTGGCTGGTCAACAGGCGCACATACCTCGTATGCTTTTGGTTTGGGGCAAGTGAGTTGGTATTATGCTACCACTTTATTATCTAGCCCAACCAAAAAAGCACAGATAGTATCTTACCATTCCAAAAACGACAGCAGTACTTATCCGGTAGTACCTAGCGGGTTAACATATGATGCAGACGTTAAATCTCTACCAAAAGATCAAAGAGACGCACTAAAACAAAAAGTGGGTGATTGGCTAATGGCTGATGCCGAAGCCAATATTATTATTACGACTTTATCTAAAAAATCAAGCCTCTCAAACACAAGTGCCTTTCATAAAGGCAATCCTATACTAGCCGCTGTAAATCATTATTATGGAATGGGTGCTTACTCTAAATTCTTAAAAAAAATGAAAGAATACAGGGCCAAAGGTTTAGTATCTGATACACAATGTACTGAAGCAGGATCTGTTAGCTTAACTGAATTTCTACAAGCTGCCAAAGATGGTAATACCACTAAACTGGAAGATCTTTATAATAAATCCTGCATACCACCCAACAAATTCGCTTGGACTAATTATAAAACCAGCGGGGCCATGCCATATTTCTGTCCTCCAACCAAAAAAGGAGATACTATGCAATGTTGTACAAAAGAATCTTTATCAACTGGGACATGCATAATGCCAACACATACAGCCAATGGTAATAAAGGATTTTGTTTTGATGGTGTTAGAAAAGGTGAACCATGTAACTCAACTGGAGCTTTAAATTACGTGAAAAAGTACAGCACCTTCCTACAACAATGCTTAAACAGAAAAAAAACGTAAAATATAACCTGATTTCAAATGCCAAACAACAAAACAATCTTTGTTTGCAATAACTGCGACGCCCAATTTGCAAAATGGACGGGTAGGTGTTTGGAATGCGGAAAATGGGGAACCATACAAGAAGGTCAAGACCCTAGTATCAAATCTCAAAATGAAAAATCAAATTCAAATCAATATAGTGCTATAAAAACAGTGGGCCTGGATGAAATCAAAGACCAAGATATTGAACGAATACAAACCGGGATTGAAGAATTGAATCGTGTGTTGGGTGGGGGCTTGGTACCTGGCAGTTTAATTTTACTGGGCGGAGAACCCGGTGTTGGAAAATCCACTCTAGCTCTGCAAATTGCCGACATTATCCACAACACAATGTATATCTCAGGTGAAGAATCGGTTGGACAAATAAAATTACGAGCCAATAGACTAAAATTATTTTCTAAAAGTCTTAAATTGGCTAATGAAACAAATATTGACAGCGTTATCGCCACTGTTGCGAAAGAAAAACCAACTCTATTAGTGATTGATTCAATCCAAACCATTTCAACTGATGAAGTCGCGGGCACATCAGGCAATGTCAACCAAGTTCGCGCCTGCACTGTCAAATTAATGGAAGTTGCAAAAAAAACCAAAACAATTATTATTATGGTCGGCCAAATTACTAAGGATGGTGATTTAGCTGGACCCAAAACTTTAGAACATCTAGTTGACACCGTGCTATATTTAGAAGGTGATAAATTTCACCAATTTAGACTTTTGCGCACTGCAAAAAATCGCTTCGGATCCACTGACGAAGTTGGCGTATTTTCTATGCAAGAATTTGGTCTGCAAGAAGTAGCCAATCCTTCCCAGGCTTTTATTTCAGGCCGTCCCAAAGATGTACCGGGCACAACGGTTACCTGCCTGTTAGAAGGCACTCGTCCCCTGCTAGTGGAAATCCAAGCATTGGTTAGTAAAACTAATTTTGGCTATCCACAAAGACGCACGTCCGGCTTTGATTTAAACCGCTTGCAAGTTTTAATTGCCGTACTATCACGCCGAACTGGCCTGCCACTGGATTCATATGATGTATTCTTGAATGTGGCTGGTGGTATGAAAGCCAATGAACCAGCCGCTGATTTGGCAGTGGTTTTAGCAATTGCTTCAGCGTTGAAAAACAAAGTGCTTCCATCAAATTTAGCTTCGTTTGGCGAGATTGGCTTGGGCGGAGAAATACGCGCAGTCAGCCAAGCCAAAAGACGCTTACAGGAAATTAAAAAACTGGGTTTTGAATTTGCTGTAATGCCTCATTCCACTGAACAAACAAAAATTACGGGCTTAAAAATTGCACCCGTAAAAAACGTAAAAGAATTAGTTGAAAAGATTATTAAGTAAATCTCTTTGTCATTGCGAGGAGGAGTGTAAGCGTTTCTGTCATTGCGAGCGTAAGCGAAGCAATCCCGTTTTTACAGAATCAACGGGATTGCTTCGCTTACGCTCGCAATGACAGACATGCCTTGCTCGCAATGATAGAACAAATCATTCCAAATGCACTTGATCCTCCCATTGTTTAAATTTGTCAGCTATTTGAGGATACTGCTTCAAATCACTCATTACTATCCGCGCCATATCGCGCGCTTTTTTAATTAATTCATGATCAGTTAACCGCGCCAAGCTTAAATTCATCATACCGCTCTGTGTTGTTCCATATACTTCGCCAGGACCGCGTATTTCCAAGTCTTTTTCTGCTAAATTAAAACCATCTCTGGTTTTCTCAAAATACTTAAGGCGATGACCAGCTTTTGGAGAATAATTTTCTACAAATAAAAAACAATAAGACTGATGAACAGACCGACCTACTCTGCCTCTAAACTGATGCAGTTGGGCCAGGCCAAATCTTTCTGCTCCTTCAATCATCATTACGCTGGCATTGGGAATATCAACCCCCACTTCAATAACAGAAGTTGAAACCAATATATCCAATATGCCTTGTTTAAACTTGTGCATGGTTTCTTCTTTCTCTTTAGATTTCATTTTACCATGCAGATAGCCTACCCGAAGTTTGGGGAAAACTTGTTTAGATAATTTTTCATACTCGCTTAAAACGCTTTTCTTTTCGCTGGCTTCCAGATCTTCAATCAAAGGGCAAACCACAAATACTTGCCTGCCATTTTTAACTTGCGTGCGGATAAAATCATAAGCCTTGCTTCTGTTCAGCGGTTCTACAAGGCGGGTTAAAACCGGCTTGCGCCCCGGAGGCAATTCATTAATAATGGAAACATCAAGATCTCCATATAACATCAAAGCCAGCGATCGCGGTATGGGCGTGGCTGTCATGCTTAAAAAATGCACGCCAATGCCTTTTTGTTTCATATTCTTTCTTTGTTCCACTCCAAAACGATGTTGTTCATCAACTATAACCAAGCCCAATTTGCCAAAATCAACGCCTTTGGATAAAAGAGCATGCGTGCCCACAACTATCTGTATCTTGTTATCACCTAATAAATCTAAAAACTCGCCTCTTTGCCTGGCTTTGGTTTTTTTAATTAGTTGCTTATCATTAATCTCAAGCTGTGCCTGCGTCATTAATCCGATGCAAAGTTTCTTGCCTAATAATTTATTAATTTCATGATAATGCTGAACTGCCAATATTTCAGTTGGCGCCATTAAAACGGCTTGTAAACCATTCAATGTAGTGTTATACATGGCCATGGCCGCGACCACGGTCTTTCCAGATCCCACATCACCAGAAAGGAGCCGATTCATGGGAGTTGTTTTGTCTAAATCTTGTAAAATTTCCCAACTAGAGACTTTCTGTGGCTTGGTTAAAATAAATGGCAGGCTTTTTACAAACTGTTTAATTTGTTTTTCTCTAAAAGGCAAACGGCAAGCTCTGCTAGACTGCTTTTCCGATCGTGACATTTCCGCTTTAAGCTGTATTAAAAATAATTCATCAAATTTTAATCGGTCAGTGCTTTGTTTTAATTCTTTTTCATTGTCCGGAAAATGAATGCCTTTCAATGCCTTGGGCAAAGAAATTAAATTGGCTTGACTTAAAATTTTATCTGGCAACCAATCGCGAACTTGTTCAGCCAAACCAATGGCCTGGCTAACCAAAAATCTAATTTGTTTTTGCGTCAAATTGGAAGTCAACGCATACATGGGCACTAGACGAGCTGTATGAGTAGTTTGACCACCCTGTTCTTTTTCATAAACCGGCCCAACCATCTGACAACCCAACATATCTTGTTTAACTTTTCCAGATAGAAAAACAGTATCGCCCGGTTTTAAAACTTTGGTAATAAAAGGTTGTCCAAACCAAACCACACGCAAACTGTCTGTATCATCAGATACCAACGCTTGGGTCAATATCCTGCGCTTGCGTGCACTGCGTTTGTTGTTAATTAACTCAATCTTAACTTTTAAACTGGCTGTCTGATCATTTTGCAGGTCTTTTATCTTAACTACTTGCCGGTAATCTTCATATCTGAAAGGGAAATGATACAACAAATCACGAGCAGTGTTAATGCCCAATCTTTGCAAGCGTTTTGCCGTTGTCTTGCCAACCTGATTTAATTTTTCCACTGTTGTTTGCAAATTCATAGCATTCTCATTATATCACAGCTCCAGATATTTTAAAAAACACCTGAATACAATATCAAGGTGTTTTAAAGTATGGTATATTTTAAATCTTAAGCGGCCTTTTCAATCATTTGAGCTGTTGGATATTTTCTTAATCTGGCCATTTCTTGTTTAAGTAATTCTATCTGTCTTACAAGTTTTTCCTCTTTCAAACTCAAGCTTCTTTCATCCAAATCCCTGCGTATAGAATCTAGCTTAATATTTCTCTTCTCCAATGCTTTAATTCTATCCAAATCTAATTCACGGCCTCTCTTCAAAAACAATTTGTCTAGTTCTATTTCAAGATCAAGAAATTTTGTACGCACCCTATCCCATTTTTCGTAGCTATCCTCGCCCTTTTCAATATCAAGTTCTTCATATATATCTGTTGGCATGTCTTTTTGATACGTCTCAACTTGACTGCCCATTTCAGGATCAGTTATATGAACATTGCCTTGCTCAAAGTTGTTTATCTCTAAATCCATATTTTTTTAATTAAGAAACCGCTAACAAACTACTTCTGGCATCTATTCCTGTCTAAATCTGTGCCCTCGGCAGGAATCGAACCTGCATTGTCAGTTCCGCAAACTGATGTCCTATCCATTGAACGACGAGGACCTGAACTACGGCAGGAAACTATATCACAACTTGAATAATCTGGCAAGCCTGTCGCTGAATGGCTCATCTTCATTTTCAAATTCTTCCACCATATATTGGGCAAGATAATCGTGTATAGCCCTGGGATCATTATCTAATAAAGGTATTTGCAGACGATGCTTTATCACGCTTCTCATGCCAAAATACAGATTTTTTACTTCCGGTGGATTGTAAATTATCCAAAAATTCTCAAGCTCGCTATAACGATAAAATTTATTGCCTAACACGATGCCTGTTTCAGTAATCGCAAAATCTACTTCCATGGGATCCTGCATGGAATGCAAAAACAAAATAATGGCGAACAAAACTATTACTAATATAAATAGATAATTTCCTGTAAATAATCCGAAAATCAGTAACAATGCGCCGGCCAATCCCATCATGGTATACCATCGTCTGTCTGATCCAGGCTTTTCATATTCTCTTACCTGCCACTTATAAATTAGTTTACCGGTATTTACATCTTCTTTGGCCAAATTTTTAGGCATATACAAAAAAATTAACAATTAAATTGTGACCACTATAGGATTCGAACCTATGACCTCACGGATGTGAACCGTGCGCTCTAACCAACTGAGCTAAGTAGTCTCTTGTTAAAATAATAACACAATATACTGCTTAAATCAATGCCTAAGCCAATTTGATAAGCTAGCTTTATTATGTTATTATTAGTTTAAGTAAAAAGACATAATGGAAAATAATAATGAACCGCTGGATCAAATCCCGGATCAACCACAAATCAATCTACTACGACCGCGTAAAATGCACGGATGGTATCAAGAAGAGCCTAAACCTAAAAGGTCATTTTTGTTTTATTTAATTCCGGGCATAATAATTGTTTTGATGTTCAGTGCTTTTTCTTTGGCAAAAAAACACAATGATAGTTTGTCTGGTAATATTGCTGATTACGACCAGATTACACTACAACCTAAAAAAACCGGCATACTATCCAGCATCAAAAATTTTATTTTCCGCCAAGAAGATGCCATGCCAGGCGAGTCAAAAGGCAGAATCAATATTTTACTACTCGGCGTTGGTGGGGCAGGACATGATGGCCCTTATTTAAGTGATACTAATATAATTGCGAGCATCAACACTGAAACCAATGAAGTGGCCATGGTTTCTGTGCCAAGAGACTTATCCGCCAATATAGAAGGATATGGCTGGACTAAAATAAATCATGCCAGTGCTTATGGAGAAATGAAAAAGGAAGGTTATGGCGGGGAATTTGCCAGGCAAACTTTTGAGAAAAATTTTGGTATAAAAATACCATATTACTTAAGCATAGACTTCAAAGCATTCACTGAAATCATTGACGCTGTTGATGGAATTGGTATAAATGTAGAACACTCCTTTGTAGATTACTCTTATCCAGGCCCGAATTATAGTTATCAAACCATATATTTCAAACAAGGTCCTGAAAAAATGGGAGGAGAACGAGCTTTGACTTATGCTCGCTCGCGAAAGGGCACAAATGGAGAAGGTTCTGATTTTGCCCGCGCCAAGAGACAGCAAATTGTTATTGCGGCCTTAAAAAATAAAGTGCTATCAGCCGATACTTATTTGAATCCTTTAAAAATTAAAAAGATCATAGATTCTTTGTCCACTCATATTTCGACAAACCTAGATTTTGGACAATTAATGTATCTGGCTGGCTTGTCCAGAAAAATTGATGACAAAAATATAAAAACCTTGGTATTATCAAATGGCCCAGATAGTTATTTAAAAAATATGATTGGCTATGATGGCGCCTATCTTCTGGTACCTAAAACCGGCAACTTTGATCAGATCCAAACCGCCATCAACAATGTATTCAGTACTAGCACCGATGACCTGATCGATTCTCTGTCAGCCACGCCTCAAACAGACCAACTTTTTCCATCAGCCAAAATTGAAATCCAAAATGGCACTTGGCGTGTAGGATTGGCAGCAATTACCCAAAGAAATTTAGAAGACCAAGGGTTTGCTATTTTTACAGTTGGTAATAGTTACAAACGCCCTGTGGCCAGCACCACTCTATATATACTTAATACTGAAATTGAGCAGGGTTTTATTGATGCTCTTGAAAGAGAAATGGGCATGGAAGCCACCACCAGCCTGCCAATATGGCTATCCACGTTAAGCAGTGATGAGTTGACTTATTTGACTAATAGTACTACAATTCCAATTTCAACAAGTAGCACTACGTCATCAACTATCATATCTGCCACGACTACTGAAGATACAGATATACATCAAGACAAATATGACCCACAAACTGATATTTTAATAATTCTAGGAGACGATTATGGCCAGTCCAGCTAAAATAATAAAACAAAATTTACCCACAGTAACCATTGTTGGCCGAGTTAATGTTGGCAAATCCACTCTATTCAATAAATTAACCGAGCGAGACCACGCTCTGGTTTCAACTATTCCTGGAACAACGCGTACTCGTAATATTGGCACAGTGGCTTGGAGAGGAAAAAATTTTAGATTGATCGACACTGGTGGGCTAAGTTTTTCTGACGACGTTCCATTGGAAAAAGATATCATACAACAAACTGAAATGGCGCTGAAAGAATCGGATCTAGTAATTTTCTTAGTGGATATTAAAACAGGAATCTTACCCCAAGAACGCGAACTATCAAAACGCCTTAGAAAATACAAAGACAGATTGATGTTTGTGGCCAATAAAGTTGATAGTAAAAAATTAGAAGATCTGGCTCTTGAAAAAGAATTTCTAGTATTGGGATTGGGTGCTCCGTTTCCGGTTTCAGCTACCAATGGCGCCAACCTTGGAGAACTGCTTGATGTTATAATTAAAAAATTAAACAAGCTTTCAAAAAGACCTAAAAAAATTAAGTCCTCAAATCCAATCAGGGTAGCCTTGATAGGCAAACCCAACGTGGGCAAATCAACTCTGTTTAATGCTTTAATAGGCAAAGACGAAGTCGTGGTCAGTCCAATGGCTCATGCAACCCGCGAACCATTTGATACTTTGGTTGAATATGGCAAACAGCCGATGCTATTTATTGACACAGCCGGGATAAGAAGAAAAACTAGAGTAAAACAAGGGCTGGAAGCACAAGGCATTGAAAAAAGCATCAAAAGCACCAAAAAATCAGATGTTGTCTTGCTACTATTGGATACAAGCGAACCCATAAGCAGTCAAGACAAGCAATTAGGAGGCCTGCTCAAAGAAAATACCCGCAGTGTGATTATTATAATAAATAAATGGGATACGGCTGATGCCAATGACGATCATTTTAGAAAACAAGTAAGGCAATTGGTCTATGGCGCTTTCCCTCATCTTGATTTTGCGCCAATACTATTTATCAGCGCAAAAACTAAATACAGAATACACCAAATATTTCCTGAAATATTAAAAGCATGGCAAGGCAGAAATACAGAAATCACTAACAACGCTCTGGATAAATTTGTACAAAAAATTGTTAAAATACACAAGCCGTCTCGAGGAAAAGGGACTAGATATCCTAAAATTCTAGGCCTTAAACAATTAAACGCCAATCCTCCAATTTTTGAGCTAACCTTAAAAGCCGGTACTTCAATGCATACCTCTTATGTCCATTTTATGAAAAATCAATTGCGAGAAAAATTCAATTTTTATGCTACACCCATTGTGATAAAATTGCATAAAAGAAGAAAATAATATGAAGATAATAATAGGTTTAGGAAATCCCGGCGCCAAGTATGCCAAAACCCGCCACAATGTCGGCTGGATGATTTTGGACGAGCTATCAGATGGCAAATGGCATGAAAGTAAAAAGTCTAAAGCTATGTATTTGAAGACTGAGATTGATGGTGAACAAGTTGAATTGATAAAGCCGTTAACTTTTATGAATAATTCTGGCCATTCGGTGTCACATACAATCAAAAATCATAATTTAAAATTAGACAAAGATTTAATTGTAATACATGATGATAAAGATATTGAACTTGGAAAAATAAAAGTACAAGCTGACCGCAGTTCTGCTGGACACAAAGGCGTACAATCAATTATTCAACAATTGGGCACGCAAAATTTCATCCGTGTACGAGTTGGCATTGCCAACAAAAAATCTCTAACACAATCCACTGATAAATTTGTTTTAAAAAAATTCGGCTGGCTGGAAAAGACAAAGCTTAAACAAACCATTGACCAAGCTGTGCTGGAAATTAAAAAACTTCTATAAACAATATGAAGGAGGGAACAATTCAAACTGTTAAATTGGGGATGCCCGGCTATCCTAATTTATTATCTCAAATAAGTGATCCGCCAAAGGTCTTGTATTTTCGCGGTGATTTAAAATTAGCTGATCAGCCAAGTCTAGGCATAGTTGGAAAACGCAAATACAGCGCTTACGGACGACAGATCTGCGAACAGATAACAAGCTCGCTAGCCAGGCAAGGCTTGGTTATTGTAAGCGGGCTAGCCCTGGGAATTGACAGCTTTGCGCATCAATCTGCTTTAAATAATCAAGGCAAAACCATTGCTATTCTTGGTTCCGGAGTGGACAAATATACAATTTATCCTGCTAGCAATCGTTTACTTGCCGAACAAATAATTCAGCAAGGCGGACTGGTTATGTCTGAATATGCACCGGGAACCATGCCAACCGCTTATTCATTCCCCATGCGCAACCGCATCATTGCCGGGTTGAGCCTTGGTACTTTGGTTGTGGAAGCGGCCATAAAATCAGGCGCTCTAATTACATCTTCCTGCGCTTTGGATTATAATAGAGAAGTGTTTGCTATTCCACATCCAATCAACTCAATAACAGGAGAAGGCGCAAATAATCTGCTTAAACAAGGGGCTCATCTTGTAACCTGCGCTCAAGATATTATCCAAGTGCTTAAATTAGAATATTTAAAAAATCCAAATGAAAACAGAAAACCAAATATTAATAACGAACTTGAAAACAAAATTTGGTTGGAACTTTCTCAAAAGCCAATGCACATAGATAATATAATAAAACAGACAAAACTTGACAGCTCCACGGTTAGTGGTACACTAATGCTTATGGAAATCAAAAAATTAGTAAAAAACTTAGGAGGAATGATGTATATTAAAAATTAACTAACTCATATGCTAACACAAAAAAGAAAAAAAGTCTTGTTTGTAGCTATATTCGCGGTCATCGGTTTTGTGGCCATGCAGTTTAAGTTCACTGAAATCGTGGGTTCAAGCCTGCGTTTCAGCCTATTTGATTTTTATGGACCGATTGTGGCCGGATTTATTGGATCAGTTTGGGGATTGGCCACTGTAGTAATTATGCAAATCATAAATTGGGCATGGCATGGATTTGCCATGGATGCAGGAACCATAATTCGCTTCTTTCCAATGTTATTGGCCGTCCTATACTTTGCTAAAAAATCAAAATGGATTTTGGTGGTACCGGTAATTGCCATGATATCTTTTTGGATTCACCCTGAAGGCAGGCAGGCATGGTATTATGCCCTGTATTGGCTCATACCTATAATCATGTATTTCTGGCACGATAAATTTATCTTTGCCCGCGCTCTTGGCACCACTTTTACAGCTCATAGTGTCGGTGGCATGCTCTGGGTTTGGATTTTTAATTTGAAAGCTTCTGTTTGGATCGGCCTGATACCTATTACTTTCATGGAACGCTGTTTGATGGCCGTTGGTATTATTATTACATATATTGCCTTCAACTATATTTTAAGTCTGGTGGGCAAGAAAATAAAACTACCAAACTTCGTAAAACTAAATGAAAAATACTCGGCTAAATAATCAGTTTGATCTGTCATTGTGAGGAGTGTAGTGTTACTGTCATTGCGAGCGTGGCATTTCTGTCATTGCGAGCGTGGCATTTCTGTCATTGCGAGCGTAAGCGAAGCAATCTCGTCATCATAGAACCAACGGGATTGCTTCGTCGCTCCACTCCTCGCAATGACAGTGAATCGCTCGCAATGACAAACAAAAATTTATGAACTACACTCAAGCCTACAATTACTTAATATCCTTAAATAATCTCCCTCGCAATGAATACATGAAGGATCCGCGACACTGTAGCTGGTATCTAAAACGGCTACAGTTTTTTTTGAATATTATTGGCAATCCAGAAAAAAAAGTCCCTCATTATATTCACGTCACCGGCACAAGTGGCAAAGGTTCGGTTTGTTTATTGCTTGATTCAATACTGCGAGCCAATGGACAAAAAGTCGGCGTTTTAACTTCTCCGCATCCGTCAGTTATTACTGAAAGATGGGATATAAACGGCAAGCCAATGAGCCAAAAACAATTCAGCCAAAATATCAGCCAATTAAAATCCAAACTTGATCAGTATGTTAGAAAGACTCCGTATGACATGCTTTCCTACGGGGAATTTTCCACGGCCATGGCGCTATATCACTTTGCCAAGCAAAAAGTGGATTGGGCCGTATTGGAAGTGGGCTGTGGAGGACGTTATGATTCTACAAATATAATCCCGCATAAAGACACAGCCGTGATAACCAATATAGGATTGGATCACAAGGGCATAATCGGCAATACCAAGACAAAGATCGCCTACGAAAAATCCGGAATCATTAAAAAAGGATGTAAAGTCTTTACAATGGAAAAAAATAAAAAGATTATAGAAGTCATAAAAAAAGAAAATAAAAAAAATAAAACTGAATTTAATATAATCAAGAATACAAGCAAAATTTTACAACAAGATCTGGACGGCATTAAATTTAATCATGCAGGTGAAAACTATTTTCTCCCGATTCTGGGAAAACATCAAATAGACAACGCTGTTCTGGCCATTGAAATCGCTCTCTCTTTAAAAATTCCTGTAAACAATATTAAACAAGGATTAAAAAAAGTTAAGATCCCTGTATGCATGGAAATCGTTTCAAAAAAACCATTGATTATTTTGGACGGAGGACATAACCCGGAAAAAATCAAAACTACTGTGGCCACAGCAAAGTTTATAAACAAGCCGATACATCTGATAGTTGGCTTCTCTTACAACAAACAATGGCTCAACATGATTAAACAGCTATCCGAATTGGATCCACTGTCCATAGCCTGCACGCGCTTTACTGAAAATTATTTCCGTAAAGCAACCAATCCAAAAGACATAGCTGATGAATTTAAAAAATATCTACCTAAAATAAAAACAGAGGTCTTTCTAGACCCAAAGGACGCGCTTGCGTGGTCAAAAAAACAAATAGAAACCAACGATTTGATTCTAACAACTGGTTCAGTATTTTTAGGCGGAGAATTGCGAAAACTTTTTAAAAACACTCTGTGTTGACAATTCAACAAAACTCGGATATTATAATGAATAAAACATTTTAGTATAGAAGTAGTATTGAGTTACCTTCGACATTCGACTCAAATTAGTCGCAATATTAAGATGTTTATGAGACTAATTTAAAAAACTTAATATGAGTTCATAAACTATGTCCACATTAGTAATAGTAGAATCCCCGACCAAAGCAAAAACCATCTCTAAATTTTTAGGAAAAGACTTTATTGTAAAGTCTTCTTTTGGCCATCTACGCGATCTGCCAAAAAGCAAACTTGGGGTGGATGTGAAAAATGGTTTTAAACCTCAATATATAATCAGCCAAGGCAAAGGAAAAACTGTTAAAGAACTTAAAGAAGCCTCTAAAAAAACCAAAGATATTCTATTCGCTACTGATGAAGATAGAGAAGGCGAAGCCATATCATATCATCTGGCTCATATTCTGGGCATTAAACCTGAAAAGGCTCAAAGAATTGTATTTCATGAGATAACCAAGCATGCAATAACAGAGGCGCTGGAGCACCCGCGGGCTTTAGATCTTAAATTATTTGATGCTCAACAAGCACGCCGAATCTTGGATAGACTGGTGGGTTATCAGCTATCACCTTTCTTATGGAAAAAAGTTGCACGAGGCTTATCAGCTGGAAGAGTTCAATCTGTGGCTGTGCGACTTGTGGTTGAACGCGAACGTGAAATTGACGCATTCAAACCGCAAGAATATTGGACCGTGGAAGGATTATTTTCCAAAGACAAAAAAGGTCAAATCACTGCCAAGTTAATTTCAATTAAAAGCAAAAAAGTTGGCAAGCTGAATATTAAAAACAAGAAACAAGTAGACGAAATTTTATCCGATCTGGATGGCGCAAAATATGAGATCGCCAACGTGGAACAAAAAAAGAAAATACGCAATCCTTTGGCTCCTTTCACCACTTCCACTCTACAACAAGAAGCCAACCAGCGCTTGGGCTTTTCAGCTAAACAAACAATGCGCTTGGCTCAACAATTATATGAAGGAATTAGAATAACCGGCAATGGACAGGTGGGCTTAATCACATATATGAGAACCGATTCAGTAAACTTATCAGAAAAATTTTTGAATGAGTCTAGGGATTTTATTAAAAAAGAATATGGCAATCAATATGCTTTGGACAAGCCAAGATTTTTTAAGAAAAAATCTAAAAATGCCCAAGAAGCGCATGAAGCAATTCGGCCAACTCACGCCGAATATTCCCCAGAATCCATTGAAGAAAATCTTACCCCTCAACAATTCAAGCTATATAATCTGATCTGGAGAAAAGCCATGGCCAGCCAAATGTCTCCGGCTGAATTAAATGCCACCATTATTGATATTTCAAGCAATAACGACTATATATTCCGAGCTAATGGACAGGTAATTGTGTTTGATGGGTTTTTAAAACTTTATCCTGATAAGACCAAAGAAAATTTATTGCCTCAGCTTAGTAGTGGAGATAAAATGGATTGTAGAGAAATAAAAACCGAACAGCACTTTACTGAACCGCCTGCCCGCTATTCAGACGCCACTTTGGTAAAGGCCTTGGAAGAATATGGCATCGGCCGGCCTTCAACTTATGCGCCCACCTTGGCCACCATAGAAAGCCGAAATTATGTGGAACGCACCGAAAACAAGAAATTTAAACCAACTGATATAGCATATATTGTCAATGATCTATTAGTTGAACATTTTGACAAAATAGTTGACTATCAATTTACAGCTGATATGGAAAATTATCTGGATGATATAGCTACTGGAGAAAAACAATGGAAGGAAGTTCTCACCAATTTTTACGTACCATTTAAAGAAAATTTAGACAAAAAAGACAAAGAATTAACCAAAAAAGAAATTACCGAAGAAAAAACTGATGAGATATGCGACAAATGTAAATCAGCCATGGTAATTAAGCACGGACGCTTTGGCAAATTCTTGGCTTGTGGCAATTATCCTGAATGTAAAAATACCAAGAACATTACCAAAGAAGGAAAAATCGAAGATAACGAACCTGAATTATCCGATGAAAAATGCGAAAAATGTGGATCGCCAATGGCCAAAAAACACGGTCGCTACGGCGCTTTCTTGGGCTGTTCAAATTATCCAGATTGCAAAAACATTAAAAATATTGAAAACAAAATCGGGGTTAAATGTCCAGAATGTGACAAGGGTGATATTGTTGAAAGAAAAAGCAAACGTGGCAAAACTTTTTATGGCTGTAATAGTTATCCAAAATGCAAATTTGCTTTGTGGAGCAAGCCAACTGGCGAACAATGCAAAAAATGCAAAAGCTTAATGATCTACGGAGCTAAAGATACTACTAAGTGCAGTAATAAGGAATGTAAATAAATAACAATTTCTTCTTAAATAAAAAACTACCATTTTAATCAGGTAGTTTTTTATTATTGTGTCCCCCGACCAGAATAATCAGGGAATATCTTCTTGGTACCAACAAGAATGAGCCCGCTTTTTGCTTTGACGGTAGCGAGCAGGAACCGTGATGTCGTTAAAAACGACTGGTTGGAAACGTGAAGTAGAGAATCTAGTTGGCGCTTACCAACGAAAGGATCTTCTTGAGGGTGATGACCCGACCCAACACAGAGACATACACTCCCTTGGTCATGGACGCACCCACACGTACTTGCGGAGCAACTTGCACTGATCCGCCCACGCCTTTGCGACCGATATTCAGGCGTTTTCCTTTGCGCTGAATGGACTTGCCGAACTTGAACCAGCCACTAAGCATAGCACTACTTCCTGCTACTGGACTTGGTGCGACCACGGGAAGACGGCTTCTTCGGCTCCTTGGGTAGAGCAACCACGTCGTCGCCATCCTCGTCGCCCTCCATGTAATGCTTGGCGTAATGCTTGGCCGTCTCACAGAACATCTCCTCGATGGGCTCGGCCAGGGCGTCCATCATCTTGCCCATGTTGAAGTCCAACGAGTGCTTGGCACCGGCCAGGAGCTGATCCTGCAGTGGAAGCTTCTTCTCGCTGTGCATGGACCATGCCGTACCCGCGCCAAGGATGAGCACGTTGGCCAAGGTCCGCTCCACCGCTCGCAAGGTCTGGCTGGAGTCGATGAACTCCTCGGGGTAAGGCAGGTTGTACTTCTTACACACTGCCCGCAGACCGCGCACGAACGGGCTGGTGACCACACGGTTACCCAGAGCCATCTTGCCACCCTTGGCAAACGAACCGCCGATGATCTCGCCCATCTTTCTCAGGAACCTGGGTTTCTCGTTCTCTTCCATCTTCTTCTTCTCGTTTTTAGGGTTGATATCTTCGTCGTACTCACTGTCTTCAGAGTCAAACCAGCCAATCTCTTCACCACACAACAGGCACTTCTCAGCGAATTCCTCCACACTTGCTTCACAGGCCGGACAAACCCAATCAGATATTTCTTCTGTTCCTGTGTTAACTTCCATACTGACCTCCTGTTTTTTCTCTTGTTCTAAATGATTGTTCACTATCTGGAGTTGGTTTTCAACGAACTAATTCATCACTTGATCAATCCTTAATTATATATTAAATAACCCATTCTGTCAATACTTTCCACAGAATTACCTATTTATATAGCTTTATGTAAAATTAGCAAAATATTATATGTCATCTGTGTCGAAATACTTGACAAATTCATAATTATGCTGTATATTAACAAATAATAGCATACACTTATCCCCTAAAATATGAACAACATTAGCCAAATTCTAAAAAACCTAGGTTTAAATAGCAAAGAAACCAAAATATACCTGGCTCTTTTAGAGCTAGGTACAGGCACAGTTCAACAAGTGGCCCGAGAAGCTAAAATCAAAAGAACTAATGTTTATGACCACCTAGGCGACATGAAAGCCATGGGCTTGCTTAGTGAAATTAAACATGATAAAAAAACTTTACTTATCCCAGAAAATCCCCAGATTTTAAAACAAAAAGCATGTGAAAACCTAGAAAACATTAACCATGCCATGCCAGAACTGCTTGGCATCTTTAATACTCCTGGCTCTAAACCAACCATTAAATTTTATGAAGGCAAACAAGGTTTAAAGCAGGCTTTTGAACGAATATTACAAGAAGTAGACAGTGGTATTTATGCCATAACAGATGCAGAACAAATGATGGCCACAATGGATGAAAAATACATGTGGAATTGGGCTGTTAGAAGAGCAAACAAAGACATAACTTACCAAGCTATTATAAAAGAGGGTAAAAAAGGAAAAATGGCCAAAAAATTAGACAAAAAACAAAAAAGAGAAACTAAACTAGTAAAGGATGTTAAATTCTCTACTGAAATACTGATATTTGATAATAAGGTAGCCATGATGAGTTACAAAAAACCTTACAGTGCCACTATTATCGAAGATATCGCCGTTGCCGACACCATGAGAGCAATGTGGAAGGGCTGGTGGAATAGTTTGAAATAATCTCTTGATTTACCCTCTATTCTAGGCTATACTACCAATATATGCGTCAAAAAATTGACATACAAAAAAATCCGCATCCAAGAGAACTCTTTAAAGAGCTCAAAACCTATTGTCATAGTGACGATATTGTTCTTGTCAGGCTTGCTTATGATTTCGCAGAAAAAGCACATCGAGGACAGGTACGCAAATCAGGCCAGCCATATATTAGCCACCCGCTGGCAACAGCCCTTCTATTGTCACAAATAAAAATTGACATCAATATTATCATTGCCGCTCTTTTACATGACGTGCCAGAAGATACGCCAGTAACTCTTGAGGAAGTAGAAAAAAACTTTGGCGCAGATGTATCCTCTATGGTTAAGGGAATTACCAAATTGGGGCATCTTAAATATCGCGGAGTAGAAAGATACATAGAAAACTTGCGCAAAATGTTTATAGCAATGGCCGAAGATATTCGTGTCATGCTTATTAAATTTGCTGATAGAATTCATAATTTATCTACTTTGGAAAACCTTTCTCCTAAAAAAAGATACCGCATTGCTTTAGAAAGTTTGGAAATTTACGCCCCCATAGCCAATCGACTCGGCATCGGTGAATTCAAACATATGTTGGAAGACTATGCCTTCCCCCATATATACCCCAAGGAATATGAAAAAACCTTGCAAATACGGCAAAATTACTTGACCGGCCAAGAAATTCATCTAGAAAATATCATGGAAATAATCAGACAAGAGTTAAATAAAGCCGATATAAAATGCATAGACGTGCATGGTCGAGAAAAAACCTTGTATAGCCTTTACAAAAAAATACAGCGCAAAGGCTGGGACGAATTAGATAAAATATATGATATTGTTGCCTTAAGAATAATAGTACCGAATATTGGGGATTGCTATGCCACTCTAGGGATAATACACAAACTATGGAGGCCACTAAAAGGCAGAATTAAAGATTATATTTCTCAACCCAAACCAAACGGATACAAATCTATTCATACCACGGTATTCTGCGAGAATGGCAAAATAGTAGAATTTCAAATTCGCGATCAGCAAATGCATGGAGAAGCTGAATTTGGCGTGGCCTCGCACTGGCACTATGACGAAAACGGGGCTAGTTTACCAAACAAAGATATTTACTGGGCCAAAGAATTAGCTGAAGTCCAAAAAAGTATCTTATCAAAACTTTCTGACCTGGATGATTTAAAAGTTGATTTCTTTAAAAACCGTATTTTTGTATTCACACCGCGCGGAGATGTTATTGATCTGCCTGAAGATGCTACTCCAGTGGACTTTGCTTATCATATCCATACTGATATAGGACATCATTGCAACGGAGCCAAAATAAATGATCAAATGGTAAGCTTAGACACTCTTTTAAATAGTGGCGACGTAGTAGAAATTACAGTGGACAAAAATCGCAAGGGCCCGAGCCCGGATTGGTTGAAATCCGTAAAAACTCATGTGGCTCGAAGTAGAATAAAAAACAAATTAAAAGAACAAAAGGGACATTGGCTGATACAAAAAATTATAAATAAGAAAAACAAAAACTCCGACTGATAAATAAACCGGAGTTTTTTATTTCTTTAACCTGCCAATTTTTTAATTAAATCACCGAGCTCTTCCTTTGAATAGTATTCAATCATAATCTTGCCCTTGTTAGCTTTTTGAGTAATAAGGACTTTTGTACCCAAGGCTGTACGTAGTTTGTCTTCCAAATAAATCAAATTTGGATCGCGACGATTACCGTGCTTTTTGCTATTAGCCACTTTATTTCCAACCGCCCTTTCCACCTCTCTTACAGTAATAGATTTACCCATCAGAGATGATAACATTTCCAATTGTTGCTGTTTATCTTTTAAACCAAGCAAGGCTCTAGCCTGTCCCATACTTATTTTTTTTTCAGTAAGAGCTTCTTTAATTTCTTCTGGCAAACCTAATAATCTTATAGAATTGGATATAGTACTTGGAGTTTTGCCTACTTTAGCAGATATCTCTTGCTGACTTAAACCAAACTCTTCAGATAAGCGACTATAAGCAAAAGCTTCTTCCAACGGAGTCAAATCTTCACGCTGAATATTTTCAATCAAAGCCACTTCCAATTTTTGCTGATCAGCCAATTTTTTAATGACAACCGGTATCTCAAGTAAACCTGCAATTTGACTAGCCCGCCATCTTCTTTCTCCAGATATCAATTCATAACCGCCATCAATTTTTTCACTCACTAAAACCGGCTGTAAAACTCCGTGTTCTTTAATGGATGTCGCTAATTCATCCAGTTCTCTTGGATTAAAATACTTTCTAGGCTGATCCGGGTTTGGCCCAACCGAACTAACTGGTATATTCCAGATTTTTTGTCCGTCCTGATCATCAATTTGACCTTTTTTAAGAGTACGGCGACTGGCAGATGTGGCAATTAATGCTCCTAAACCTTTTCCTAAAGCCATAGTAAATAATATAAAAAAATAATTAATATTGTCATCGCCGACAAAGCATGCCTGTCATCGCGAGCGTTGTTTTCTTGTCATTGCGAGCGGTTCACTGTCATTGCGAGGAGCAAAGCGACGAAGCAATCTCGTGTTTCTATAGTGACGGGATTGCTTCGCTTACGCTCGCAATGACAGACACACCAAACTCGAAATAAATTTCTCAACCTTCTTTGTTCTATATTTTATCCTTCAAAATACTCTAGAAATTCTTTGCCTAGACGTTCATAAGCCTTAGCACCTTTGCCCTTGCGATCATAATGAAAAATGCTAGCACCATAACTGGGAGCTTCAGCCAAACGCACGGTGCGAGGTATTACTGAACGAAATATACTGTCTGGAAAATACTTGTATAATTCGTTCATCACGTCAGATGATAAACGATTACGCTTATCAAACATAGTTAGAACCGCTCCGATTATGTTTAAACTCGGCTTTAATCCTTCCCTAATCATTTCAATGGTGCGCAATAATTGGCCAAGCCCTTCCAAAGCATAATATTCTGCCTGCACAGGAATTAAAAGATGGTCAGCCGCTATTAAACCGTTTAAGGTCAGAACACCCAAAGAAGGCGGACAATCTATTATGATATAATCATACGCATGGCTAACTTCACTAAGTATATCAGCTAATCTATTTTCCCGATTTTCTTCGTTAACTAATTCCACGGCCGCTCCGGCCAAATCAGGTGTGGCCGGCACCACACGCAAGCCTTCGTGAGCAGTATTTTGCACTACATCATGCAAGCGAACCTGTCCGGCTATACTATGATATAGCCCTTTGTCCAGATTCTGATAATCAATTCCTAGACCGGAAGTGGCATTGCCTTGAGGATCCAGATCTACAAGCAACACAAACTTACCAGCTTCAGCCAAGGCCGAAGCCAGATTTATAGCAGTAGTGGTCTTACCCACTCCACCTTTTTGATTAACAATCGCAATAATTTGTGACATATTTTATGCAGATATTATAACATAAATTCTCTGCAAAAACTAATAAACCGTTAATAGAACAATCTCTGGCGGAGTGAATAATCTAGCTCTGGTACCGGTTTCACCTGCTCCGCTAGTTACATACATGTCCAAACCATCATATTCAACCCAGCCTTGATGCCATTTACGCGGAATTACATTATCCACCGGAATTATCGGCCCAATAAAAGGCAAGCGAACCTGTCCGCCATGAGTATGGCCTGACAGCATTAAATCAACATCATAACCGCTTACATCAAAAACAGCAACTGGATTATGAATTAAGGCGATAACCGGTAAATCCTTATTTTTAATTTTTAACACGCCCAAATCTAAATTCTGCGCCCAATAAGAATCACCTCCGAATAAATAAAAACTTTGATCGCCCACTGCAATCTCTTCCAGTTCATTAACCAAATACCTAACCCCTAATTCTTCCATGGCTTCTTTTGTATTCTGACTCCAATCGGGCAAACGAAATTTGGAATCATATAATGAGGCATTATCACTCACGCCGTATTCATGATTGCCGTGCACCGCATAAACCGGAATCTGTTCAGCTAATTTCTGCAAAGGTTGCAAGTAAACAGTTTCATCTTTTCCATCTCCGGAATTATTAATATGATCACCGGCCATCAAAACCAAATCCGGCTTGAGCGATAATATTTTTTTAACTACTTTATTAACTTGATCACTATCCCTATAAGGCCCAACTTGTATATCGGCCATCAACACAATTTTTATTGGCTTATTAATCTTTTTCAAGTCAATGCCCTCCTCTTTTACTAATAAGAATCTCGGCTCAATAAAACTTCCATACAAAACAATAACCGCGCCTGATAATAACAACAAAAAAAAAATCAAAGATACTTTGCGACAATGATATTCCCAACTCTTGGGATCTTTTTGCCGGTGGTATAACAAAATAACTGCAGGCAGGGCAGTTGAGACAACTAATATGGCTATTAAAGAATCAAAAAAAATGTTCATGCATAGTATTATAAATAATTTTGTCATTTTTGTCTAATGCAAATACACTCACAAAAAAGCATCCCGACTAAGTCGGGATGCTTTTAAATAATTTAACTACTTATTTATCTTTTTCAACTTTGGAAAAACCTACAAAATTAGCGGATTCAGTTGAACGATCCGCGTTAATCTCTTGTCCTTCTATTCTTATTACCCTATCTTTGAGATTACCACGGTTGTCCAAATCAGTAGAATCGGCTCTACTTAATTGATTAGCCCTGGTGTCTAGGCCTTTGTCTTCAAGACCCCCACTAATCGGATCTGTATCCATAACACCAACATCAACTGTGTCATCTTCAAATTCTACGGGTTGAGTACTTCTCTGAACTTCTTGTTTCTTCGCTAATTCTCTCATACGATCTTCAATAGCCATGGCTTCATCTTCATCAGGGTTAGACTGTTTATCTATTTCTTTTTCAAATGGAGTTCGGTCATCTGGTAAAGGCCTCATACGATATGTTTTTCCATCATGTTCTAAATATCCTGGCTTTACATCAGTAATACCATCTGGTTGTGCGGGCATTTTATATTGCACGGGAGAGTGTTCAGGTAGGTCATCCGGTAATTCAGGGGCAGATTTACTTAAGCCTGCAACAAATACGAGAACGGCCGGCAAAAGAGCTACTCCAGATATCACTTTATTTTTTCTGATAAAATCAAGCAAAGTCTGGCTGTCCATTTCTTCCAGATTTTCAATTTTTTGAACTCCAAATGATTTGGCCAGTAATTCTAAACTTTTTCTTGAAGTTTCCTTTTTGTATTTGAGAGATTTAAGCTCATCTAATATTTTAGCTCTCTCTTTCCTGGCAAAAAATACTCTAAACATGCCGAGTTTTTTCAATTCGGATGTTTTATTTGCTATCTGATTTTGGAATGTTTTAACCTCTTGGCTGATAGTAGACCAACTTTCTAAATTATCTTGAATTTTTTTAACCTGTTCTGTATATTCCTTTGTATATCTTTCATCATCTTCTGACATAACTACCTTGTTAACAGAACTTACTCCATGTTTTTTTTCATATTCCCCTCTGATATATCCTGCACTTTCTTTGAACTGTTGTTTAATCTCCATATCTCTAATTTGCTCTGGCGAAAGCGTTGGGGGATATAAAGGCGGAGGAATCTCTTGCAATAGGCTGGAATCTAATTCCTCAACTTCTTCTAGATCGCGGTCTTTTAAAGCAATAACGCCCTCTTCTGGTTCAACTATTTTAAGAGGATATGTTTTTTCTTGAGCTTGCGCAGCTTTTTTCTTTGCTTCTTCAGCTGCCAACCACACTATTTCTTTTTTGTTGTTTTCTTTATTCCCTAATTCTTGGGCTAAAGAATCACTATTTACATGTTCAAAACTCATATTTTTAAAAATTATATTAAAATTACCTAAAAAGGTTGGATTTTGAAAAAAATTGGCTAATTTTAGCTAAATACATTTATATTATACCATAAAAAACCGGTTTTGTCAATGCCTTTGGCTAAAAATACAAAAACAGCCCGGTTTTAACCAAAGCTGCATGCTTTGATCCACACCTCATATAGTGTCCACTTTTTGGGGTACAGTTCAATTGTGCCGCGGGAGGGAATCGAACCCTCATGAGTTGCCTCACACGATTTTGAGTCGTGCGCGTCTACCAATTTCGCCACCACGGCATATTCTATACGCCTACACAGTATAGAATAATTTTCTAATTTAGTCAATTAAGGCTTTAACCTAGTAATAGTCCGCGGAAAAGGAATACACTCACGAATATGCTCTACCCCGGCTAACCAGCGCACAGTACGCTCTAGACCTATACCAAAGCCTGAGTGGGGCACACTACCGTATTTTCGTAGGTCCAAATACCATTGATAATCTTCAACTGGTAAATTCTCGTCTTTTATTCTCTGTAATAAAATTTCATGATCGTCTTCACGCTGACTACCCCCTATCAACTCGCCCGACCCTTCAGTGCCAATCAAGTCGTTATTCAAAACCAAATCCGAATTTTCCAAATCACGCTTCATATAAAATGGCTTAATATTTTTAGGCCAGCGTTCAATAAAGACAGGCACATCAGAACCTTTGGTTAACATGCCCTCGTCGTCATTGCCCAGGTCTTCACCGTGTTTAATATCAGAACCTAGTTCATTTAATTTTTTGATAGTATCTTCATAAGTCAAGCGTGTAAATGGCTTATCCAAAACTTTTTTTAACGGCTCCATATCTCTTTCCATTATCTCAAATTCTGCCTGACAATGCTCTAAACAATATTTGACAATGTGCTTCACCAACCCTTCTTGTATATCCATGTTTTCTTGGTGTTCAACAAAAGTAGCTTCAGCATCCATCATCCAAAATTCTGTTAAGTGACGCTTTGTCTTGCTTTTCTCGGCTCGAAAAGTAGGACCAAAATCATAACAACGTCCTACTGATGATATGGCCGCCTCAATATATAGCTGGCCGGATTGAGATAGATAGGCTTCACCCAAATCAAAATACGGAACCGGGAATAAAGTGGTAGTTCCTTCGCAAGCATTGGGCGTAAAAATCGGCGAATCAACTTTGATGAAATCTTTCTGGTGCAGGTATTCATTAATGGCCATAATAACAGCATCGCGAATGCGTAAAATTGCCCATTGCTTTTTGCTACGCAACCATAAATGACGATTTTCCATCAAAAAATCAGGACCATGTTCTTTTTTGGCAATCGGGTAATCATCAGCCAACTGAATAATCTTCAAACCACTAACCTGTAATTCATAAACACCTTCTTTTTTAGGGTGTTTAGTGACTAGGCCAGAAACTTCAACCGAAGATTCTTGGGCAACTTGTTCAACCACCTGCCAAATTAAATCATCAACTTGATCTTTTACCACAACTCCTTGCACCCAGCCGAAGCCATCGCGCAATTGCAAAAAAGCAATTGAACCTGATGAACGCTTGTTGTACAACCATCCTTTAATAACTACTTCTTTATCTATGTATTGCGATATATCTTTAATTAATACTTGCATAAGCTTCAATGTTAAATCTATTTATTTTTTTTTCACTATGATATTGAATAAACTCATGAATTAATTCAAATATCTCTGGCTTGTTAATTAATTTATTTATTTCATCCCAATCACCGGTAATCTTTTGCAGATAATTGTACTGCCCACGATTCAAGGCAACGACTGCTTGAGATTGCTTGCATTCTCCACAAACCACCCCTCCACCCAAGATACTAAAACCAACAAAATTTCCTGTTGTGCCACACTCAATACAATTTTCCAAATCCATTTGAAATCCTAAAATTTTAAACAACTGTATAATAAAACCAAAAATCAAACTTTCACATACCGTATCATTCCTCTCCAAAAAACACAACCAGTCAAACAATATAAAGAATACTTCTTGGTCTTTTTCTCCTACACTGACCAATTTATCCACTAATTTTACTACATAATCAACCATCAAAATTTTTTTCAAATCTTTCCTGCTATTTTTAAATAATTCTAATGGTTGTACTTTGGTTAAATGATCGACCTCTTTTCCCTTGGCGATTTCTATTTCGACTAACGCGCCTGGCAATAAATTGCCCGAATTCTTGCTAGTTATTTTCTTTACCCCTTTGGCTAATAAATCCAGCTTGCCAAGGTCTTTGGTATAAAAAGAAATAATCTGATCCACCTCTCTAAAATCTCTGCGAGTCAAAACTAAAGCCTGCATAAATTACAAAAATGATGATATCAATAATACAACAGTGGCAAATATTATCCCAATAATAGTAAGCCAAGCAATGGCGTTGAATATTGGCTTGTTGGTATAATCGCCCATTATCTTCTTGTTATTGATAATCTTCATCACAAAAATTAAAATCACTGGCAATAAAATTCCATTCACATCCTGTGACAATATCATCACCTTAATTAAAGGGATAGCCGGAATTAAAACCAGTATAGCCGGAATGATTATGGCAATGGCAATGATGGTATAAAATTCTTTAGCTTTATCCCAACCAATATTAAAACCATATTCCCAGCCAAAAGCCTCGCAGATAGCATAGGCTGTGGCCGCCGGCAATATGAATGCTCCCAACATGGAAGCTGCGAACAAACCAAAACCAAATAATATTTCAGAAAAATGGCCGGCTATTGGTTTTAAAGCAATGGCGGCATCTTTGGCGCTTTCAATACTAATTCCGTGCTTATATAATGTGGCGGTAGCACTAATAATTATAAAAAAGCTTACAAGATTAGTAATCAGAGCACCCACAAATACCTCCCCCTTTTCCACCTTATAATGTTTAATGTCCAAACCTTTATCAACCACATATGATTGTATAAAAAATTGTCCCCAAGGTGTAATAGTAGTACCAATCAAAGCCATCAAAGTAATAAAATACGGATAAGTAAAATCCATGGTCGGATGAACTAGATCATCCAAAGCTTGGCCAAAATCAGGATTAACTAAAAAGCCATTAATAATATAGACAATATAAAAAGCGGAAAAAATTAAAAATACTCTTTGAGTGGCTTTAAATGACCCTTTGGACAAAACCAGCCAAACAATTAAAGCCCCTATTGGAACAGTGATGTATTTGCTAACTCCAAATAATTCAAGAGAGGCGCCAATACCAGCAAATTCAGCTGATATTGTACCCAGATTAGCTATTAACAAAGCAATCATGGCAAAAGCAGTCCAACGAATACCAAAAACTTCTCTAATCACCCCGCCCAATCCCTGCCTGGTTCGCAAACCGATTCGCACACCCATCTCTTGCGTAACAGCCAAAGAAAAAGTGAGCAAAAATAATACCCAGAGCATTCGCGTGCCAAATTCTGCACCCACCACCGAATAAGTGCTGATGCCACCAGCATCATTATCAGCATTGGCTGCAATTATTCCCGGGCCAATAATACTAAAGAAAATAATAATTCTGGCCCAAAGATATTTTATACCTTTCTTCTTAACCATCTTAAAAATTTATATAAAAAATACTTATTTTTATTGATAACCACATCACAAGTGCCTGGACTCTGAATAATTTCTCCGCCAAATCCTAATTTAAATCTGGTTACTCCGGCATATTGATGATTCTTGTTATAATTTTGGTCTTGATCCAAAGGAGCGATCCCAAAAAAATCATAATATTTGCACTGGGCTTGCTTTGCCTTCTTTATGCCCAGCCATTGCAATAAATATGGAGCCATTAATTTACGATGTTCATAATCAGAAGCGCCGTACAGGTAAGTGAACATATTGCCGAAACTCGTAAATACGCTACTGGCTATAATCTTGCCTTCATATTCAATTGATATCTGATGGCTCAAATCAGAATTTAAAACTTCTTGGTAGCGCTGTTTGGGATGCAGTCGAAATCCATCGCGCTTGGCTGTTTCTTCAGACAGATTAATAAAACTATCCGGATCTTTTTTTTCAATTATTTTTAATGCCTTGCGCTCGGCCAAACCGATATTGTATCTGGTCTTGGATTTCATTGCCTGTAAAATCTCGTGTTCAGGCCTGCTAATATCCAAAATCACGGTAGCGCGAGGCGTAGTATCTAAAGTTTTAACAACTTGAAAATCTATATTTTCTAAAGGATGAGGTAATTCAACTCTAAAAAAACTACAACCTTGCTCTTTAATATATTCTATCAGGCAATTAAACGCCTGATAATTAAAGACTGAATGAGCTGAACCGCTAACCGGTCCTTTGGCGCAAAATGCATATTTTAAGCCAAAAGGAAGTCGCTGATAGACAATCTGGCCTCGCATGGCTATGCCAGTGCCGTCATCCACGGATAATCTTTGCACTTTTTTGCTTTCGGCTAACAAAATATCTCCCCATGCCCAGGATTGGATAAAATTCCCATGCTGGCTATTGGCTTTCAGCCAGTTATCCCAATCTGATTTTTGTTCTATTCTGTTAATTTTCATAAGCCAAGATTAGACTACAAACACGCGTTCGTGGCTATTTTACCTTATTTAATAAAAAAGATCAATGTTCAATTCGGTCTAAACCAAGGCTTAAACCAGTCTTGCCAAATATAAAATTCTATGATAGCATACTACCATTATATTTAGTTATTAATTAATTGATTATGTCAGTCCCATCCCAACGCAGAAACTCATCTTGCAAAAAAAGAAGGGCTTCACACCATGCCTTGAAGGAGATAGGCCAACAAACTTGTCCTAAATGTAAAAAACCGGTTCGACCGCATCGCGCTTGTTCTAACTGTGGCACCTATAAGGGCAAAACAGTAGTTGATACAAGGAAAAAAATAAAAAAGGCTGTTAAATAAAAGTATTATGTCTAGCCGTCACCTAGCTCGATCCATTGCCATGCAAACTTTGTTTGAATGGGATTTTCGAGAACAATCACAGGATGAGCTAAAAAATATTCTCGAGCATAATATTAAAGAATTTGGTGCCGGTTTTAGTGAAGATGACTTTATTCAAGAAATTGTAAAAGGAGTAATTAAGAACCAAGAACAATTGGACAAATTAATTATAGAATACGCCCCTCAATGGCCTATTGACCAAATAACAATAGTTGATCGCAATGTTTTGCGCATAGGCATATATGAATTAAAATTTGCCGACCAAGAAATACCTCCTAAAGTTGCCATAAATGAAGCGATTGAAATGGCCAAAAATTATGGCGGTCCTGCTTCAGGCAAATTTGTTAATGGAGTGCTGGGCGCAGTATATAATGATATGAAGAAAAAAGAAAAATAATATGACAAATCTAAGCGAACAAACATTGTCTCGTCCTGACGTGCAAGCAAAACAGTTTGAGAATTTGGAAGAAAAAATTGGCGTCAATTTTGAGCACCCTGAATATCTGGTACAAGCTTTTGTACATCGCTCTTATTTAAATGAAAACCGAGATTTCCCTCTGGGCCACAACGAACGGCTTGAGTTTTTAGGCGATGCTGTGCTGGAATTAGTTGTAACTGAATATCTATTTAACGAATACGGCAACCCTGAAGGAGAATTAACTAATTGGCGAGCCGCTTTAGTCAATGCTAAAATGCTTGCCAGTGTGGCTCATGAAATTGGTTTTGAAGAATACCTATTTTTAAGTCATGGCGAATCCAAAGATGCAGGAACCAAAGCTCGCGACTATATTTTAGCCAACACCATGGAAGCGTTGATAGGAGCAATTTATGTTGATCAGGGATATGGGATGTCTCAACAATTTTTAGCTCGCTGGATATTACCAAAGCTACCATACATTTTAGAAAATGGATTATACATGGATGCAAAAAGCCGATTTCAAGAATCAGCTCAAGAACATATTGGCTTTACACCTACCTATAAAGTACTGAATGAACATGGCCCTGATCATATGAAGTCCTTTAAAGTAGGCTTGTTTTTAGAAAAAGAATTAATAGCTTCAGGAGAAGGAACCAGCAAGCAAGAGGCTCAAACAGAAGCGGCTGAAGCAGGATTAAAAGTCAAAAAATGGAAAGGTCCGACGGTTAATGTTATCAGGAAAAGCCCTGAAGATCCCATATAGCGAGCAGTCCAATCTTCCAAATTAAGATATGCGGGTCGCTAGCTCAGCTGGTAGAGCAGATCCCTCTTAAGGATAAGGTCCAGGGTTCGAATCCCTGGCGACCCACAAAAATACCGGCTAGTAAGCCGGTATTTTATTATGATTAATTTTCAGATGATACCGTTTTCCAATCTATCAGGTATAACTTCGATTCATCAAACCTCGGTTCTCTGGGCTTATTAACTTTTGTATCCCAAGGTATAACGAAATTTCTTGATTCTTGATCATCATGAGTAATGCCCTTGGCTACACACAGATCCTTTATCCTCTGCATCTCTTCGGTAGGACTAAATCCAAAAAAATCTTCCTCAACTACGGACAACATTTTGCCACCTGTATTACGACTTTCTAGCCTGAAATCTTCACTAAAAGAATCAATCAATTTTTTATATTTATTCTTAAACGCTTCGCGCTTATCCTTGCCTATGACAGCTTGTATAAGTAAGTTATTGGTAAAATCTTGCCAATTATCAAATCCCAATGTTACAGAACATTGATTGGCCAAGTCCTCACCGTTTCCAACATGACTGATCACCTCATCAGTACTATCAATACGCTCCTTCATAATTTTTACTTGATTAATCCCAACAACCAAGCCCTTCATATGACTAAACAACAAACTCTTTTTAACATTCACACTGTTATCAAGCCATAATTGGTACATATGATCTTTTACCTGTTCAGACAAACAAGTCAAATCATCAATATCAGCTTTAACAGTTTTTTCGCTATGCGATGAAGCAATAAAACTAATATCATCTAAACTAACAATGTTTAAAGATTTATACATCTCATCGTAAGCAGATTGCAAATTTATACCTTCGACATGTTGAAAAAAAGCATAGTGATTACCCCAATGTTCAACTTCGCCTAAAACTTTTGGTGTAGGTATGCCGGCTTCATATGCTTGCCTAGAACGATTTACCTCTCCTTGGCCACGCTCTTCATCTAACCTCTTTACTAATACGAATTTCTTTTTTTCATCTTTATCTACTAATTCTACTTCTCTGACCTTTGAAGTATCATAATGAACAACGGTAACTAATTCTGACATTTTTCCTTTCTCGGGCAATTTACCTTTAGCGTCTTCACCGCGATAAATATATGGTTGGTTTTCAATCCATTCAGTAGGATTATCAAAAAAACTCTGAGGCATTAAATCTGAAATTTCTTGATCTAATTCAATCCTGGTAGGAGCATCCTTTTCTGATTTATGAAAAACAAAATCTTCATCCAAAGCACAAAGCGAAAAATCTTCTCCTTCTGTCAAATCATCTTCGCCTCCACGAGAAGCCATAATATCTTTAAATATTTGGTACAAATGTTCTTTATCCATAAAAATACAATTATAATAATTTTTTAACAATCGCCAAAAACACCCTCACAGCTACTTATACAAGATTCATACTTATTAGGACTACAAACCGTATTGTAATCTTGCCAACATGATTCATCGCAACCTGCCTCCATACCACAGCCATAAAATATATTATATTTATAACAACCACCTCGACATTGTAATAATTGATACATTTTATTAGATGAATACCCATTGCATTTCTCTATAATATCTTTACCACAATTTATTTTACATATATATAATTTTGAACAAGAGTTACCACTGCCTCCTTGAGGGTTAGTCACTTGAGTTGAACCATCTTCACTCATACCTGGCTTACCTCCACCTTGTGTTGGTATATCTTTAATCTGCAGTAAAGATTCTTCGTCTGAGAGAGGTGGCTTGTTCAAAAAATCTACTCTTTTATTTGATTCTGTGCTAGTCTGTAATTCTAATTTTTCTATCTTTTTGTCCAAGCTATCTTGCTCAGATTTTAATATATTCAATACGGCCTCTTGTTTTGAATCAGAAATTTGATCAACCAAGTCTAAATATTTCTTTTTTTCGTTGGTTAATTTTAGCTTGAGACGTTGTTTAGATGCCTGTGGAGCCTTATTAAATAATTCTACCAACATTTTCTGATGGTCCTGGTTCTTCTTGACTAATTTAATTAGTAATTCATCTGACTTGATATCCTTGTCAGGGAACTTTTTAATTTTTAATAAAACTCGATCTATTTCTTTGTCATAATCGCCAGTGACTTTCTCGGCTATTTCGGTTTTGCCTTTTTTATTCAATGAGTCAATCTCGGCCAATCGTTCTTCGGCTAATTCAATATGCCTTTCTGCCTTAGATTTACCAAAAGTAAAAAAAGTTCTAACACTCTCTCCAACTCGATCCAAAAAATACCATGGACTATCTGGTAGCATGCCCGGTTTTACTCTTGTATTTGTTTGCGCCAAGGCAGAAGTACAAAACAATAACAATGTTGCGAAAATTAGACCTAGTATTATCTTTTTAAACATAAAACTTTATTTAAATTCTAACATTTTTTGATAAAGACTATTAATTTTTTTGATCACTTCTTGGTCATTCATAATTTCTTCGCTTTTCTCTATAACCTTATCTACAACCTCTTTATTACCTGCTTCTAATTCAAACCACAGCTGTCTAATATCTTCTAATCCTATCTTTTTTTTACCGGCATACACTCCTTGGATGGTCTTGTTAAAACGTTTAATTGATTCAACCGACTCACCGCATGGGTTCTCCAAATAATTAAGCATGGGCAAATACGGCTGGATGTCAAAATGACCAAATAATTCTATATCCAATACACCCAGTATGGCTTGTCTAGTAAACCAATATCCACTGCCAACTTTAGTTGAATTAGCATCAATAGACAACTCGTTCAAATTTTTTTTCATGATTCGATTGAAATTTCTATCACACAAAAAATGGACAGCCCAACCTTTTTTAAAATCAGTATCAGCAAACTCTGGTGACAGGGTGTTGTCATTGTGAGTTAAGTGTCTACCAACTCCAGTAAAACGCCGGCTATCTGGATAAACTGCGCCAGAAATATACTTAGTTAGATCCTGAACTCGATACTGGTCTTTTTTGTCCAAAGCGAATTTTATATGAGTAGCTTGCAAAGGCATGACAGTAAATTATGTCTTCTACAATTCTAACATGTGATAGAAAAAAAATCCATCCGGCTAATCTTAAACAAGTAATTATTGACTTTTTCATCTTTATATGATAACTTTCTAATTAATCTGATGCCCCTGTAGTGAAATGGATATCACAACGGTCTTCGGAACCGTTGTTGGGGGTTCGAATCCTCCCGGGGGCACATTTTTTTAAATTACCACTATGATTTGGCAAGACATCGCAATTAGTATTGCTGGCGTTGTATTCGCTCTGGCTTTAATACCACAAGTATATTGTGGATTCAAAGAAAAAAGCGGGCCAATAAAATTACAGACTTCAATACCAACTTTTGTCGGAATATTTATTATAGTCATTGCCTACATTACTCTAACTTTATATCTCTCAGCTTTTATTTCTTTTCTTACTGGCATACTTTGGTTCTTATTATTCGTACAAAGAATAATTTACAAAAAATAAAAAAGTAATTAATAAAACATCGTGGTATTTATCGCGATGTTTTTGATTTTAAAAAAATATTTTTGTCACAACAAACTAAAACTGTGCATAACTTTGCTTGACGCTATTCTCTTTTTGTTAAAAAAGTTTTATAATATAGGCAGGTCGAAAAGATTTTTTACATACATGCTTGTCATGTAAAAAGTTTACCAAACAAAAATTTTTCGCCGCGGCGGGAAAAAATTTTTTTATATTCTAATAAGTCCTTCTTCTAAAAGGACAGATGGAAGGGAGGTGTATACTATGCCAGCTAAAAAGAAAGTAGCTAAGAAAAAAGTTGCTAAAAAGAAAGTAGCTAAGAAAAAAGTTGCTAAAAAGAAAGTAGCTAAGAAAAAAGTTGCTAAAAAGAAAGTAGCTAAGAAAAAAGTTGCTAAAAAGAAGAAGAAATAAGCTAATATAAGCTAAAAAATCCCTCTGTTTAGAGGGATTTTTTTATGGCTAAATCAATCTGTTTTGCTGTGGTTTGTTAGTGCCATCCGGCAAAACATCTACCTTACCAAACTCACCATCATAACCTGGACTGACTTTTACTGCACCAGAGCGCATATTTTTTATGGCTAACCAAATATTTTTGTCACTGACATATTTTTTGATTTCTTTTTCGGTTGCAGATATTAAGATATGGAATTCATTGCCTATATTTTCGATCATTTGCTGGTATTCTTTTTCTACTTTCTTACTCTTTGGGCCAACAGTAAAAACGCGACCAATCACTTCACGCAAAGGAACAATGTATCGGTGCGGTATAAACTTTTCTTTTTTTATTTGTTCTTCGTCTCTGTCAGCCAATTCATCAATTCGGTGCAAAACTCCAACTGTTAATTTCTTTTTACACTTAGGACAAAGATATTTTTCTTTTTTAGTTTGTTTTGGTTTAAAACAAATTTTACAATCACGATGACCATCGTGGTGATACTTTCCTTCTTCTGGATAAAATTCAATTGTATATAAAAATTTTTCTTTGTCACCAGTTTCAATAATTTTTTTAATTTCTTGATAAGTAATTTCTTTTTCACTGGCAAAAGCAAAAACATTAGCTTCCCTACCTAGATTATACAAACTATGTGCATCTGAATTTGAAATCAAAGTTATGTTATCTAGAGAACTTAAACAGTGATTCATTGTTGGATCGCTGGATAAACCAGTCTCAATGGCTTTAATATGTGGGGTTAATTCTTCAAAACATTCTTCTAAACTATCGTAGCCAGATTTAGAACCAAAAATAGCAAACCAAGGCGTCCAAGCATGGGCTGGAATCATCATCATATCCTTGTCTATTTCCAAAATAATTTCTAATATCTGCTTACCACTCAAACCCATAATAGGACGGCCATCTGATCTGATATTCACTCCTCTATCTTCCAATTCTTTATTGAACTTCTCCACCGCCTTGATATTTGGAGCCAAAAGCATGAGATGTAAACGTCTGCAAGAATCTTTATGCTTGTAAATACAAGAAATTTCAGTCCCTAAAATAAACCTGGTCTCACTACTATCATCTTTTAATTTAAAAATGCCTTGATTCTCTTCTACCAAACTATCTTTAATATGCTCAAACCAATCCGGATGAGTAAAATCAGATGTAGATACTATATCTATACCTTTGACCTCACAGGCTTTAGCAATTTTAGGCAACTCCAAATCTTTGGAACAAGAACGGGAATATTTAGAATGTATGTGTAAGTCTACTATTTTTTGAATCATAATATTATATTTTCCTCTCCTCTGGCCCGGTATATTCAGCTTCTGCTGTACTTAAACGACGTAAACCGTCTTTACTGTTCATCTCTTCGTAGATATGAGCTACCAAACCGGGCACGCGACCAATAATGAAAAATCCTTTGGCCATACGCCAATCAAAACCCATATCAGACATGACTGCACCCATAGCACCATCGATATTAAGAGGTAGTCTTTTGGACAAAACCTGATTTAATTCTTTGTGTACTTTTTCAGCTAATTGACAATGTTTGCTATAAATACCAGTTTCTTTGGCTACTTCAAACAGAGCTTGGCTACGTGGATCATGTTCTAAAATTTTATGACCATAACCTGGAATACGAATTTTCTGTTGTTTTAATTGCTTGATCAAACCAGCCACATCCGATTTGGCAACATTTTCTTGAAAAAATTTGGCCGCACCTTCAATAGCACTACCATGTAGTTTACCCATAGACAAGATACCAGCAGCCAAAGCCGTATGCATGCTATTACCAGTAGAAACAACTGTACGTGCTGTCATGGCCGAAGAAACGCCAATACCATGATCAATAGCAGCTGTAAACAAAGCGTTCATCATTCTAGTCTGGTTAGTATCAGGTAACTCACCTTTTAAAACCAAAAAAATAGTTTCTGCAAAACTTTTTTCATGGATCAGATCTTTGAGATCGTAACCACGAATGGTTTCTTTCCCATCACTTACATTACTAATCGATGTTTTCCATTGCATATGGTTTTAAATTATGAATAAGGTTTAGCTAGTTCAACTAAATGTTCGTATGTATCGGCTATCATTACTCCTACTTCTGATAAAGCCTTTTCCTTTTCAGCCGCACCTTTACCCCGTTCTACAATCGCACCAGCATGACCGACATTCATTCCCTCGGGTAAAACACCCGCAAACTTACCACCTATATATATGGCCAAAGGCTTGGTAAATTCTTGTTTATTTATCAAATCAACAATTTCAAACTCATAACTACCACCGTGCTCTCCAAAAATCACTACCACTTTAGTTTGTTCATCTTTTTCAAACATTTTTAACAAGTCAGCGTAAGTAGTACCCATTAATAGATCTCCACCCACATGAACCACTGTACTTTGGCCTAGACCTGCTTTGCGAATCTGCCAAGCCAATTCATTAGTCATACCGCCGGAACGAGAAATTGCACCCACACTGCCTGGTTGGAATATTTCTTCAACCAACGGGCCACCCACTACCCCAACTCTGGCTTTGCCCGCTGAAATATACCCTAATGAACTTGGCCCTATAATACGAATATCCTTTTCTTTGGCAGCTGCCAGACAATAAGCTGTGTCTTGAATAGGCACTCTTTCCGTCATGATATTTATAACAGAAATGTCATTTTCAATTGCTTCCATAATTGCCTGCTTGGTGGCAAAAGGAGGCACATAAATGGCGCTGGTGATATTGTGACGAGATTGCTTCGCTTCGCCTGCCTGCCGGACAGGCAGGCTCGCAATGACAGATAATACTTCGGCCACGGTATCAAAAACCGGCACGCCAAAAACTTGTTCACCGGCTTTGCCAGGGCGCACGCCACCTACCAATTTGGTGCCATAGTCAAGCATGGCTTGAGTGGCTCGCTGGCCTTCTTTGCCTGTTATACCTTGGATCAAAACTTTTGTATCTTGATTTATCAAAATACTCATACTTGTTTGGAAAATATTTGTTTATTTTTCTTAATTTTCTTCAAGTCCCAATTCCACCATTCTAATTTTACCAACTTGTTTTTAGTTTGTTCCGAAAAACGATCGCTGACTTTTTTGGCCGGCACACCAGCCCACACTTCATAAGGACCAATCTTGGTGTTTTGTTTCACTACTGAACCGGCTCCCACTACAGCGCCATTACTAATCTCTGTTCCAGATAATATCACTGAATTAGCTCCAATCCAAACATCATTTCCTATTTTTACTTCAGTGCCTAGGTCTTTAAAATCCTTGTCCCCTATAATATGCCTAATCGGGTAAGTAGTAATTTTTTTAACATCATGATCGTTGGTAGAGACAATAAAAACACTCCTGGCTATTGAACAAAATTTACCGATACTAATGCCATGTTCAGATGAAGCAAATAGCTCGGTAGAATTATTGCAATATGAATAATCTCCGATACTTACCTTGCCAGTTATAGCGACATTTCTTAACAACTGCACTCTCTTGCCAAATCTAACCAAGCCCTTTAAAAAATCTTTCTTACAAATATATACCGGCGGTTTTAACTTTATACTTGGATTTTTTATCCTAATATAATTGAGAATAAAAAACTGTTTGATTATTTCCCACATACTTTTTATTTAATTATTAATCATCTGTGCCAATATTTGGGCTGTTTGACTCATGGATACTTCTTTGCCAAATAATTTTACTTGCAGACCATTACGCTTTGCGCAATCCTTCATTAACCGCATGCCTTGTTCTTCATTTGGCCCGGCCCGACGAACAACTATTGGATAATTAGGCTTAACTTCATCCAGGGCATTAATAATCCCTTGAAAAGTTTCAGCCACATCAGTAAAATTAGCCACCCCACCAGCAATCCACAAACCTTTTAAACCAGGTCTAGATAAAACAACCTTGGCTAATTGGCAAACCTTTTCTTTAGGAGGATTACCAGAATATTCAGTATAATTAGCTGGCTTTAATCCAACCTTGTACAAAGCATCCATATTGGCGATACTAGCACCTCCACCAGAAAACAAAACCGCTATATCTCCATCCATTTCAATGTATCTACTGGCCGTGCCACGATAATAGTCTTTGCCTTGATCAATTTTCTTTACCACTATTTCGCGCTCGGTAAGTGACCGACCCATCATGGTGCGCGCTTCTAGATCATTCCAATCTTCATGTCTAAATATGGCGTCCTCATCCAAAGCAATTTTTGCATCAACTGCCAACCACTTTCCATCTTTTGTTTTTACCAGGGGGTTAATCTCTACCAAACGAGCGTCTTCCTCTATAAAACACCTCCATAATTCCTTGGCCAAAGGAATATCGATATCTATCACTTCTTTTCTTATATCCAGGTAGTATTTCTCTATCTCTTGATCTGGAACAACTTCAATATCAACCCCACCTTGCTGACTGTAAACCAAAACCGGTTGTTTTTTGTTGGTATCATAGGTAATAGACAGGTAATATTCTTCTGCAATATCTAATTTCTCTTCAATGCGTACTGCCGTCACATACTGGTTCCTCACTTGCATGTCAAATAATTCTTTACAAGCTTGTTTAACTTGTTGGGCTGAAGAACAAGGTCTGATAGCATTATTTTTACCACGACCTCCGGATAATACTTGCGCCTTTACCATTACATTCTCAGTCTCTAATCCTTCGTATGCTTGTACATAATCATCACCACGCCTAACAACCACACCTTTGGGTATGGATATACCATATTTATCAAAAATATTTTTCCCTTCAAACTCGTAGAGATTCATAATATCTTAAAAATCCATTCTAAATTCCTTGCCCCAATCTTTAAAACCTAAACTCTCATACCATTGATGCACATGAGTTTTAAAATAACGGGTAGTGCCAATTAGTTTGTAACAATCTCGGTCTTTGGCCTCTTGAATTACAGCTTTAACAAGCTCGGTGCCAACACCTTGCTTGCGGTAATCTTCCTCAACAAATACATATTCTAACAGTCCGTATGGCTGTTCACGCACATTATATATTAAATACAAAAAAGCATAGCCAGCGATTCTTTCTCCATCTTTGGCTAAAATTTTAATAGCCTTAGAAGCTTGTTCTTGTTTTTCTATTTGCATATAATTTCTTTTAAAATTTTTCCTAATTTAATTGTGCAAAGACCGCCAGCTTCTTTCTCATAATCGCCTGATACTATATTGTAATCCACTAAATCAGTTTCATTATATTCAATTAAGTCCCACTTCTTTTTATTATACTTTTGTTTTTGGTCTTCACTTAATTTTGCATTATTAAATACAACACTGTCTAATTTACGCGGTAGATAAGTCTGCAATTGTGAAATAAATTCACTTAATTTAGTAGGTCCTGTCTCTCCGTCTATCTCATAAGCATTACCAACTATATATATAAATTTAGCTGAAGAATCGGTCATGGCTTGCTTTAAACCCTGGGGCAACAGGGTAGCCACAATACTACAATATAAACTACCCGGACCGATGAATATATAATCAGCTTGCTCAATCGCCTGTTTAGCACCCGCATAAACCCGTGCATCCGGCTCCAACCAGGCTTTTTTGATTCTTATTTTTTTATCATAATCGGGCCGGTCAATTAGGCCCTCTGTTTTTATAATATCGCCATTTTCTAATTCAACTGCCAAATCAGTTTTGTCTAAAGTTGTTGGATAAACCTTGCCCACCGCCTGCACGACCTGTTCTAAAGCTCGTACCGCGCAGACATAGTCTCCCCCATACTGTTCAGCCAATACTAAAAATAAATTGCCCAAATTATGGCTGTCTAATTTACCAACATTCTTAAATCTGACACGATTAAACATTGCCTTGAGCATGCTATAATCATGCATGGACATGGCCAAAACTGCACGCAGAATATCACCCGGAGGCAGAGTGTCAAATTCATGACGTAAACGGCCAGAAGATCCGCCAGAATCGCTCATGGAAACAACCGAAGAAATATTTAATAAATCTAAATTCTGTTTTAAGGCTTGAGTGGTAATGGCTGAACCATTGCCTCCGCCTATTACTACTGCATTTTTTTTCATAAATTTTTGTTTTGTCATTGTGAGGAGCGTAGCGTTGCTGACATTGCGAGGAGCGTAGCGACGAAGCAATCTCGCCTAGTTATATTGTAACGAGATTGCTTCGCTTACGCTCGCAATGGCAGGAAGACTTGGCTCGCAATGACAGCAACGCTACGCTCCTCGCAATAACAGATTATAAACCTAAATATTTAGAAATCTTTTTATCTTCCAAAGAATCAACCACCAAATCAGCCTGACTAAAATCTCCAAAACTCCATCTCTTATCAGGCACAGCAATACAAGTCATTCCAGCTCGCTTTGCTGACACCACCCCATTTTCTGCGTCTTCAAAAACTAAACAGTCTTCAGGTTTCACTTGCAGACGCTCGGCTGTATACAGATAAATCCTTGGATCAGGCTTGCCCACAAAATTTACATGATCAGCTGATACTAATTCGTCAAAATACTCATGCCAACCAAAACGACCCACAACTAATTTGACACTGTCCAACGGTGCTCCTGAAGCGATTGCTTGCTTTATTTTCTCTTTCTTAATATTTCTAATTAAGTCAACTACTCCAGGCATAATTTTTGTTTTTTTCTGATAAAGTTCTTCTATCCTCTTATTTCTAAAGACAAATAAATCATCAATCGGTTGATCTATATTAAATTTTTCTTTCAACCAGGCCATACCTTCTTCTACACTCCTACCGGTTAAATATTTTATGGTATCTTCGGTTAACTCAAAGTCTATCTGTGAAAACAACTCCTTATCCAATTCAATCCAATGGATCATGCTGTCCACCAGCAAACCATCCATGTCATAAATTACCGCTTTAAATTTATTCATATTTATTCTACAGTTACGCTCTTGGCTAAATTTCTCGGTCTATCCACGTCTTTTCCCAACAAAACAGCCATATGATAAGCAAACAACTGTAAAGGTATGGAATTTAATAATGGCTCCAATAATTCCATGGTCTTTGGCACATAAATCAAATCATCGGCAAGTTCTTTTGCCTGTTCATCATCTTCATTAACCACCAAAATTACCGGAGTTTCTCTGGCTCTAACTTCTTCAATATTGCTCCTAACTTTTTCATACAACTGATTCTTAGTCATCAATGCCACTACCAGCAAATCCGGAGACAATAACGCATTGGCACCATGCTTCATCTCGCCAGCTGGATAACATTCACTATGAATATATGATATTTCTTTTAATTTATGAGATCCTTCCAATGCAACAGGAAAATTAATGCCTCTCCCCAAATATAGTGCGTCACTAAAACCCTTATATTTATTAACTAATTGTTTAATGGTGTCATTAGTTTCTAAAACCTTATTCATTTTTTCTGGGATCTCTAATAAAGCTTGCAATAAGCGCTGTCCTGTGGCCAAACTGACCCTGTTTAAACGGCCGAACTGTAAAGCTAATAATATCATTATGGCTATCATATTGGTGTAAGCTTTTGTGGAAGCAACTGCCAGCTCCGGACCGGCATGAATATAACTACCGCCATCTGTCTCGCGTGCGATAGTAGAACCGACAACATTGACTATGCCTCTAACAAACGCCCCGCGACGCTTGGCCTCCCGCAAGGCCGCCAATGTATCAGCGGTTTCCCCGGATTGAGACACGGCAAATACCAAAGTATTTTTATTAACAATGGGATCGCGATAACGAAATTCACTGGCCACGTCAACTTCAACCGGAATTCCTGACAATCTTTCAAAAGCGTACTTGCCGATCATGGCTGCATAATTGGCTGTACCACAGGCAATAAAAATAACCCGATTTATCTGATGCATTTGCTCTTCAGTCATATTCAAACCGCCCAAATGAGCGGTGCCCTCTTCCAAATTATATCGTCCGCGAATTGCATCTTCAAATACAGTGGGTTGGTCAAAAATTTCTTTAAGCATAAAATGATCATAGCCTTGCTTTTGAGCTTGATCTTCATCCCAATCAATATGCTCAACCTGTTTGGTTATTTCTTTGTCTTTTAAAGTATATGTTTTGTAGCCTTCATAATTAATTTCAACAATTTCCCCATCATCAAGAAAAAATACCTCCTTGGTATGAGTTAAAAGAGGAGATGTGTCTGAAGCCACAAAGTATTCCCCTTGATCAAATCCAACCACCAACGGACTACCCAAACGAGCGGCCACCAGCTTGCCTTCCTCTTTGCAATGCATGGCCACCAAGCCATAAGTTCCTCTCACTTTTGTCAAGGCCTTTTCCATGGCCAAGCGCAAATCACCTTCATAAAAATACTCAATCAGATGAGCCAGTACTTCTGTATCAGTTTCTGAAACAAATTTATGGTCTTTTAAATATTCATCCTTTAATTCGCGATAATTTTCAATTATTCCATTGTGTACAACCACCAGATCCTTGGTACAACCCCAATGAGGATGGGCATTTTCATCAGTAACACCGCCGTGCGTGGCCCAGCGAGTATGAGCTATGCCTACTGTACCGCGCAGGCTCGCATTTTTTAGCTTTGCCTCCAAATTACCTATTCTTCCTGATGATTTTTCAATGCAAATCTCATGATCTTGGCAGATTGCCACGCCAGCACTGTCATAACCCCTATATTCAAGCCGGCGCAAACCTTGAATTAATATGGGCAAAGCTTGTTTTTTACCAATGTATCCAATTATTCCACACATAATTTTAAAATTAATATTTTATCCCTAATTCAAATGCTTTTTGATTTTCTTCCCAGCCAATTTTAGCGCTCAATTTTTTACTTAATGAATCACTCAACAAATCCAAGTTCATTATATTTTGATCAGCCAATTTTTTTCCTAATAAGCCGAGAAAAAATATATTGTATGATTGTTCTTGAATCTGGTTTTGTTTAAAATTTTCCAAATAATCTTCAATATACAAAACTTCAGCGTCTTCAATATAATGTTGAGTTCGTTCTCTGGCTTGTTCTGACATAATCAATAAAATATCAGGTTTTGTAAATCTGGGATAAACAATTTCTTTATTACTAATCTGCACAAAAGCCAATGACACGCCACCGCGCTGTTCCAAACCAAAATTAGGAATATCAGTAACATAAAATCCGTTAGCAAAAGCAGTTTGTGTTAATAGGTTGGCGATTGTTTGCAAGCCTTGCCCGCCGTCGCCGGCAAAAATAATTTTTATGTTCATATTATAATTCACCAATTTTAAAAACTTCTTTAATGCCGTCTAGACGATCCAAGGTATCCTTACCTCTTGTCCTCCAATTAGTGGGGCAAAAAGATAAAACTTCAACCATGGCAAAATGTCCAGCTTGTTGAGTTTTAACGGCTTTTTCAAGATATTCCATAAGATCTTTTGGGTCATTTACAGCTGTGCGCGCCAAATATGCATCTTTATTGGCTACTTGCTTTATTAATTCAAGTCCGAACAAAGGCTCTTGATCTATGCCTTGCGGATTAGTACTGGTAATTTGTCCGACCAAACTGGTGGGAGCAGTCTGCCCTCCGGTCATGGCATAAAGTGTATTATTTATCACAATAATACTTACAGCTTCATCGCGCTTGGCCGAATGCAATAAATTTTGCAAGCCGATAGCATAAGCTCCGCCATCTCCGGTCAAGCCCAAACTGATTGAATCGGGTTGAGCGCCTTTAAAACCAATCATAGTAGGCGTAACCCGGCCATGGTGAGTTTGAAAGGTATTGATGGGCAAAAAATTAATTGCTAAAAGCGAACAGCCGATATCAAGACCAAGTACAGCCTGATCAATCAAGCCTAATTTTTCTAATACTTTATTCAGAGTCATTAATACCATGGGATAACCGCAACCTGGACAAAATTTTGACAATTTGGGATTATACATATCTTTTTACAATTTCTTCTGGCTCTATACCCAGACCTGGATAATGCCAGCCATTTAATTCAATATTAATTTGAGAATCCAGATCATCTCTAACCAGCCTTTCTAGCTGGCCTGCTGATGATTCAATCACTGTAATTTTTTTGATTCTAGATGCGACTTCACTCAATTGTTTTTTGGGAAAAGGACGAATACTGATCGGGCGGAACAAACCAACTTTCTTTCCTTGTTCACGCAAATCATCCACCGCCTGTTTAGCGCTTGCCCCGACTATGCCATGGGCTATAAATAATTCTTCAGCATCTTCAACCATATATTGTTCAGCCGATTCTATTTGAGGCCTAATTTTATCAAAATCCTGCTGATCTTTATTTAATTTTTCATATAATTCTTCCTCTAAAGTATATATACTGGGCAGATGGACATTCTGTCCGGGACTAACCAGAGGATATGATTTAACATTTTCCTGATTAGGCTGTCTGACAAGATCAACCACGCCTTTCATTTTTAGCAAGTACCCATCGGTCAAAACTATGGCGGGAAAACGATATTTCCAGACATCATTAAAAGCCTTGATTGTTAAATTATAAAGTTCATTTAAGTTGGAAGGAGAATATACCAAGCGCATGCCTTCGCCATTACCCCCATAGCAAGACAATATTACTTCTTGCTGAGAATAAATTACAGTGCCAGAACTTGGGCCACCGCGCTGGCCAATAATAGCCACAAAAGGCAGACGCATACCTTCGGCCATGCTCATGCCATCTTGCATTAAAACATGACCAGGACCGGCCGTGGCTGTAAAAGCCTTTTGCCCGCCTAATACTGCGCCGCACACTGCAAAACCTGCTGATATTTCATCTTCAGTCTGTAGATATGGCAAACCGCGCCCAATCCAACCGCTAAACACCTCGCTACTTGGAGTAATCGGATAGCCATACATGATATCAGCGCCTGCATCCACGCAAGCTTGCAAAGTCACCTCGGCTCCGGTTAATAATTGTTTTTTATTTTCAGTCATAATTACAAAAATAATTTTTTTCTTTTGTCCGCTTCTTCCAATTCTTCTTTGGTATTCACGCCAAACCACTCTCTCCTGTCCTGCAATTTAACAACTCGCACAGACAAGCCTTCTTTTTGAGCCATCATAAAGGCAGTAGGCAACCCATACTCGCCCAGCTTTTCAATAATCGGCATATTGGGAAACATATTCTTATACCACCTTCTATTAAAACAAAAAGTTCCGGTGCTGGTTTCAGTGGTGTGCCTATTCTCTTCGGTCAGGTATTCTTTCTCAATTATATCTATCTCATGGCCGTTTCTAATTATACGCCCGTAAGCAAAAGAAGAAGAATCAATGCTAGTGGAAAGCAAAGATACCATGGCTTGTTCCTCAATATGCTGATTTATTAAATTTTCAATTGTAGTTGATTTAAAAAAGGCACTATCATCTCCGTTCATGACCAATATATTATCAACTTCATCAGGTAATGCTTTTATACCAATATACGTGGCGTGGGCTGTGCCCAACTGTTCTTCTTGCACCGCATAAGTAACCTTGTCACCAAAAAAATCCATAACTTTTTCTTTGTGAAAACCAACTACCAAAGAAATTTTTTCTTTGGTAAACCCAAGCCGGTATAAGGTGTCGACAATATAACTGACGATTGGCTTTCCTCCTATTTCCAGCATCGTCTTGGGCGTATCATTGCATTGCAGACGCGTGCCTTGTCCAGCTGACAAAACCACGGCTCCAAAATTACCTATTATCCCTGATATATTCATATATTTCATTTAAAGTTTTAAAATATGGTAATTGGCTTTTAATATATTCTTGCTCGTCTATGTCTTCGGATTTTTTTAGAATGTAATTAATTTTTGGATGATTCTTTTTGACATTGAGAGTTTCATCCGGACGATTGTTTATAAACCAGATTTTTGATAAATTTTTTCCATTTGCCAATTCTGCAACCACATCGCTTTTGTCTGTGCGCGTTAATATAAATCTATCAAAGTATTCTTCAAAACCCGATCCTTTGGCTTTTAAAGTTTGAAAATCCGTATCGCCAAAACTTAATAAAATCATTGGTTCTCCCAAACTTTTCATTTGTCCTAAAAAAGACAGAGAATCCGAAAATAAAAAAGTTTTTAAAATTTCTGAACTAATTGTTTTTTCCAAAGCTTGAAAAACTTCCTCTTGATCAAAACCATGCTTGGATAAAACTTGAGCGTGCTTTATATTATTATAGCCAATCGGTTCCTGATTGCGCGCTTCAGAATAAGTCTTGTCATACAGGTCTTCAGTAACGCCCAATTTATTTAGAACAGACAAACGAACTTCTTTAAAACCGTGCACGCCCCTTGTATTGAATAATGTATCATCAAGGTCAATTATGAACATAGAACTCATATTAAATTTTTTAGATTAGTCTCGTGGATAATGGGCGTTTCTGTCATTGCTAGCGTAGCGCTATTGTCATTGCGAGGAGCGGAGCGACGAAGCAATCTCGCTGCCCTAGAACCAACGAGATTGCTTCGCTTACGCTCGCAATGACAGAAACGCTATACAGGCTCGCAATGACAGATTTGACTAATTTAGATTAAATGTTAAAAGTGATTTAATACTATTTTATAATTTATTCCACAAATTATCAAAAATATTTTTCTGCGTTTGAAATATTCCTTCATTTTCCACAACCACCCCCACAGGCTCATCTTTGGCATTAAGAGAAATATACGCGGTCTTGCCCGGATATATTAAAATATATGTTGGCGTACTGTCTTCAGCTGAAAGCCATTTGCGCTCGTCCATGCCGCGCAGCTCTCCGCCATCGCCGATGGCGATTACTTTAACAGCAATTCCTTTTGAAATGCGCACATCGCTGAAAGTTTCAAAACCATCATATAGGTATTCTCGAATTCCGGCAGATGAATAAATACGATAAATTTTTTCTCCACTATTTTCACAAACATCAAGCAGGTCTTCCATTATTTTTACTATTTGATTTTTATTATAATAACGGGCGATCGGACGTTCTCCACCTTTATCATAAATTGACCTAAGTTCTGGAATCATCTTATCTAATTTTTTGTCTATTTCTTCTAATTCTTCAGACTTATCCAGAACCAAACCATGCAGTTTTTCCGGATCTTCAACCACGAATAACTGTTTTTTTTCTTTCTTATAAAATCCAACCAAACCCTTGTCTTTCAACCATTTTAAATTATCATATACCGTACCACGGTTCAAATCAGTCTTTTCGGCTATTTTACGCACCGAAGATGGGCCCAAACTCAATAAAGCCAGGTAAATATTGGCTAACTTGTCAGAAAATCCTAAACTTTTGAGTAGGTTGATATCCATATAATAGGCTATGTTAAGCATAATACATAACTAAAAAACTGTCAAGTTTTTCCCGACAGTTTCTTGTGGATAAGTTATTGGGAGCTATTTCTAAATCTTCATCTTATCCTATACCTCCATTTCCGACTTATACTTACCAGATCGTGCCAAACTAGTTAATTTTGCTCTACGTGTAAAAACTTCTTGTGCTTTTTCTACATTTTCTACTTTACCCAGCCATGTATTTAATGCAGAATGTTGAAGAGCTCTTCCAAATGAATAACTTAATTCCCAAGGATGTTCTCCCATTACATTCATGGCATTCAAATTAGTACAAGCTTGAGCTTCTGTTTGTCCTCCAGATAAAAATACTATACCTGGCACTTCCGCCGGCACTGATTCATTAAAGCATTTAACAGTCATACTGGCCACTGTTTGGGGACTATCAATTCCATCAAAATCTTGTCCAGACAATACCATATTAGGTTTTAAAACAATGCCATCTAATTTAACACCTCGACTCACTAATTTTTCAAACACCGCCTTAAGAACATTCTTAGTCACTTCATAACAATGCTCTATATCATGAGCCCCATCCATTAAAACTTCCGGTTCAACAATTGGGACCAAACCAATTTGTTGACATAAATAAGCATATTCTGCTAAATCTTTAGCATTGCGTTGTACGCATATATCACTAGGTAAATCATTTGCAATACTATAAACTGCTCGCCATTTAGCAAAACGAGCACCTAAATTATAATATTCCTTTAATCTATCGTCCAAACCTTCTAAACCTCTGGTAAATTTTTCTACTTCTGAACCACCAAACAATTCTGTACCCTGGTCAACCTTAATACCAGCTAAAACTCCTTTTTGATTTAATAAATCCGGAAAAGTTACACCTGCCAAAGTACTCTGTCTTAATGTTTCATCAAACATAATTACCCCGCTAATGTAGTGTTCCATTCCTGGAGCCGTTAAAATTAATTCGCGATAAGCCCTACGATTCTCCTCGGTTGATTCCGCACCAATGGAATCAAAACGCTTCTTAATAGTTGGGGTACTCTCATCAGCCGCCAAAATCCCCTTAGATTTAGCCACCATGCTAGTGGCAATACCCTGCAATGTTTTTTCTGACATAAATATAAAAATTAAAAAATTAACTATTTTTTATCAACTTTAATCGCCATAATTCTGGCCAGATGTTCCAATTCACCTGCCAATGGTCTGGCATAATTTCTAAAGGCAGTGGTCACATAATTATCGCCCTGGATAAATACATCTGGCATGGTCTTGGTTTTTCCAGCCACCTCTTCCAATTCAATTAATTTATAGTGTACAGCATAATCACCCACGCGATCAATGGCCACCGAGCCATCAACATCATCCCAAACCGAATATTGCACAGCTCGCTCGCCCACTTCACGCGCTTCATGTCTATCCCGCGCGCTAACACAACCCAAAAATGAACGTTGTAAATAGCCAAAAGTATCAGCTCTCACTCTTTTTATATTTGTTCTGCTTCTAATTAAATCAGCCAATAGGTCGCCTAACACGCCACTGCCTGATAATTGAGTATTGCCATGGGCATCTTGTTCTTTGCTTTTCATTAGGTCGGCCATAATATAATTGCCTTCAGCATCATGGATTCCCTCTGACACAGCTATCACACAACGACCGTATTTATCATAAACAGATTGTACATCATTAACAAATTTTTCCGGATCAAAAGTTCTCTCCGGCAAGTAAATCAAATGCGGTCCATCATCAGGAAACCTCTGAGCCAAAGAAGATGAGGCCGTCAAAAATCCTGCATGCCTGCCCATAATTACTCCAATATATACGCCGGGTAAGGACAGATTATCTAAATTTACTCCGGCAAAAGATTGGGCCACAAACTTTGCAGCCGAGCCATAACCAGGGCAGTGATCGGTGCCTACTATATCATTATCAATTGTCTTGGGAATATGGATAACGCGCAATTCATAATTGGCAGATTTGGCTTGCTCATTAACTATATGGCAAGTTGAAGCCGAGTCATTGCCACCAATATAATAAAAATAACGGATATCATGTTTTTGCATAACCGCAAACATTTGCTCGCAGTATTTTTCATCCGGCTTGTCGCGGGTGGATCCAATTGCCGAACCAGGAGTATTGGCAACTCTTTCCAAATTATGAGTTGTTGATTGGGTTAAATCAATAAAACTTTCATCCCTAATTCCGCTTACTCCAAATCTGGCGCCGTAAATTCGTTCAATTTCAATAAATTTTCTAGCCTCTAAAATTACACCTGCCAAGCTTTGGTTTATAACCGCAGTAGGCCCGCCCCCTTGAGCCACCAAAGCTTTTCCTTTTAATTTTGACATAGATAAGACGATTAATTTAATTAAAAATATTTTATCTTATTCCGTTCCATTCGGCAATAAATTCATCAATAAAACTTAACAAAAATTCGCTCCTTCTCTTGGCTATTTTTTTGCCAGTTTTGGTATTCATCATCTCCGACAATCTCAAAGACTTCTCAAAAAAATAATTCAAGCTGGTGCCTTCATATTTTTTCTTCTGATAATCTAATTTATTTAAACCAGTACGCGGTTTAATATCTGGGTCATACATCATGCGTCCGATTTGTCCGCCTGTTGCAAAACCCCTGGCTATACCTATTGCTCCAACAGTCTCAAGCCAATCCGCATCTTGAATAATTTTGCCTTCAATGGTTGATGGCACTTTGGTTTCACTACCCTTGTATTGCGATTCTGATACTATACGCATAATCCGGCGCTGTGTATCTCGATTTATTTCCAAAATATCCATCATGGCATCTAATACCAAATTACCCTTGTATTCATTATAATCATGCTTTTTGTAATCACCAAGGTCATGCACCAAAGCGGCTAATTCAATCACCGATAGATTTCCACCTTCTTCCCTTTGCAATATCCTGGCCATGCGCAAAACCCTTTGGGCATGATACCAATCATGACCTGTTGGCTCGCCCCAAAGCTTGGATTTTACATAAGTGGCCACTCTTTTCACCAATATTTCTGATGTAGTCATATATATGTTATTTTCTGTGTTTAGCTTAGCAGAAATAGTGAAAATTGGCAATAAAAAAAGACCATTGTCCTGGCGCCGGCTTACTTTTGCTTTACAGCTATCATCAGCGTTGGGAAGCTTAACTACCGTGTTCGGGATGGGAACGGGTGTAACCTTCTCACTTGAGGCACCAAGACAATGGTCTCTTGTTTTTTCCAGGGTATTGTTTTTAAGCACTGCTTAGTGTTTTTGTCGTATGCTCGGCTTATTAGTACGCCTCGGCTTAACTCTTTACAGAGCTTAGACCTGGCGCCTATCAACCTCGTAGTCTACAAGGAGCCTATAACGAATATTAATCTTGAGGACGGCTTCACGCTTAGATGCTTTCAGCGTTTATCCGCGCCAAACGTAGCTACCCAGCAATGCCCTTGGTAGGACAACTGGTACACTAGAGGTTCGTCCACTCCGGTCCTCTCGTACTAGGAGCAGGTCCTCTCAATATTCAACGCCCACAGCGGATAGGAGACCGAACTGTCTCACGCATGTTCTTCCATTATTACTAATGGCACAGACTATACCTTCATCCTCTCCAACAACAATGGAGGAGGAGCTGACGTGTGATAAGTGATATAAGTTATTTTTTGAACACCTATCTCATCCTTCTGTCTGCCAGAAACAGACATCCAGAATCAGTCGTTACGGGGGTATAATTTATGTTGTCTTAAAAAATTCTTCAAAACATCAGAGGTATTAGTTCTCTTTTTGGAATAATTTAATTCCTTGAACTTATCAACCAATTCAGCTGCCTTAACAAATTTTTCTATGGAAAATTTTCCTTGTAGAATTTTATTTATTTGAAAAGCAACTAAAACATGTTCTTTTTTGAGAATTATATAAGGCTTCAATAATTTCAAAATCTTAATTACCGACTTAAAACCAACTATGGTATATTCGGTCATATCATCATTGCGATCTCTGATATAACCTACTCCTGCAAATGTTTCTTTAAGCCATTCTAAATGACTCTTTATGACTCTTTTTATCAGTCTTCTGGTAGAAAACTACGCTGGCACGGATCTGAAATCCATACACATAGTCTTTTCTACGGACTAATTGGAACATTATACAGCCATCTCCATCTAGAAATCCTGCGATATAAGATTTTGTTGTGGACGAAATTATTGACATAAATCAACCTTCCCACGGCATTGCCCTCTAAAAAGTTCGGTAAATTTAGTAGGGTTTCACCGTTATGAGTCAGATTTATTGTATCATATTTCTACGATAGAACGCAATGTAGTTTACGTTCTGAACCCAGCTCGCGTACCGCTTTAATTGGCGAACAGCCAAACCCTTGGGACCTTCTTCAGCCCCAGGATGCGATGAGCCGACATCGAGGTGCCAAACCCCGCCGTCTATATGGACTATCGGGCGAGATCAGCCTGTTATCCCCGGAGTAGCTTTTATCCGTTGATCTTCCACCTTCCTATGTAGGGTGGTCGGTTCACTAACTTCTGGTTTCCCAACTGCTCGGGTTGTAGCCCTTGCAGTAAAGCTGGCTTTTGCGTTTGCACGTCCAGCTCGGTTTCCATCCGAGCTAAGCCAACCTTTGTAAACGCCTCCGTTACTTTTTGGGAGGCATCCGCCCCAGACAAACTACCCACCAGACACTGTCTCCCCTTCCTGATTCAAGGAAGGAAATTAGGTACAAAACTAAACAAGGGTGGTATCTCACTGGCGATCCGAAGATCTTCCACCTATACTGAACATGTTTAGCCTTATACCAATATCAAGTTGTAGTAAAGCTTCACGGGGTCTTTTCGTCCGGCTGTGGGTAACCGGCATCTTTACCGGTCTTGCAATTTCACCGAGTCCCTCGTTGAGACAGTCTCCCCATCGTTACGCCATTCGTGCGGGTCGGAACTCACCCGACAAGGAATTTCGCTACCTTAGGACGATTATAGTTATCGCCGGCGTTCATCAGCGCTTCAGTTTCCTGCTTTGTCATAAAGACTAACAAGTCGCCTTAACGTTCTGACACTGGCCAGGCGTCGCCCCCTATACTTCAGCTTACGCTTTTGCAGGGAGCTGTGTTTTTGATAAACAGTCGCAGGGAGTCTTTTGTTGTAGCCCCGATTTGAGTCGGGGCGGGCCTTATCCCGAAGTTACGGCCGCTGTTTTGCCGAGTTCCTAAACGAGGGTTATCTCGTACGCCTTGGTCTTCTCGACCTACCTACCTGTGTTGGTTTACGGTACGGTTACCTATAGCCTAGCGGTTTCTAGCTTTTCTAGGCATTCTCTTACCTCAAATTGACTCTACCCGAAGGCTTTGTCTCCATCTTGCGATACGTGTATAACCGAAACACGCTTAAAGATTAAAAATGCGCACTAAAAACCAAACTATAAGCAGTGCAGGAATATTAACCTGCTGATCCATCGGTTACGCCTTTCGGCCTGGCCTTAGGACCGACTAACCCTGGGATGATTCACGTTGCCCAGGAAACCTTGGGTTTTCGGCGGGCAGGATTCTCACCTGCCTTTTTGTTACTTATGCCTGCATACTCGCTTCCTAACGCTCCACCAGTCCTCGCAGATCCGGCTTCAACGCAGATAGGAATGTTCCTCTACCACGCCTCGACTAAGTCGAGACATTCGCAGCTTCGGTACCATGTTTAGCCCCGTTACATTCTCGGCGCTAAAACTCTTGACCAGTGAGCTATTACGCTTTCTTTAAAGGATGGCTGCTTCTAAGCCAACCTCCTGGTTGTATGAGAATTAAAACCACCTTGCGTGCACTTAACATGGATTTTGGGACCTTAGCTAGCGATCTGGGCTGTTTCCCTTTTGACTATGAAGCTTAGCCCTCACAGTCTGACTCCTAAGTTTTTGACTACCGGCATTCGGAGTTTGATTGAGGCGGGTATCCCGAAGGACCCCGACCTCATCCAGTGCTCTACCACCGGCAGGAACACTTAAGGCTAGCCCTAAAGCTATTTCGAGGAAAACCAGCTATTACCGAGTTCGATTGGAATTTCTCCGCTATCCACAGCTCATCCCCGCGTGTTGAACGGCGCGTGGGTTCGGACCTCCCCCCGATTTTCATCGGGGCTCATCCTGGCCATGGATTGCTCACTCGGTTTCGGGTCGTGTAACAGAAACTATTGACGCTGGTTAAAACTCGCTTTCGCTGTGCCTACGGACCATAGGCCCTTAAGCAAGCTACTGCTACACACTCGCAGGCTCATTCTTCAATAGGAATACTATCATCCCGACTAAGTCGGGACTTTAGCTCTTTGTAAGCATATGGTTTCAGATACTATTTCATCGCCCTCAACGGGCTACTTTTCACCTTTCCCTCACGGTACTTGTTCACTATCGATCACCAAAAGTATTTAGCCTTAGACCATAGTCGGCCTAGATTCAGACAGGATTTCACGAGTCCCGCCCTACTCAAGGACACTAACCATGATTGCAATTATTCTTTTCGCGTACGGGGCTTTCACCCTCTTTGACGGCTCTTTCCATAGCCTTCTGCTAAAAATAATGCTCTCACCTGATTTAACAGAAAATCAGCGTTAGGCCTTACAACACCGTATAAAAAACGGTCTGTTCCTTTAAACTACAGTTCAAAATCAATTCGAAAATCAATCAATCACCATAGAAACTTTTATACGGTTTGGGCTGTTCCCTTTTCGCTCGCCGCTACTTAGGGAATCTCTTCGATTTCTTTTCCTCTGGGTACTGAGATGTTTCACTTCCCCAGGTCTTCTTTATATACCTATGTATTCAGTATATAATGCCGCGTAAAACGCAGCGGGTTCCCCCATTCGGACATTCCCGGATCAAAGGTTGCTTGCCACCTCCCCGAGACTTTTCGCAGGCTGCCACGTCCTTCTTCGTCTTTTGGTGTCTAGGCATCCACCATATGCTCTTAGTAAAATTGCATACGACAAAAACACTAAATTGTGCTTTTGTTTCATCCTGTACCGAGCCTATTGAAGACAAGCTCCGGTCAGGACGATTTATTTTGCCTGAATCAAACGGACGAAGTCTACGCTTGCTTGCGCTTGACTTATATTTTGATTCAGGACCCTGGTTGAGTTGTCAAAGTACTTTCAAGTCCTATTCATGAACTACCATCTTGACAATGCATGTAAAAGACTGGAAAAAAAGAACCGCTAGTAAGCGGCCTTTAAAACAATAACTGTTTTGAGTTTAACCGCTTGGATGAATTGAGTAAAAAATTTGTACTTGTTTTAACATTTTGTTTGCAAGTTATTTTACCCAGAGGTCCAAACTGTTTAAGCTCTGATTGGACGTGGTGTCCAGATGCATATCGGGACAATTTCACGTGCTCATAATAATACATTAAAACAAAAAACTTGTCAAGCTGACAAGTTTGCACAGGTGTGGATAAATAATGGAGCTATAATACGGCTAAACAAGCACCATGTTCTTCAATAATTTCTTGCACCAAACCATGATTTTTTAGATAGCCTTTTACTTTTTCCCCCAACCTACCAGTACCTCCACCATAAACTATCCTAATTACTTTTTCATTATTTTTGTCATGGTGGTCGAATAAAAAAATCTCTAAACGATCAAGAGCGTCACTTGGATACAAACCGTGTAGATCCAAAATCGGAAGATCATCGCTTAGTTGAGCGGCAAATATTTTGGCGTCATGATTATTCATGATATCCTAGTCTTTTTTTAATCTTTTCCAAAAAACTTCTAATTTTTGTTTTGGCCATCTCGTTCATATTATCTTCCAAATTATAATGACTGCGGGATATCAATTCTTCCACCAAGACTTCTCTTATGCCTCTTAATATATGCTCGGGAAAATTAAGCAGATCAGCTGGTTCTGGTCCATTTAGTACTAACTCAACTATCCTCTGTTTGACGATATTAGATGCATCTTGACTACTACTATATTGCTTTTCATAACCAGGCTCTGCTTCCAAGGTTTTTTCATCTGTAAATTCTGACTCCACATCTTCTGTGGCTCTGCTCAATAAGTTACTTAATGAAACCGCGTTTAGTTCTACGGTTTTACTACAATCTCGAGATCTAGGCGATTTTTGATTTTCTGCCTCTCCAAAACCGCTAGAGATTGATGTTTTTTTATCAGCCGACATATTGTTTTAGAATTAATTGTGCTGGGGAGAGGACTCGAACCTCCACGCCCGAAGGCAATAGCTCCTAAGGCTACCGCGGCTACCAATTACGCCACCCCAGCATTAACTTTATCAGTTATATCATAAATCAAATAAAAAATCAATAAAAAGACAGGCTTGTAAACCTGTCTTTTTAAATAAATGTTGGTGTATTACCTTCCGTCTCGTCTACCAAACGGTTTTTTATTGAAACCACCTCCGTGCCTAGGACCACCTGAACTACGACGATCTTGTGGCGGACGCTCAACATAACCTTCTGGTTTTGGCAACAAAGCTTTCATACTCAAATTAACTCTGCCCAGATTATCAATTTCTTTGACCCTCACTTTGACCTTATCCCCCAAATTCAATACATCGCCTGGCTTATCAACACGATCCCATTTAATCTCACTCACATGAACCAAGCCATCTTGGCCCGGCAAAATATTAATAAAAACACCAAAGTCTTCCAAACGGACGACCTCGCCTTCATATTCTTCTCCGGCTGTTACCTCATGGGTTAAATTCTCAATTATCTTTATGGCTTTTTGAGCGGCCGGACCATCATTTGAAGTAATCATTACTCGGCCATCATCTTCAATATCAATACTAACACCTGTATCAGCGATTATCTTATTAATCACTTTGCCGCCAGGACCGATTACGTCGCGAATCTTATCAGGATTAATATTGATAGTAGTAATACGCGGGGCATAAGGTGACATTTCTGCTCTAGGCTCGGCAATGGCGCTCTTCATTACTTCTAAAATCCGAATTCTGGCCTCACGGGCTTGCTTAAAAGTCTGTTCAACAATTTCCCAACTCAAACCCAAAGTCTTGGTATCCATTTGCATGGCTGTAATACCATCACAAGTACCAGTAATTTTAAAATCCATGCCACCAGGGCCATCTTCCACATCCTGTAGGTCTGTAATTACTTTCCATTCACCCTGGTCGTTGCTAGCCAAACCCATGGCAATCCCGGCCACTGGCTTGGTGATAGGAACACCAGCATCCATTAAGGATAGAGTAGAGCCACAAGTAGAAGCCATTGAACTGGAACCATTTGAACCCAGCACTTCAGATACTATTCTAATTGCATAAGGGAAACTCTCTTCCGGAGGCAAAACTGGCTCCAAGGCTTTTTCAGCCAAAGCGCCATGACCGATCGCTCTGCGACCCGGACCGCGCATAAAACCTGTTTCACCATAGGTGGCCGGCGTATCATTATAATGATGCATATAGCGTTTGGTGCCGTCTTCTTCCATGGTATCCAAAGTCTGCACATCGCCAGGAGATCCCAAAGTTATTATTGATAAAACTTGGGTATCACCACGACTGAACAAGCCTGTGCCGTGAGTGCGAGGCAATAAACCCACTTCAGAAACTAACGTACGGATATCAGTCAAGCCACGACCGTCTAACCTTTTTTCTTCTTTAATAATTTTATCAGTAATATGTTTTTCAATATATATTTTAACCCTACCTAAAACAATTTTCTGAATATTTTCATCAACCTCTTGATTAGTCAAATTCTCCTTCACAGCCTCTTCAAATTTCCGAATCATAACATCTCTTTCTTTTCTGCCAGTCTTGATTGAATCAAAAATCCAATCATCTACATGACTGGCCACAAAATCTTTGACTTCATTCTCAATTTTTTCCAGCTCAATTTCTTTTTCGCTTTTATCAGCAGTCATGTCTATTTTCTGCTGACCGGCTTCTGCTTGAATTTTGTTAATAAAATCCAAAATCGGTTTTAATTCCATTGCACCAAATTTCATTGCGCCAATTACTTCGCCTTCTGGAACTTCTTTACAACCAGCTTCAACCATAACCACCTTTTCCGGTGTTCCAACGACCACCACATCAGTATCGCTATCTTTTTTCTGTTCTGGCATAGGATTTAAAACCCACTGTCCGTTTGCACGCCCAACACGAGCACCTGCTATAGGACCTGACCAAGGAATGTTAGAAATTGACAAACAAATTGAAGTTGCCAACATAGCAGTCATCTGTGAATCATTTTCATTATCTATTGATAAGGCAGTCAAAATAACCTGTACATCATTACGCATGTTATTATCAAACAAAGGACGGATAGAACGATCTATTAAACGACCCGTTAAAATGGCTTCATCAGTAGGACGCCCTTCTCTTTTCATAAACCTACTGCCTTTTATCTTACCGGCCGCATAAAGCTTTTCCTCAAAATCTACTGATAGAGGAAAAAAATCAATACCGTCACGAGTATTTTTACTCATAACAACGCTGGCCAAAATAACTGTATCGCCATAGCGTACAGTACAAGAAGCATTGGCTTGCAATGCCAGCTTACCCATTTCCACAGATAGAGTTCGGCCACCCCATTCCATGGACCACGTTTTTATCTCCATAAATTTTCCTTTCTTGAAGCTGGCTCAAGAGCTACAGACCTCAAAACATTGAAGTCTACTTGTCCTTGAACCAGTTCTTTATTAATATTAATGTTTTTTTCTATTATCATTAATTAAAAACTTTTTCTTATCACCACCCAAATCCACAAAATCATCTACTGATTCTATTAACTTCTTGGAAGTGGTTCCTCCAAAAGCCATGGCTTCCAATTGTTTTCCCTGGTTGCGCAAATATTCAACCAAAGGCACATAATCGCCATCGCCACTTACCAGCACAATCGCATCCAAACTCGGAGAAAGACGAATCATATCTACGGTAATTCCAACATCCCAATCAGCTTTTTTATCGCCTCCATAAAAAACCTGCAAAGGACGCTCTTTGGTTTCTATCCCCAAATTATATAGAGCATCAAAAAAAGGTTGTTCATCTTTACTTTCAGTGCGCACCACATAAGCAATGGCGCGTATCAACTTCCTGTCGTCAATGGCCTCTTTAACTATGTTGCCAAAATTAACTTTAGCGCCATACAAATTTTTGGCGCTATAATACATATTTTGTACATCAATAAACACCCCTACACGTTGGTCGGGGTGTTTTAATGGATTCTTAATTTTCATCGCTTGTTTCTTTATCATCGTCTTCTTCTATAATTAAATCATCAAGAGGTTCTTCATCTTCACTAACCACTGGCCTTTCAATTGTGCGTACTTTCTTTATTTTCAACTTCTTAATTATCTCGTCGTAACTTTCAGGTTCTTCCTTCTTTAGATAGCGCATTAAATTGCGCCTTGCATTAACCTTGCGCAACAAACCCCTGCGAGAAGAGTGATCTTTGGGATGTATTTTTAAATGTTCTACCAATTCAGCTATTTCAGCTGTTAAAATGGCAATTTGCACTTGGCTTGATCCAGTATCTCCTTCGTGAGCCTGGAACTTTTTTATTACCTTCTGCTTTTTCTTAGTATCTAACATACATGCGTTGTATTTACCGGCTAATCAAGAGCATGTTCCCGCTAGTCGGACCCGGCCAGCCTGCATGCAAGCAAACTTTGTCGGGGTTAATTAATCCCTAATAGTATACCTAAAAATAGAAAAAAGTCAAGGGCTGAACTAGGATGCAACTAAAATTCCTATTTTTTACACTGGCTTTTCTCCCACCAAATATTGTCACCTGTGCACTTCTCTTTTTTAGTAATTGCCTTGTCACAACTTACATACCCGGTGCCTTTGGCTTCGGAATTCTTACTTTTATCATATTCTGCATTATATAAACAACAACAATATTCTATGTTTTTCGTTTTGGTAGTTGTAGTAGAAGAACCAACTAAAGTACTAAACACAAAAGAAGAAATTGCATAAGAAGAAACCACAATAATCATGCCGATGATACCGGCTTGCAAAGCATGTTGTGCCTTTTCCACCAAATCTTCATTGCCACGAGCCGTCATCCAGCGAAATCCGGCATACAGCATAATGCCAAAAAATATAATAGCTAATAATGAAAGAAATACTTTAAGCCCGACCTGCGCAATATACAAAGGATCGGTCTTATCCCCGGAAACACTGAATCCCAATGCTTTGCCGGCCGTGCCTAGAAAATAATCATAGGCATGGCTAACACCTGGCAAAGACAATAAACTAATGGATAGGGCTAAGATAATTATTTTTGCCTTTTTGAACATAGATTTTTAGATTATAGTCTTGTTATTATACCACATCTTGATTTTTCTCTCAAAATATATTATACTGCAGACGTGCCTCTTGATAGGTAAAGAGTCCATGCAGTTAAATG
>JBDROJ010000020.1:0-5137 GCA_043810165.1 bacterium
TCCAAAAAAGAGCCGTATCAAGTATTTCGCGCCAAATGCCCGCGTTATGGAGAGGCTTAAACTTTATGGTGTACGCGAAGAAAATATTTATCTAACCGGCTTCCCATTGCCCAAAGAAATTATTGGCGGCGCAAAAGGCACGATTATTAAAAAAGATTTAAAAGCGCGCATTTGCAATTTGGATCCTAAAGGAATTTTCACAGAAAAATATGTGCGCACACTTAATGCTGAGCTTGGTCGCGGAGCTTGCCCAATGAAGAAAAACCACCCCTTAACTTTGACATTTTCTGTGGGTGGCGCTGGCGCTCAAAGAAGACTTGGTGTGCAAATCGTGAAAAGCCTGAAACATAAAATAAGGCGCAATGAGATTCAGGTTCACCTGGCAGCTGGTACAAAAAAGGTTGCAGCAGAATTCTTTACCAAAGAAATAAAGAAGCTGAACTTGGGCCGGTTCCTTGGTAAGGGAATATTCGTGGATCACTATGAGGATCGAGAAACATATTTTAAAGAATTTACAAATCTACTCCATAAAACCGACATCCTGTGGACAAAACCAAGTGAAATGTCCTTTTACACTGGTGTGGGACTTCCAATCATTATGGCGCCTTCAATTGGATCGCAGGAAGTGTTTAATCGTATTTGGTTAAAACAGTTTGGCGGCGGTGTAACGCAGGGAGATCCAAAATATACAAATGAATGGCTGTTTGACTGGATAAATAGCGGCGGCTTAGCGCGCATGGCATGGAATGGTTATATTGAAGCACCTACGCATGGCGCCTATCGCATTGAAAGTATTATTACCGGCGAAAAAGTTGACGTGGAAAATTTGCCGCTGATTGTTTAAATTAAATTAAAAATATGAAACAAGTTGCCACACCACCACAGATACCAGCAAGCAAAATTCGTAAGCCGATTATTCCTATCATTGTTTCTGTATTGATCGCTCTCATTGCGGGTGGTTCAATCGTATATTTTTATCAAGACAACTATATTAAAAATCTAGAAAGGCAAAACAGACACCTTGGTTACGATGTAGAAAGCGGAGATAAACAAATCGTAAAATTAGAAGATGAAAAAAAAGAGCTCAAGCTCAAGAGTGCTGCAACACCATTGTTCTACACAAAATATGTTGAGGATCCGTTATGGAGAGGCGAATTACGCACGGTTGATCCCATTACGCTCGAGGAAAGTATACTCTATACAGAAAAAAATTATCATTTAGGTATTTTAGCGATACCTACTATTAATTTTGACGGTCGAATATTCATCTCCCGTCATGCTGCTGATGCTGGTGATCCTTCATTAGTACCCTTGGTCATGGATTTTAAAGACTACCTAGGCAAGAAATATCCACAACCTGGAGATGTGCCTGAACCAAAGCCAGTTAGCTTCGCTGATCAACTACCGTTCGTTGGCAGCTCTATGGCTATTTCACCTGATCAAACGCGTATAGCAGCAGCATACGACAATCCTATAAATGATCCAGATACAGTCGAGCAAAAAACAATTGTAACCTGGGATCTGCTAACCGGGGAGAAGAATGAGGTTGGACGGGTAGCTTCAGACGAATATCTAGCAGAAAATGTTGGTAGTTCTATGGGCGGTTCAAGTGGTTATGATATTCATTGGTTTGATCTCGACTGCATAAATGTAAGCGTGTTTACCGATTATCCCGCAGACGCAGCAGTCGCTGATCCCTACGATAAAAAATACAAAGAAACTCGCAAATTTTGTATAGAACGAAAAGAACCACTATCTGATTTACCAATCGAATTCCAACTCCCAAGCGGATGGGAGCTATACGAATTCAATGCTTCAAGCACTAAATTCTTTGGTACTGAAGCAGAAAGAATTTGGTGGATAGGTTTGAGTTCCCATACAGAATACATTAAAGAAAAGAAAACATTAGAACTACCTTATTATGGTTGCTATGTTGAACTTATAAATTCTGAGTGGTCAGATACAGTAGAAGCCGGTGCTTATAAATATGGCGGTCTGGATTGGGCGCCGCCTCCAGGTGGAGATATTGTCGAAAACTACGATTTACCGGGTGCATTTGCTGTTGACGAGGCCTTGCCTAACGCAGGAGGTCAGCTTTCGATTTATAAAAAAATCAATGGCGGATTATTTAACCTAATGTATCCAACGAGCCTAGAAAGTACACTTGACGGTAAATTGGAAGTAGTCGGCCAACTATGTGAGCGAGTGGCCAAGACACTACAGAGCACAAAATAAATGACAATATTTAACAGTTTATTGCTGGGTATAGTTCAGGGGCTTACGGAATTTTTACCCATCTCCTCATCCGGGCATTTGATTTTAATGCGCGAAGTTCTTGGAATTAATATTCAAAGCGGACTTACGTTTGACGCGATTTTGCAGCTAGGCACAATCCTGGCTGTTTTTGTTTACTTTCGGAAGTTGGTGCTCGAATTGATCAGAGATGCAGTGAGATACGTGATCGGACAAGGCAAGAAAGTTAAGAAGGAGAACCAGATGTTAATCCTGGCCCTAATTTTCGGAACCATTCCTGCTGCTACGCTCGGATTTTTTCTTGAAGATGTTATGGAGACAGCGTTTAGGAGCACGTTATTAGTCGCAGTAACGCTCGTAGCAGGCAGTTTACTGTTTATTGCGGCTGAACGTCTTGCTAAGCAGAAACTAAAGTCTGTGAGCCCTAAACACGGTTGGTGGATTGGTTGCTTTCAAGTTTTAGCACTAATCCCGGGCGTGTCCAGATCAGGGGCCACAATATCCGGTGGATTGCTTTTAGGATTAAACCGAGTAACAGCTGCGCGCTTTAGTTTCTTACTCGCCCTACCTGTTATAACCGGATCTGGTTTAAAGAAGTTATTGGATGTTTATCAATTTGGAATTGCAGATGTTTCTACGCTCCACCTTTCACTAGGATTTGTGAGCGCGTTTATAGTCGGACTGGTTTGTATTCACTATTTGCTCAAATATTTAAAAAACCACACGCTTTACGCTTTTGTGTGGTATAGACTTGCACTCGCCGCGATTGTATTAATTGCCTACATCTATTACTGATTGGATCGAATTGAAAGTCAAATCCTATGATGCAAAAGAAGAAAAGATTCTGTAAAGATTGCACGCTGCCATTTAATCACCATATCAACACTTGGATAGATGAGTTGACTGATCGACTGATACCCAATCTATCCCTGCCCAAAAAGATTGATCGGTTTTTTGATATTTTAATCGAAAATTTTTTTATTCGCTTAAAATTGGCTTCATTAAAAGACGATTTCACGCGCCCTGATATTCAGTTACGAACAACCTGTTTTATAGATGAAGCCAAAAAGAGGGGGATAAAATTTAAGGCGATTTGCGGGCGCTTTGGTTATACCTGCCATATGCAAGCCACGGTAAATGGAAAAATTATTCGATTTGATAACTTGCCAACCGCGAACTTTAAGAGCAAATACAATCCCCGTATTATTGACGATAAAACGCTGACTAAACATCATCTTAAAAAAGGAAATTTCCCAATTGCGGATGGTGATACTTTTTGGTTTTGGCAAAAAGAAAAAGCACTGAGATTCGGGACAAACCAACTCGGTTTTCCTTTGGTTGTTAAACCGCGCGGCGGTTCTGTGAGTCGACATGTAACAACAGACATAAAAAGCGGCGAACAATTAAAACGTGCAATTGAAAAAGCGCTGATCTACTCCCCGACTTTTATTGTGGAAAAATTTATTCCCGACACCTCTGTTTATCGAGCAACAGTAGTTGATTTTGATTTCGTTGCCTGTGTAAAGCAGGTGCCTGCAAATGTTATTGGTGATGGAATCTCAACTATCCGCGAGCTAATCGATAAAAAAAATCTGGATCCTCAGAGGGGCTTGCCGCAGCAGAAGGAATTTACACTCAATAAAATAATGGAAAATGAAATAACCGAGAAACTTTTAGCAGAAAAAAAATACGATCTCTCTACAGTTCCTGAAACGGACGAGGCGGTTTATCTGCAAAAAGACCCGTTTCTAAAACTAGGCGGTGATCTGGTTGAAGAAACACCAAAGGTCCACCCGGACAATTTACGGTTATTTCGTGATATTGCCGAGTTTTTCGATGTACGAGTGGTTGGAATTGATTTTTTGGCACAAGATATTTCACTATCCTGGAAAAACCAACCGTGCGCCATTATAGAATTAAACAATCTTCCGTGTATTGAATTGCATCATTTTCCATCTTCCGGCAAACCGCAAAATGTAGGCGGAGCTATTGTCGATTTATTCTTTAAATATTACGCATGACCACTTTTTTCTTCATAATCCTGCTTTTGTTGCTCTTGATGATTAGTACTTTTGCGGTTTTGTCTTTTGTCTTTGCAATGGATTCAATTGTTAGAGGACATGATCTGCCCACTACAAAAAAGGCAATTGAAACGATCGATAAAATTATTAGAGAACATGAAATTAGCAGCGGTAATTTTTACGATTTAGGATGCGGAAGAGGCACGCTCAGTCTGGCTATAAAAAGAAAAAATCCGCTTCTTTCCGTTTATGGCGTAGATTTCAGTGCTGTGAGAATTTTTTTCGCAAAAATGAAAGCTTTGTTCATGGGACGAAAAATTAATTTTCTAAAAAAAGATATCCTACGTTTGAATTTAGCTGATGCTGATATTGTCTTTACGTATCTCTGGTATGACGTAATGCCGCCTTTGGAGTTGAAGCTCCGAAAGGAATTAAAAAAAAGTGCGGTCGTGATTACCAATACATCGCATTTCCCAAACTGGAAGCCCGTAAAAATCTATGATCTTTATCCTGAAAAAAAAGATTTCGAAAAGCTGTTTGTTTACGTTAAAGATTTATAAATTGACCTGGGTTGTATTGATGGCAATTATCCAAAAAAATTAAGGACCACACTGGCGACTGTAAAATAAACAATCAAACTTGTAATATCCTGGATGATGGTTCCAAATGGTCCGGCTCCCAATGCCGGATCTCTTTTTTTGGCAAGAATAGCTGTAATACCCACGGCTAAAGGACTGGCTACCAAAATAACCAATGTCATGGACAAACTTACAATCAACGCGACTATAATATCCCTGAACAGAAGAAAGATCGCCACGAAACTAATTACACCAATCAACAAACCTATAAGGCTGCCGGCTGCC
>JBDROJ010000021.1:0-25589 GCA_043810165.1 bacterium
AAAGGCTCATAAACCAGCAGACAACCATCCTTGGAAGCAAAGATCTTTCGTTATGATGGCAGTAAAACAAAAACAGCCAAGTATGACATTTTAAAATCCCTGAAAGTATGACATTTTAACTTCCCGTTGACACTCAATTCGTTTATATTGTCAAATTAGAAAAATTATGATAAGCTAAGCTACTATGCCTGAAATAGCTACTGTATATAATATAGCCAATCCATGCGAGCCTTACCCAATGGAAAGGGAAAGTTTTTATGATGAGCAGATAAAGTTGTATAAAAAAGGCCGGCAACCAGAGCAAGCTATCGCTATTTTTGATGTTTTATTATTCAATACTAAGAAAGAGATCATTTTACAGAAGCGTTCACACAGTAAGCGCCACAATCCCTATTTAATTGATAAAACAGTAGGAGGCCATATACAGTATGGCGATACGCCTTATTATACAGCCATGATTGAAACTGTGCAGGAATTGAGGATACCATCTGTAGTTCTGCGCGAGGAAGAAAATTTTAAGTACATGCTTAAGAAGCCGGATAAGAGTTTAGAAAGTACGGCTTTACTTAAACTGATTGATAATAATATTTACATGTTGGATAATTTTATGGATGGTCAACGCATTACCACGGCCAAAAATATTTGGATGTTTTTAGGATTTTATGACGGGCCGGTTTGGCCGGTTGAAGCCGATGTTAGTGGTGTGTTATACTATGAGTTAGATGTATTAAAAGATGAAATGAAAAGAATGCCTGAATTATTTACGCCGGATTTACATTTTATGATGGATAAGTATGAGTTTGATATTAAAAAATTGTTGAAGATTTTGGGTTAAAACAAAAAACACCTGAACAGGTGAAATGTGTCTGCCCGCCCGTGTTGGCAGTGCCAGACACGGGAGCGGGACTTGGTTGTTGCGATGGCTAGTCCGAGTCAGGGTGGACCCAGCGGCGGCAGTAGTAGCCGACGTCGTGTCCGTCGATCTCGGTGGGCATCTTCTCCTCGATCGGCACGCCGAAGTCCTTCTTAGCCTTATATCCGACCATGTTGCACTCCTCGGGGTCGCCTCCTTCCCTGAAGAAGCACCAGCTGCACTTGCGCGGGAACGGGGCCTCGCCGAATGCCATGTCCTTGGGGTTGTCGATGACCATGTGCGTGCTGATGAATGGATTGCCACGAAGTGGCTCTGGTTTGTCGCTCATATTCTCCTCCTGTTATCAAAAAGGGTTATATCAATATATTTTGTTAAATATACTAATAATCACCCTTTTTGAAACGACTACTCACTATAGCACATTTTTGTGTTTTTGTCAATACCCGAAGGTTTTGGGTAAAAAGCATTAATTACAGCATTAATTACACCCTTGGCAAAAGGGTCTTTTTGTGTTATGTTATATAATCAAATTTGTTTGATTGCGCGTTTTTTCGCGTATTACCTATTAGAAAGGAGAAGAGTAGATGGCCCCCCAGGACACCCCAATCATCCTGGAGCAGTGGAAGAAGCTACATCCTGGCCGAGCTCAACAGGCCCGAGGTCCGGATCGTCAGCAAGTAGCTCTGATCTAAAACACCACCACCCGAGTCGCATTAAGCGGTCTCGGGTGGTGGAAAGGATACCTATTCCTTTTTTGGAGTAGTGATATTTGGCATACCACTATAAGTGGCCGAGATATATTGCCCAATGGGTTGTTGAAGTAAATCAGGAATTAATTCCTGTATTTTTTTTATTTGATTTTCTTGTATGGCTAAAATAGGAATTTTTAAAGTATAAGCTAGTGTATTGCCAACAACCACCGCGATTCTGGTGCTGGTAAATCCGCCAGCACCCACCACCGCCATAATCCCATTAAGATTTTTAATTTCAAAATTTTGTTTTTTTAAAAAACTATCAATACTGGCTAGCAAATCTCGGTTTTGGCCTGAATAACTAGTTTGATTAAAATCGCTTTTATTGAAAAGCACTAATTGGATTTTATCTTTTTCAGATAAGTTGATTAGTAGATGCATATTAAATAACAGTGTAGCAAAAACCAGCCGGCTTGACAAATCTATTGCTTGCGTTTGTAAATTATGATAAACTTTATATATTAATTTATTAAGTATATATAGCACATATGGTCATCGATGATCCATTTGAAGGGGCACTTAAGCAGTTGGAAAAGGTAAATAAAATAATTAATTTACCTGCAAATATTTACGAACAGTTAAAATCTCCGCATAGGATTTTAGAAGTATCTATCCCGGTTAGAATGGATAATCGAGAAATTAAAGTTTTTAAAGGGTATAGATCGCAATTCAATAATGCACGCGGGCCATACAAAGGCGGTATTAGATTTCATCCGGGCGTTACAAAATCAGAGGTAAAAGCTTTGAGCATGTGGATGACTTGGAAAACCGCTGTAGTGGGCATTCCTTTGGGCGGAGGCAAGGGCGGGGTAATAGTTAATCCTAAAGAATTAAGTGAAAATGAGTTAGAGAGATTGTCACGCGGATATTTACGCGCCATGCATAAATTTATTGGCCGTACTTTGGATGTTCCAGCTCCGGATGTATATACAGATCCTAAGACCATGGGTTGGATGATGGATGAATATGAAAAAATTATTGGCCATCATGCGCCTGGAATGATTACGGGCAAGCCTTTGACCATTGGAGGATCCCAAGCCAGATCTTATTCCACAGCCCAAGGCGGATATTATGTTTTGGATGAAGCAGTAAAAAAATTAAAAATTAAAAAATCAGATGTAACCGTGGCGATTCAAGGTTTTGGAAATGCAGGTTCAAATATGGCCAAGATAATAGCTGATAATAAATATAAGATAGTGGCTGTATCAGATTCGCGCGGTGGAATATATGACTCAAAGGGCTTGGATATTAACGAATTAATAAAGTATAAGCAAAAAACCGGCGGTGTGGCAGGTTTTGCCGGTTCTACTAAGTTAGAAAATGATATAGTAGAACAAGAAGTTGAAATAATGATTTTAGCGGCTTTGGAAAATGCAGTTACTCTTGATAATGTAGAAAAAATTAAAGCTGAATTGGTAATTGAATTATCAAACGGGCCTGTTACTCCGGATGCTGATGACGTTCTTGCAAAAAAAGGTATTACAGTAATTCCAGATATTTTGGCAAATGCCGGCGGTGTGGTGGTGAGTTATTTTGAACAAGTTCAAGATGCTTATAATTATTATTGGGATGAAGAAAAAGTATTGATAGAATTAGAAAAGATAATGAGATCTTCTTTTGCTGGCGTATGGGAAAAGAAGGAGCAATATAAAACTGACGCGCGCATGGGCGCTTATGTATTAGCCATAGAACGAGTGGCCGAGGCCATGAAAGATCGTGGTTGGGCTTAAAAAATATAGCCTATGATTGAAGAAATTTGGTTTACATTTCTTTACCAGCCGTTATTTAACGCATTGGTATGGATATATGCTAATTTGGCTGGACAAAATCTTGGTTGGGCTGTTATTTTGTTGACAATTTTCTTGCGCGTCTTGTTGTTGCCTTTGACCATTAAATCCGAAATGGATGCTCGCAGGCGAGAGAAAGTTGAAGAAAAGGCGGTTAATTCGGCAAAATCTTTTAAAGGTGATTTTGTTGCTCAAAAAGAAGCCATACGCGAAACAATGAAAAAGAACAAAGTTTCTCCATGGGCTAAGTTTTTAAGCTTGGGCATTCAATTATTAGTTTTAGTTTTGCTGTATCAAGTATTTATTGGCGGAATTCAAAGCAGAAAAATGGTTACTACTTTATATGATTGGATAGATTATCCCGGCAAGCTAGACGTGTTCTTCTATGGTTTTGATATCGGTGCTCGTTACGACTATATCTGGGCTGGCTTGGTCTTTGTATATATATTCACTTATGTACTTTGGTCCAACAGAGGAAAGAAATGGGATGTTGGGAAGGCTACATTTTTGTTCCTGTTTCCCACTTTTGTGTTCTTTGCTCTATGGTTTTTACCAATGGTAAAATCTTTATTTATTTTGACTTCCATGATATTTTCTGATATAATTGGATTGTTGATGATGCCGTTTTTGCCTAATAAAAAGACGGTAGATAAGGAAAAATAATTAATAACGCTAATAAATATGTCTGGTGAATCTTTAGATAAATTAATGTATTCGTTTGTTTTAGAAGACGTCTTGAAAGGTGTTTTTATTAATGTTCCGCCAGGATACGTGGCTTGTGTTTACGACCTTGGCAGGGGAGTACTAAAGAAAGTTTTGGCTCCTGGCTTGCATTTAAAAATTCCTTTTTGGCAAAAGGCTAAATTATTTAACACCCAGACATTGGAATATAGTATTAATCGCCAATTCAACCTTGAACACGAAAGAGCTTTAGGAGATATTCCGATTGCGGCTGTGACTCAAGATGGTGTGCGCGTGGCCGTGGAAGGCACTATTTTATTGCGTTTGGATGTGCACCAAATACCTTCAATTTGGCAGACAATAGGAGAAGATTTTGTGGTAAAAATTATAAGGCCGACTATCCGCAGTAGGGTTCGCATGGTATTTAGCAATTTTGATTATCAAGACATAGTAACAGGAAAAAGAGATACTGTTGAAATGGAAATGAAAAATGAACTTGAACGCATATTTTATGCCCGTGGCATTTATGTGGAAAATGTATTATTGAGTGAAGTAGGAAAGATCGCAGGGTAAATTTTCTGTCATTGCTCGCAATGACAGTTATTAACTCCTATTACGGGAGTTTTTTGTTTGACGCCAAGACAAATGCATGTTACTTTGATAAGAATAACAAGGAGGAAATTTTAGGCGTTTTTGCCTGTTAAAAACCAAAAAGGAGAGTTGGCCAAATGCAGGATAGATTGATAAGGGTTATTAGCAAACCATCTTGGGCCGAGATTTGGCTTTTGTTGGTGGATGAAGACGAAGAAAACGCGGACAGGGACATGGATTTCAGTGCATTGGCAGGTGTCATTGTGGATCACTTGGCCACAGATATGAGGGGAGATCATCCTGTGGTATTGGCTTTGCTTGAACTCGTGGGCTATCCCGAGTTGAGCCGGTTCAGCCCATACAGAAAGTCTTGTATCGGATCGGACAAAAAATACTTATTTGTGTGCCATAAAAATATTTTTGTTCATCTAAATTACGTCTTTCTTAAAAATCGGGTGTATCACTTCAAGCTTTCTTCCAACGATGTCATGGTTTTGCTATGATCAGCAAAATCCAATCCAGAGCTAGATTATTCCTTTTTTCGGGGCGCAAATTGATTTTATCCTCACCACAACCTTCCGGTTGTCAAAATCAGCGCCCTTCCCATTTTTGATTAGGTCTTCCGACTATAACCGGAGGATTTTTTTATTGTTTTTTTCTTAAAAATATAGTAAAATATACTTGTCATTGCGAGCGTAAGCGAAGCAATCTCGTTGGTTCTGTAATAACGAGATTGCTTCGCTTACGCTCGCAATGACAAAAACACTGGGCTCGTGACAACAGCGTATTAAATTTTAACCAGCAGATTTATGTTAAGTTTACACGAATTTATTAAGATATTGGAAGATTATACTTTTGCAGGTAATAATGCATATAATTATATGCTAGCCTTGGGTATTTTCTTGGCTTCATATATATTATTATATATATTTCGTAGTATTATATTAGGTTATTTAAAAAGTTTAAGTAAAAAGACCAAAAATAATTTGGACGATTTGCTTGTCAGTATATTTACTGATGTGGGGAAATGGGCTTATCCGGCTTTTGCTTTGTTTTTTGGCCTGCGCTATTTGGTTTTACCAGCCAGTGCAGACAAGGCTGTTTCTGTTGTCTTTATTTTAATCCTGGCCATGGAAACTCTTAAAGCCCTACGCAAGGTATTTGATTTTTATGTGGAAAAGCATTTAGAAAAATATGAAGAAGAAAGAGAAAAGCAAGGCACGCGTTCAGTCATGAATATTGTTTGGGTGATAGGCGTAGTTATATTTTGGCTATCAGTTGTCTTAGTTATAATAGCTAACCTGGGTTTTAATGTTACTTCTTTAGTAGCCAGCTTGGGCGTTGGCGGAATTGCGGTTGCTTTGGCTGTACAAAATATTCTTAGCGACTTGTTAAGTTCTTTTTCTATTTATTTGGATAAGCCATTTACAGTTGGTGATTATATAGTGGTGGGAACTGATAAAGGCGTGGTAGAAAAAATTGGGTTGAAGACCACTAGACTACGTTCGCTCACCGGAGAAGAATTAATAATCTCCAACAAAGAATTGACTTCGGCTAGAATAAATAATTTTAAAAGAATGGAGCGCAGGCGCGATGATTTTAAGATAGGTGTTGTTTATGGCACTCCAAAGGAAAAATTGGAAAAAATCCCGCAGATTATAAAGCATATAGTTGATCAAGTGGATGAGTTGGATTTTTTACGCTGTCGTTTTATTGAATTAGCCGATTTTAGTTTGATATTTTCAGTAGTATATTTTGTGGAAACCCCTGATTTTGAAGTATTTTTGGATGCAAAAGAAAGAGTATTATTAAGTATTTATGATTCTTTTCTTAAAGATGGTATAGAATTTGCTTATCCTACGCAAGAGGTTATTTTGAAGAAATAATTAAATTATGCAAATCTCAATTTCCAAACAAAAAATACAAGATATAGAGAAATTTATTTTGCGTTGCAGTTATGGTAAAATTTTTGATAGGCAAACTAGAAAATCAAGTTTTGTTAAACGATTGCGTGGCAGTCTGTATCCTAGATTTCATATTCATATTAAAGAGACACAGGAACAATATATGCTTAATCTGCATCTGGATCAAAGATATACTCGATACAAAGGTGCTACTGCCCATTCGGGCGATTATGATGGGCCGGTTGTAGAAGGTGAAGTTGAGCGTATAAAAACAGCTTTACAAAGTCTTGCCTAAACCAAAGATTTATGTTAAGCTAAACAAGCCTAATTTTGGGCTTGTTTTTAATAAATATGGGTATATTAACTAAAATTTTAGGGGATCCAAACAAAAAAGCCATCGCGCTGATACAACCGATTGTTGACCAAGTTAGTGCTTTTGAACCGGAAATGCAAAAATTAAGCTTAGAACAATTGCGCGCCAAGACCGATGAATTTAAAAATCGCATTAAAAAAGGCCAGACTTTAGACCATATATTGCCTGAAGCTTTTGCGGTTGTGCGCGAAGCCTCCAAACGACTAACCGGTATGCGTCACTACGATGTACAGATAATCGGTGGTGTAATTTTGCATCGTGGACAAATCGCGGAAATGGGTACTGGTGAAGGTAAAACATTAGTGGCCACTTTGCCCGTATATTTAAATGCTCTGGCTGATAGGGGAGTACATGTGGTAACGGTTAATGATTATTTGGCCAAACGCGATGCCGTATGGATGGCGCAAATTTATGATGCTCTTGGATTAAGCGTTGGTATTATTCAGAATCAATTGATCTCTTATAGATATAATGTCAGTAAAAATTTATTGGAAGGAAGCGAGGCTGATCAAGAAAGAGATGCCAAAGGAATGTTTAAAGTTGAAGATCAATATTTGGAGGCATGCGGTCGTAAGCAGGCTTATGGTTGTGATATCGTATATGGCACAAACAATGAGTTTGGGTTTGACTACCTGCGCGATAATATGGTTCAAGATTGGGAAGAAAAAAGCCAGAGGCCCTTTTATTATGCAATTGTGGATGAAGTTGATTCTATTTTAATTGATGAAGCTCGCACTCCTTTAATAATTTCCGCTCCAGCAGAAAAAGCCGCTGACTTGTATTACAAATTTGCCGGATTGGTGCGCCGGTTGCAAGAAAATGAAGACTATAACGTGGATGAAAAAATGCGAACAGCTACTTTAAACGAGGCCGGTATAGCTAAAATGGAAAAATGGCTTGGAGTGGACAATATCTATGCAGAAGGAGGTATTAGCACTGTTCATCATGTTGAGCAGGCTTTGCGCGCCAATGCTTTATTTCAAAAAGATCGTGACTATATTGTGGAATCAGAAGAAGTTATTATTGTTGATGAATTTACAGGTCGTAAAATGCCAGGCAGGCGTTATAGCGAAGGCTTGCATCAAGCTATTGAAGCAAAAGAAGGCGTAAAAATACAGCAGGAAAGCCAGACCATGGCAACAGTTACCTTTCAGAATTATTTTCGCATGTATGAAAAGCTCTCGGGCATGACAGGCACGGCCGTGACCGAAGCTGAAGAATTTGGCAAAATTTATGGACTAGAAGTGGCTGTAATACCTCCTAATAAGCCAAGCCGTAGAGATGATCTATCTGATAGAATTTATAAAACAGAAGATGCCAAGAATTTGGCCATTGTTAAAAAGATTAAAGAATTGCAGGAAAAAGGCCAACCAGTGCTAATCGGTACTGCTTCGGTTGATAAAAATGAATTGTTGAGTGAATATTTGTCACGTGAAGGCGTGGAACATGAAATTTTAAATGCCAAGAACCATGAAAGAGAAGGACAAATAATAGCTCAAGCTGGTCGTAGTGGCGGAGTTACCTTGGCAACTAATATGGCCGGCCGTGGCGTGGACATAATTTTAGGCGGTAATCCGCCAAGTTCTTCGGAGCAGGAAAAAGTTAAACAAGTTGGCGGTTTGTTTGTCATTGGAACTGAACGCCACGAGAGTCGTCGTATAGATAATCAACTGCGTGGTAGAGCCGGTCGTCAAGGCGATCCGGGCATGACGCAATTTTACCTGTCCACCGAAGACGATCTGATGCGTATTTTTGCCGGCGATAGAATTCGCAAAGTTATGAATACTTTGCGTGTGCCAGATGATATGCCAATTGAACAGCGTTCTATCAGCAAGATTATTCAATCAGCTCAAAAGAAAGTGGAAGGTATTCATTTTGACACGCGCAAGCATTTGTTGGATTATGACGATGTATTAAATCGCCATCGCGAAGTGATATATGAAAAACGAGATGACGTTTTACAAACATTTGTCAAAGAAAAAGACGGGCAAGAAGTGACCAAAGGCCAAACTTTGCGAGATAAGATATTGGCCATGGTTGAACAAGAAATTGAAAATATAATTTCATTCCATACCAATACCGAAGAACGCAAGGATTGGAATGTTAAAGAAGTTATTGAAACCATGGATACAATTTTTCCTTTGACAGAGGAAAATAAGCAAAAGATCCAAGAGTTCAGTGCGGTAGAAGCAGGTGAAAAAATAGCTGAAGTAGAAGCGCGCACAAGAATGATTGAATATATTGTGGATTTGAGCAAACAACAATATAAAAAATTGTTGGTCGAAAAAGTCCCTGATCCGATGATGTTGTTGGAAGTGGAAAAACAAGTTATGATTAGGGCCATTGATAATTTATGGATTGATCATCTGGTGGCCGTTGATTATCTGCGTACAGGAATTGGCTTGCGCGGTTATGGCCAGCGTGATCCATTGATAGAATACAAGAAAGAAACTTATGAAATGTTTAACAGCTTGCTCGGTTCTGTACAAAGAGAAGTGGTTTATTTAATTTATAAAGTAAGCGTGGGCATTCAACTAGCTCCATCAATTATGGAAAAAAGCAATATAATTTTGAAAGGCGCCAGCAAAACTTCAAATCATAGCGGAGAACAGGTGACCGGATATAATAAATTAAAAAAAGAAGATGGAAGCAAGGTTGGACGAAACGATGTTTGCCCTTGCGGAAGCGGAAAAAAGTATAAACGCTGTTGTGGGTAACCCGCTTGCATTATTTTTTAAAAAGCAGTACAATCATGCTAGATTATGCCAAAGCAAAGAAAACTTGTTAAAAAATTAACTAGGAAGAACTTGCGTAGCCATATGGCCTCAGTTGTCATCTTGGTTGCTTTTTGTTTAATTATAGTTTTGCCAGAGAACATCAATCAAGGCATTGACTGGATTAATAAGCAATCAAATTTGGGGGTGCCTAATTTGCCTCAAGCTGGTTTTAATCTTGGCTTGGATCTGCAGGGAGGCGCTCATCTGGTATATCAAGCTGATACTTCCTTGGTGCCAGCCAGTGATCGTACAGATTCGGTAGAAGGCGTGCGCGATGTTATTGAAAGGCGAGTGCGAGGAGGTTTGGGCGTGTCTGAACCAATGGTGCAGACGACAAAGGTTGGCAAAGATTATCGCGTAATTGTTGAATTACCAGGAATTAAAGACGTCAATAAAGCTATTGAAATGATTGGCGAGACTCCTATTCTAGAGTTTAAAGAAGAAAATCAAGAACCTGCCAGAGCTCTGACAGATGAAGAGCGTCAAGAAATGAGTGACTATAATAAAAATGCCAAGGAAAAAGCAGATAAGGCTTTGGGTGAAGCCAAAAAAATCGGAGCTGACTTTGCTGAACTTGCTAAAATTTATTCTGAAGATCAGCTTAGTAATATAAAAGGCGGTGATTTGGGTTTTGTAGATGGCTTGGTATTTCCTGAATTGTATGATTGGGCCAACAAAGCCAAAGATGGAGAAATAAGCAAAGAATTAATAGAAAGCACTGACGGTTTGAACATTGTTAAGCGGTTATCTTCTCGTATTTCCGGAAAAGAAATTAAAGCTTCCCACTTATTGATTTGTTATAAAGGCGCGGAAAAATGCGATACTCCAATATACAATAGCGCTAAAGAGGCCAAAGAAAAAATATTAGAAATCAAAAAAGAATTTAATGGCAGTAATTTCGTGGAACTGGCTAAAAAATATTCCACAGAGCCTGGCGCAAGCGAACGAGCCGGAGATTTAGGCTGGTTTGGAAAAGGCGTGATGGTGCCTGAATTTGAAGAAGCTGTATTCGCTATGAAAAAAGGTCAGCTATCTGATCCGGTTGAAACTCAATTTGGCTATCATTTGATTTATAAGGAAGATGAGAGAAATAAAAATGAATATCAAATAGCCAGAATTTATTTAAAAACAAAATCAGCCACCGATATAGTCCCGCCGGCTGAACAATGGAAAAATACAGGTTTGTCAGGCAAACAGTTAAAACGAGCTGAAGTTGCTCAAGATTCGCGAACTAGCCAAATCCAAGTCAGCTTGAATTTTGATTCTGAAGGCAGTAAACTATTCGCCGATATTACCACAAAGAATGTGGGTAAAACCGTGGCCATCTTTTTGGACGGACAACCCATAAGCGTTCCGCGCGTCAACGAACCGATTTTAAGCGGTAGCGCTGTGATTTCAGGTGATTTTGGCGTGCAAGAAGCCCAATTATTGGCTCGTCGTTTAAATTCAGGCGCTTTGCCTGTTCCTGTTAAGTTAATTAGCCAACAAAAAGTTGATGCCACTCTTGGCGTTGATTCTTTGCAAAAAAGTTTCAAGGCCGCCGTGCTTGGGCTATTGTTGGTAATTTTATTCATGATTATATATTATCGCGCTCCGGGAATTATATCAGCTTTTGCTTTAGGTATTTATGGCGTATTGGCCTTGGCCATTTTTAAATTAATCGGCGTAACACTTACATTATCTGGAATAGCCGGATTTATATTATCTTTGGGCATGGCCGTGGATGCTAATGTATTGATTTTTGAGAGATTAAAAGAAGAATTAAGATCAGGCCGTAGTCTGCGTCCTTCAATAGAAGATGCTTTCAAGCGAGCGTGGCCGTCTATCAGGGATGGAAATATTACCACCTTGATCAGTTGTGTCTTTTTGATTTGGTTTGGCAGTGGTTTTGTGCAGGGTTTTGCAGTTACTTTGGCTATTGGTGTTTTGTCCAGCATGTTCTCATCAATTATCATTTGCAAAGTTATTATGAGAATAACCTCTTACTGGGTAAAAGAGGAAGCTAATTTGATGTTTTTAGGTTATAAGAAAGAAAAAAAATGATTATGAATATTCAGTTTATAAAATATTCAAAGATTTGGCTTGGCATCAGCGCTGGCATAATTTTAGTCAGTATAATTTTGCTTTCAATTTTTGGTTTGCGCGCTGGCATTGATTTTACAGGCGGATCATTAATGGAGTTGTCTTTTAGTGATAAACGGCCTGAAAATAATCAAGTAATGGATATAATGGAAACAAAATTAAATTTGCCAAATAGCGTTATACAAAAAACCGCAGAAAAAAGCCTGATAATCAGGACTAAATTTTTGGATGAAAAAAATCATCAATTAATGCTTGGATCTCTAAAAGAGAAATTTGAAACTGATAAAAATAAAATAATTGAGAGCAGATTTGAAACCATAGGCGCGGTTGTAAGCAGTCAGTTGACCAAGCGGGCAATTTGGGCTGTTATATTTGTTATCTTAGGCATTGTTTTATTTGTGGCTTATGCTTTCCGCAAGGTTTCACGGCCGGTGGCAAGCTGGAAGTATGGAATCTTGGCTATTGTGGCTTTAATTCATGATGTGCTGGTCGTTCTGGCTGTGTTTGCTGTATTGGGTCGCTTCTGGGGCGTGGAAGTAAATATTGCCATTGTGGTGGCTTTATTAACTGTTTTGGGATATTCAGTTAACGATACTATTGTGGTTTACGATCGTATTAGAGAAAATTTATTGCGCACGCGCTGGGACAGTCTTTCCGAAGCTGTTAATAGCGGTTTGAATCAGAGTTTGATGAGATCTATCAACACTACAATAACTACTTTACTGCCGTTGTTGACTTTGTATTTTTTAGGCGGTTCAACCATACATTATTTTAGTTTGGCTTTAATTATTGGTATTGCTAGTGGAGCTTATTCTTCTATTTTTATTGCCAGTCCATTATTAGTTGTGATAGAGAAGTGGAAAAAATAACGTTTTTCTAATATCTAAATAAACAAAAAACATCCTTATGGGATGATTTTTTAATTTAAAAATTAGAGTGGGTAGTAGTGCCCCCTTCTAAAGTTGAAGAACAACAAGAAAAACATAAATTGGCACTCCCTATAAATTGTCAAAGTACTAGATCAATATATTATTATTATACACTAGAATACAAAACTAAGTTACATATAATAATACTAAAATAAAACAGCCTGTTTTTACAGGTAAGGTATACCGCTCTGTTTTTATGTTTTTGTCAAGCATTGAGAATATATGGTATAATATACACAGAATTTCAATCTATGTTTATCGTAATTTTTCAACGCTTACTATTAGAAGCCATTGCTGATTTGTTGTATTTTCCAATTTGGTGGTATGGTCATGGATCAGTACATGCCGGGCAGTGGTGTTTGGGGTTATTTATGGATGGGAACGCCAGCTTGGCGCCGGGTTTGTGGCTGAAAAATATTTTTGTGCCCATGTTCGGCCAGTGGGATTGGCGCGGGCGTATTATTAGTTTTTTTATACGCTTGATTAATATTATTATCCGTTCAATTATGCTAGCTGTGTGGCTAGTTTTTTGCATGGCCATTTTGACTGCTTGGCTGGTCATTCCTTTAATTTGTATTTATAGTTTAACGTCAATTAGATAATGCCTTTTCAAAAATCCGAACAATTAAATATTTTAACTTGCCAGACCTGCAAAATTATCGGCTATATTAATTGGCGCAAATGTCCTGCCTGCAAAGCCATGCAGATGGGTTATTTACAGCGCAATAAGTGGCTTTATTGGGGTTATGCTTTAACACGCGAACATTTGTTGTTGGAGAGGGGAAGGCGAGTTTTGGAAAGTATCAGATCCATTACTTCTTTTGTAACTGGTTTTACCAGCTTGATTTGGCTTGGATTTTTATTTTATTCCAGCGGTCTATATCTGGATTTGCCAAAAGGGCCGGGTTATTGGCCAGAAATTTACAGCAATTTGACGCCCTCTATAATTGTGTTGTTTTGGGTTTGTGTGATTAGTTTTATGTATTTATGGTATAGGGGAGTCAAGCAAAAGGATTATATGGGCCGGGTTGAACGCTATGAATATAATTTTCAGAAAAAGCCAGAGAAGAAATTGGAAATAAATAAATGGGAAGATGTTAAAAAAATTAAGCGGTCTAAAAAGAGAAAAATATCCAAAGCTTTTACCAAAGAAGCCATGGCAGTAGTGGGAATGGCTTATGAATTGGCTGATAAAAGCAATCACGCTGAAGTCAAGCCCATACATTTGTTTTACAGCCTGCTGAATTTTAATCGCATTAGTAATATTTTTATTCGTCTGGGAATTTCGGCTGGCACTATTCAAAAACAATTGGAGCCATTATTCTTAACTGATGAGGAAAACAAGGTGGAACAAAAAATAGAACCAGCAATTTCCATCGGGTCTCAGCAAGCCCTGTTTCAAGCATATGAATCTGCTTATCAATCGCATCTGGAATATGTAAGCATTACAGAGCTTTTAGTAGCCTCAACGCGCATGTCCGAACCCATTCAAGATCTTTTATTTGACTTGGGAATTGACAAGCAAAAATTGGCTAATGTTGTAGAATGGGCGCGCATACGCGAGCGCTTGCACCATCAGTATGTAAAATTTCGTCGTGCAGCCGGTCATCGTTCCAAAAAAGGCATGGACAAGGCCATGACAGCCGTGGCCACGCCGTTTTTAAATCGTTTCAGCGATGATATGACTTTGCTGGCTCAATTAGGTTATCTGAATACTTGCGTGGCCAGGGATAAAGAATGGGAGGAGCTGTTTCGCGTGGTTGAAGGCGGACGCCAGAATGTTATCCTAGTGGGTGAGCATGGTGTTGGCAAGCGTACTATTATTGAAGGTTTGGCTCAAAAAATGGTTGAGGACGATGTTCCTGCCAGATTAAAAGATAGAAGGCTTATTCGCTTGAGTACATCTTCGTTATTGGCAGGTACCACTCCGGCCGGCGCTGTTGAACGTTTGCAAAGGATTATGAATGAGATTGGACGTGCAGGCAATATTATTTTATATATTCATAATATTCATGAACTAATTGGTGTGTCAGCTGGCCAAGGCAAGGGGAGTTTGGATGTTTCAGATACTTTGTCTGAATACTTGGCTAGTGGCAGGTTTTTAACTTTGGTTGATACTACCAATGAATTTTATTCTCAATTGATATCTAATTCGGCTTTAAGTAGTGTATTTACCAAAGTAGAGATTGAAGAAATGGATCAAAATCAGGCTATTCAGGCTTTGGAATCAAAAGTTGGAGCACTTGAATATAAACACAAAGTCTTTTTTTCCTATCATGCTTTGGAAAAAGCTGTTAGATTATCGGAAAAATTTTTACACGAGTCTTGTCTGCCTGGCAGTGCGTTGGAGATAATGACTGAATCAGCCAGTTTGGCGCGCAATCAAAAAGGTATGAATAGCATGGTCACAGCCGATGAGATTGCCAAAATAGTGGCTGAAAAAACCAATATTCCACTTACCGCCGTGTCAAGCGACGAATCCGAGAAATTATTGCGCTTGGAAGAAGAAATGCATAAGAGAATAATTGGTCAGGATGAAGCCGTTGATTCGGTTTCAAATGCTTTGCGCAGAGCGCGAGTACAAATACGGGCGACAAATCGTCCTATTGCCAATTTCTTATTTTTAGGACCCACAGGAGTTGGTAAAACCGAACTAGCCAAGACTATCGCTGATATATATTTTGGAGGCGAACAAAGAATGATTCGTTTGGACATGAGTGAATACCAAAATAAAAGCGGTGTTGAACGCTTGCTTGGCCGTGCTGGTGAAAAAGGTACCGGCATTTTGACTGAAGCAGTGCGTCATGATCCGTTTTCTCTATTGTTATTAGACGAAATAGAAAAAGCCGATCCTGATATTTTGAATCTATTTTTGCAAGTTATGGACGATGGTCGATTGACTGATAGCACGGGTCGAGTAGTTGATTTTACAAATATTATTTTAATTGCAACCTCAAATGCCAGTACGGTTTATGTGCAAGAACAAATAAGAGCAGGCACGTCTTCTGAAATAATAAAGGAAAAATTATTGCATGGCCAGCTAAACCAGAATTTTCGTCCTGAATTTTTAAATCGCTTTGACGGCGTTGTTTTATTCAAAGCCCTGGAGCTTGATGATATTAAAAAAATAGCCGGTTTAATGCTTAAGCGCGTGGCCAAGGATTTAGAAAGCAAAGGCATTGAAATGAGAGTGGAAGAGCCAGCTCTGGAATTTTTAGCCCAAGCCGGTTTTGATCCAGAATTCGGCGCCCGTCCAATGCGCAGGGTTTTGCAGGATAGAATTGAAAATAAACTGGCTGAATTGTTACTATCAGGAAAATTAAAAAGGAGAGAAACAATTGTAATAGGAGAAAAAGGGAAATTACGCGTAGAACAAGTTTAGATATTTTATGTTTTTATCAATTATTTTTTTAATCACGATTTTGCTGGCAGCTATTTTTACAAATGTCATTAGAAAATTGGCTTTAAAGTTAAAGATAGTGGATCATCCGGATCAAGATCGTAAAAGGCATGAAAAACCAATAGCTTTGCTTGGCGGAATGGCTATTTTTTTGTGTTTTTGGCTGGTGCTCGGATATATATGGTTTTTTACAGATAAATTAGGCCAAAATATCAATGCCATTCAATTGCTTAGCATGTTTTTATCTAGCAGTTTATTGATGACTGTTGGTTTTTTTGACGATAGATATAATTTGAATGCCAAATTAAGACTGGTACTAGTATCTATATCTGCTATTTTGGTCATTATTTTTGCCATTGATTTAAGTATTGTAACCAATCCTCTGGGTGGAAATTTTAAACTTGATTGGTGGCAGTGGAGCTGTGGATGGGCAAGCTTGTCTTTGATCGGCGACCTAGTGGTATTTGCTTGGATTATGGGGATGATGTTTACTGTAAAAATACTAGATGGACTTGATGGCTTGGCAACAGGAATCACCGCGATTGGCGCTTTGATGATTTTTTTCTTGGCTAGCACCAGCTTGTTTTATCAAGCAGATGTCAGGATTATATCATTAATCCTAGTCGGCGCTTGTTTAGGCTTTTTAATTTTTAATTTTTATCCAGCTAAAATTTTTTTGGGTGAAGGCGGGGGCTTATTTTTAGGGTTTATTTTGGGAGTACTGGCTGTGGTAGCCGGCGGTAAAATTGCCACTGCCTTGCTGGTAATGGCTATTCCTATTCTTGATCTGGCTTGGGTGATTTATAGGCGGTTAAAAAGCAAGCAATCTATTTTTGAAGGAGACAGACAGCATGTTTTTTTTAGAGTAGTTGACGCAGGCATGTCTCAACCTAAAACAGTGTTATTTTTATATCTGATTTCATTTTTATTCGGAATTAGTACTTTAATTCTGCCTAGTAAATTAAAAATATTGGCTTTGCTGTTATTAGTAGCTCTATTTTTAATAGGAGAAAAGTTTTTCATAAAATATGTACACAAAAACAAAACCAGTTAAAGTTTGGCATATAATTTTATTTTCTTTAATAATTATCTTTGCTTTGTCTTTGAAATTATATGGTTTTTATTGGCCCAAAGTTCAGGTTCAAGTTGGCTCGCAGGATTTAACTGTGTTGCTGGCAAAAGGATCCAGACACTTACATCAGGGTTTGACCGGCCGAAAAGATTTAGGAAAATATCAAGGCGTGTTATTTGTTTTTCCAGATCGTGGCCAGCATACCATGGTAATGCGTGATATAAATTTTGCAATTGATATTATTTGGATTGATAATTATAAAATAGTTGATATGGCACTTAATTTACAGGCAGAACCGGACGATTTAGCAAGCCGGTTGGAGCCGTATTTTTCCCGCGCTTCATCTGATATGGTTTTGGAAGTTTCGGCCGGTTTTGCAGTTAAAAATAAGCTTAAAATAGGGGATATGGTGAAAATATCCAACTAAGGCATTGACTTTTTTTGTAATTTAGTTTATACTCTTGATTATTATGTATATTATATATCAATCATCATAATACATTAACCATCAATTATATATGATCGCAGTAATAGAAACCGGGGGTAAACAATACTTGATTAAAACTGATCAGGTTTTAAAAATTGAAAAACTCAAAGCCGAAGAGGGTGAAAAACTTGTTTTTGATAAAGTATTATTGACTGCCAAAGATGACGGCACAGACGTCAAAATCGGCACTCCTTATTTGGAAGGAGCAACGATTGAGATTGAGACAGAGAAACAAGGCAGAAGCAAAAAGATTAGAGTGGTCAAGTTTAAACGAAAAACCAGATACCACAAGGTTAGAGGCCATAGACAGCATTTCACCAAAGTGAAAGTAAAATAAAACAATAAAAAATACTGATTTAAATCAGTATTTTTTGATACAGGACTCATATTCAGTTCTTTAAATTAGTTTTGTGATTGCTATAGGCCCCTCGCTCCGCTCGGGATAAACTCCGCAATCTCGTTGGTTCTGTAAAGACGAGATTGCTTCGCCGCTTCGCTCCTCGCAATGACAGGCATGCTCACAATGACAAAAACGCTTCGCTTCATACTATATATCTGTTATTTTCTGTTTTTAAATGCCGCACCCAGAGTTATTTCATCTGCATACTGCAGATCACTACCCATGGGCAAGCCTCTGGCCGGACGAGTAATTTTGATATCCGGTCTAGCTTGCTGAATTTGTTTTTCCAAATACAATACCGTGGTTTCTCCTGGTATGTCCGGATTTAGAGCTAGAACTACTTCTTTAATTTGTTTTTCTTTTGACAGTCTGTTTAATAATTCTTTGATTTTTAAATGTCCCAGATTTTCTTGGTGAGCTTGTATTGTTCCTCTTAAAATAAAATATAATCCTTGGTATTCTCCGGTTTTTTCAATAGATTGTATGTCTTGCGGTTCAGCCACTATGCATAAAATATCTTGGCCCCTTCTTGAATCAGAACATAATGCACATGGGCTAGTATCGCTGAAATCCCAACATTTTTCACAGCTTTTTACATTTTCCATCAACTTTTTTAAGGATAGTTCAAGTTCGCTTACTTTTTGTTTCCCTGATTTAAGCAAATGAAAAACAAACCGTTCAGCTGTTTTTTGCCCCACGGTCGGCAAATTTTTGAAAGCATGAATCAAATTGTTGATTGATGTGGAATACATTTACTTTAGTCCGGGCAGATCCAAGCCTCCCATTTCTTTCATTTTGCTAGCCATCACTCTTTGCATTTTACGCATGGCTGTTTTGTGCGCGGATTTAATGGAATTTTGCAATTTTTCTTTTTTAGAAGGACTTAATAAATCATCATCAATGGCCAAGCCGTCCATTTCTAAATTACCATTCATTGTCATTACAACTCCTCCTTCATTCACAGTGGTTGATTCATCTGACAATGCATTTTGAATTTTTTTGCCTTGAGCGCGCAAGTCCTTAAACTGCTTTAATTTTGAAAGCATATCTATATTATTTATATTGGCGGAATCGCCGGATTATGGGCGGGCGCCTGTTTATTAAAATATTCTTTTGGCTTTAAATCTTGAGATATTGTTTCTTGTGCCGTGGGCATTGGCTGGTTATAAGTTTGCTGTTTATCAAGGCTTCTAAAAGAAGCTCTTTGTTCATCAAAAAAAACTTTTACCATTCCGGTCGGGCCATTTCTATGCTTTGCAATATGTATTTCAGCAATATATCGCTCATCAGGCGAAACGTCTTCCAAGCGGTAACCTCTATCCGCTGATTTACGGTATATAAATAATACCACATCTGCGTCTTGTTCGATAGAGCCTGATTCGCGCAAATGGGATAATTTAGGTATGGCCGGCTTGCTTTGTTCCACAACACGGGATAATTGGGATAAAGCTAAAACAGGTATATCCAATTCACGAGCAATAGATTTAAGCCCGCGGGTTATTTCAGCTACTTCTTGCACTCTGCTTTCACTTCCTGACCTGCTTTCCATTAATTGTAAATAATCTACCACTATTAGCCCCAAACCATGTTCCATTTGCAGGCGTCGGGCCTTGGTTCTTATCTGGGTTATTTGAATATTTGGAGTATCATCAATATAGATGGGGGATTCTGATAACACTCCCATTGCATGACCGATGCGAGGGAAATCATCATCTTCAGGCCTTTCACTTAATCGTCCTGTGCGCATGCGCCATAAATCAACATTGGCTTCAGCACATAGCATCCTGTCAACAAGCTGTTCTTTGCTCATTTCTAAAGAAAACAAGCCGGTCGGTACTTTTTGTTTTGTGCCAATATGTCTGATTATATCCAAAGCCAGAGAAGTTTTGCCGACACTGGGGCGAGCAGCCAAAATTACCAAATCCGAACGTTGCAGTCCGGCCAATAAATTGTCCAGATCTTTAAAACCGGTTGGCACGCCTCGCATTTGCCCCTTGTTTTTATGCAGTTCATCAATTCTGTCAAAAGCGCCGGCCAGAACTCCGCGAATTGGCACAAAATTTTGTTTTAAGTAATTTTTTGATACTCCAAAAAGATGTTTTTGAGCTTCATCCAAAAGTTTTTCAATATCCTCGTCTTCTTCATATCCTAATTTAGTAATATAGTGAGAAGCTTGTAATAATCTTCGTCTGGTGGCTTTTTTATGAATTATATTGGCATAATTAGCCACATGAGCGGCTGTTGGTACAGAATTGGCCAAAGAGGCCAAATAAGCTTGGCCACCAGCCTGTTCCAATATATTTTTTTCATTCATTCGGTTGCTGACTGTCAAAAGATCAATAGGCTCATTTTTATGATAAAGTTCAAGTATGACTTCATAAATTTTTGCGTGTCCATTCTTATAAAAATCTTCTACACTGACAATGTCGCCTATTTTAAGCATGGCTTCTTTATCAAGCAAAATTGAGCCAAGCAAGGACATCTCGGCTTCTAAGTTTTGCGGTTGTAATTTGTCTAGATTTAAATCTTCTGGCATGTAGTCATTCTATAATATACGGCCATGCTTTACAAGCCCGACTTGGGGATGTGCTGGGCATAATTTGTTGATTAATGGGTTAAGCTCGTGATATACTGTGAATATATGAAATTAAGATATGGATTTTTCTGTCATTGCGAGCCTGGTGTTTTTGTCATTCACTCATTTATTTATGAAACATTGGCATATTTTTACAAATATTAGCTGGCTGATTATATTATCGGCTTTTGTGGCCGTGGATCTGGCAGGCATACCTAGCCAAGCTATTGGCCTAGTTTTGTTAGTTGTGTATTTTTTACTGGTTTCAAATTGGGGCAAGTCAGTGTTGGTAAATTTATTTGATTTTTCCACCAAAGTTTGGCGCACTCGTATTTTATCAGGATTTTTATGCTTTGCCAGTTTAGGCTGGATTGGAGGAATATTTGTTTTATTTACTCGCTTATCCGCTTTTAATATTGGAGCGGTTTTTTTAATTAATGGCTTGCTGTGGTTATTTTTAAGCATTTGGCTTGGAAGTGGCAGTTCTATTGAAGAAAATTCGTTAGATTTAGAATTAAATCAAATTATTGAACATGTCCCAAAAGCAAAGATAGGAGTTTTAATTTATTTAATTTTGACTGCAATTGGTTTTTATCTTTTAAATAGTTCAAAAACCGGGCAATTATTATATAGTCCATGGCAAGCCATTTCGGGCTGGTATATCTATATATTTTTTATAGCAACTTTGATATTGGGCTGGTTGATTTTTTCAAAATTAAATACCAGAGTTTTAATTTTTTTAATGATTTTACACGGCTTATTATTACACGCCTATCTGCCTTTAACGCATGAATTATTATATGGTGCAGATCAGTGGCGTCATTTGGCTGTTGAAGCCCAAATTATACAAGAAAAGCCTATAAACGTAATTCTATTTGATTCATCCCCAAAAACTTTTATTCAAGCCCTTAATCCAGGCAAGTGGTCTTATAGCCAATTATGGGCCAGCGAGGTAATTGTGGCTCGTTTGCTTGATTTTTCTTTGTTAAGCGTCAATAAATGGCTTGTAGCCATCTTGTGGTCAGTGCTTATCCCTTTGCTTTTGTTTGAATTATCAAAAATATTTGTCTGGCCTGCCTTGCCCGCAGGCAGGCACAAAAAAAGAGGCTTATTATTAATCTGGCTGAGTTTTTTGTTTTTTCCTTGGCAAAGCTTGGGGTCAATGACTTTGCCTGTTAGTTATGGATTTTTAATTTGGCTATTATTGATAATATTATTGTTAAAAAGAATGCGCAGTCCACAGACTAAACAAATAATAATTTTGGGAGTATTATTAGCCCTGTCTTTATTTGGCTATATTTTATACTTAATATTGTTTGTTGTGGCTTGGATATTGGTTGAATTGGTTAACAATATTAATCTTAAAAAAATAGTATTTTATCCGGTTCTCATATTTTTAACGGCCGTGTTTGTGCCTTTGATTGAATTTTTAACAAAGTATAGTTGGTTTGAAGGGTTAAATTTTTTGTCTCAAGCCAAACAGTTTATAGGAAATATTGGCGCGGTTTATTTGGCTTTTGGCCCCAGAGCGCACGATATTTTAGGCGGTAATATGGTTTTTAATCAGGTTCCGTATTTTGCTTTTGTAATTAATGGATTGTTATATTGGAGAATCTGGCTGATAGTTTTTATGGTAGTAATTATATTGTTGGCCGTACTAGGCTGGGTTAAATTATTGAACAGCAGGTCAAAGCCCAAAATTTGGCTGGCTTTGATTAGCGCGGGTTTGTGGATTTCGTACTTTATAGGCTTTTATTTATTGTCAGGACAAAAATTATTATCCAGGCGTTTGGATTTGGTTTTAAGCCTGTTTTTATTATTAGTAATTTTTCAAGCCATTAATCTTGTTTTTTTAAATAAAGCCAAACAATCGCGCCTAAAAACAATATTGGCCATAATATTATTTTCTTTTGCCATAAGCGCTTCGTATTCATTGGGTCCTGATACTAAAACCGTGAGCACTAATGATTATAAGGCAATGCAATATATTTGGTCTGAAATTAAATATGATGACAATTATTGTATTATAGCCGACACTTACCCTCTTTTGGCTTTGGAATATTTTTCAGCTAAAAAAATAATAGGGGGAGGTTTTCCGATTAATGAAAATTTTACTCAAGTAGAAAGGATTGATTTGTTTAATCAATTAAATACTGATTTAAATCAGGATTTAAATCAGGATTTAATTACAAAGGCCAAAAAAATGACCAGCGCGAACAGTTGTTATTTTTTTAATAAAGATGTAGTGTATAAGTATTGATTCTTTATTGGCGATTTCTTGTCATTGCGAGCGTGGTGTATCTGTCATTGCGAGGAGTTCGGCGCTTCTGTCATTGCGAGATGTCCCTCGCTACGCTATGGATAAACTCCGCAATCTAGTTTCTACAGAAACAACGAGATTGCTTCGTCGCTCCGCTCCTCGCAATGGCAATAATGCCACGCTCGCAATGACAGTTTATAAATAAAAAAATATGTCAAATTGTATATTTTGTAAAATTATCAATGGGGAAGTGCCTAATCACGCTGTTTATGAAGATAAAAATGTGTTGGCATTTTTAGATATTTTTCCTCACGCAAAAGGCCATACAGTAGTAGTCCCTAAAAAACACTATCAAGACTTAGAGCAACTACCTGAAATTGAGTGGAAAAATTTGGCTATTGGCTTGCAAAAAGCCATGGATAGATTGCGGAAAGTTTTAAATCCAGAAGGTTTTAATATAGGGATTAACAATCATGAAATAGCGGGCCAAGCTGTTGGACATGTGCATTGGCATATATTGCCACGCTGGCAAAAAGACGGGGGAGGTTCTATGCATTCAATTATCAAAAATCCCGGCGAACAGGGTGTAGAAAAAATCGCTAAATTATTTATTTAAAATATATGACATTCAAAACTATCTCAACTAAAATCATACATCAAAGCCCTTGGCGCGATTACAAGCACGATGTATTTCAATTATCCGAAGATGAAGAAGGGGATTATTTTTACTGCGAATCAAATGGAGCGGCCATGGTTATACCAATATTGTTAGATGGACGGCTTGTTTTGGTTAGGCAATATAGGTATTTGTTTAACAAGAGCGGTATAGAATTTCCGTGTGGAGGTCTTAGGCAAGGTGAAAGGTCTTCTGAAGCTGCAGCCAGAGAGCTTCTTGAAGAAACAGGGTTTCAGGCCAAAGAATTAATAAAAATTACCGATTATGAACCGGCCAATAGTTTTTGTAAAAATAAAATAAGCTTGTATGTTGGTTCTGATTTGAACCAGGTGGATAGTCCTCATCCGGAAAAAGGCGAGATTTTAGAGCCCATCTATCGTCGAGTTGATGAATTTGAAGAAATGGTTAAAAATGGAGAAATTGAAGACGGCCAAACCCTTGCAGCATGGGCTGTTGCCAGAGATTATATCAAGAGTTTAAGTAATATTTAATTTAAAATATATGCAAATAGCTTATACAATTTTGGTGGTACTGGTCGTTATAGTTTTAAGCAGTATCCGCCAGGTCAATCAATATGAAAGAGGAGTAAAATTTATGTTGGGCAAATATATTGCCACAAAGGAGCCGGGCTGGAGAATTATTTTGCCAATCATCCAAAGTATGATGAAAGTGGATATGCGTGTCAAAGCTGTGGATGTGCCTTTGCAAGAAGCCATCACCAAAGACAACGTTTCGGCCAAGATTAATGCTGTAATTTATTATAAAGTAGCCAATGCGTCCAAAGCTGTTTTAGAAGTGGAAAATTTTCTTTATGCAGTTAATCAATTGGCGCAAACGACCATGCGCAATGTGGTTGGAGAAATGGAATTAGACGAGTTATTAGCCAATAGAGAAGCGGCTGCCAAAAGAATAAGAGAGATAGTGGATTCAGCCTCTGACCCATGGGGCATCAAAGTGGACAGTGTAGAATTAAAAGATGTTGTTTTGCCAGAAGATATGCAAAGAGTAATAGCCAAGCAGGCCGAAGCAGAGCGCGAGCGCCGAGCTGTAATTATCAAGGCTGGCGGTGAAGTGATTGCAGCCGAAAATCTAGCAAAAGCCGCAAAAATGTTGCATGAGCAAGATGGGGCTTTGCATTTACGCACTTTAAATACTTTAAATGATTTGAGTTCTGATAATTCCAATACTGTTGTTTTTGCAATTCCTTTGGAAGTATTAAGGGCCTTTGAAAGGGTTGGAATGAAATAAATAGTATTAAACTGGAAACACGTGTTTAATATTAAAGTCAAACAATATATTTCTCAATTGGCTAGGCGTTCAATAGGCCATTATTTGGCTACGGGCACAAAATTATTAATTGATGAGAGCGATTTGCCTGATCAAGAACTTAAGCAAAAACGCTCTTGTTTTGTTACTTTGGAATTAGATGGAAAATTGCGCGGTTGCATGGGTCATATTCGGCCCATCCAAGAGCTGTATTTGGATATTATTGACAATGCTGTTAAAGCCGGATTTGAAGATCCGCGTTTTTCACCTTTAACCAAAGATGAATTTGATAATGTAGATATAGAAATATCTATTTTAACCGAACCTCAAAAATTAGATTTTATTGATTCTCAAGATTTGATTGATAAATTACGAGCAGGCATTGACGGCGTGATTATAAGCAAAGGCAATTACGGCGCCACTTATCTGCCTCAAGTATGGGAAGACTTGTCCAGTAAAAAAGAATTTTTATCTTCACTATGCCTAAAAGCCGGCCTTGGGGCTGATGATTGGAAAAATTCCAAATTGGAAGTAAAAGTTTATCAGATATGTGATTGACAAAAGCGCATTTAGTCATCAAATAATCTTACTCAAATAGTATTGGTTGGGTCATATAACATCTTACTATACTATTTAGCTAATTTTTTAATAATTTTAATCTTTTTATTAATTTGTTTTTTAAGCATCACTGGGTCTAAAGATA
>JBDROJ010000022.1:0-26966 GCA_043810165.1 bacterium
TGTAGACAACACCATTTTATTAGTTTTGTCTGCTCCTAAATTAGTCATGTTTTTGCTGTATTTAGCTAAATTATGACTATATTATATCATTTTTTGAGTTGATTTAAAAGTGGATAATTTGGGGTATTTGGCGACAGTGCCCAAAAAGGTTTCCACTTCGTCCCACAACCCCGACACAGTAAAACAAACTCCCTAAAATTAAGGAGTTTGTTTTAATTTGTTACTAATATAATCTTCTATAGACTCTTTGGTTGTCAGCCAATTTCTATTCCTTTTAATCGCATGTATTTTTCCTTTTCTGGCAAGTAAACTTAAATATTCTTGTGAATAATCGCAAATTTTATTTGCTTCCATCAAAGATATATATTCAGTTAGATCAGTTTGTTTTTTCTTAGTTTTTGGTTCAATCGTTTCTAGATATAAACCCAATGAGCGTTCAACTGACTGGGCTATAAACAAAACAAATGGCTCAAATCGCCCCATGTTAGCTTCATTCAAAGTTGAGTAATATTTTTTTCTATCGTTTTTCAATATTACAGCTGGTGGATATCCTTTTTGCATAAGTAATAAATTCATAATCAATCTTGAGGTACGACCATTTCCATCAATAAATGGATGGATCTCTACTAGTTTATAATGAGCCAACGCCACTTGTTCTATAATATGTAAATTATCAGTATTTTTGTCTAACCATTTAAAAAATTCATCCATTAATCTTTGAATTTTCAATGGATTAGGTGGAATTACCCTAGCACCAAGTATTCGGACATTTTGATTTCTATATATACCGGCATATTCATCATCTATGTCTGAAAGTACTATTTTATGAATATCTAATAATATTTTTTCTGATAAACTTTTTTTACTTACCACAAACTTTTCCACAAATTCTATGGCTTTTTTATGGTTAGTCGCTTCAGTGTGTTCCTTTAGAGTTTTCCCGCTAACAGTAATGCCTTCTCGTAAAACTAAGGCCGTTTCTCGCAAAGTTAGTGTGTTACCTTCTATACCATTTGAATTATATGTCCATTCAATCACAAACTGCTCTCGTAAACGATTTAGGGCAGATTTGGCAAGAGGACGAAAAGAATCCAATTTCTTCTTTTTTTGTTTTAATCTATTTAAAACGTCTTTTGGTAAATACATATGTTTATATTAATATCGGATAACTATATTATACCACCTATCCGATATTGTGTCAAGTAGTGCAGGCTCTTGACTAACTCTTATTCCTAGCCAAATAGGTTCCCACTTCGTCCCACAACCCCGACAATTCAGCAAAAGAAGCATTTTTAGGGACTCTACTCATCATTTGGTAGGCCTGCCTGCCGGTTTACCTGCCGCTAGGCAGGCAGGGTTATTTTAATATGAAGCTAACAAATATCTAATACTAAAACAACCAAGCCCACGGTGAATTTTGCCAGATCCGTGGATTTTGTTTTTAAAAAAAACTATGATATAATATATCGAGATGAGAATAAAATACGAAAAATATATTGCTTTCGTAGTATTGTTGATAGGCGCTATCGGGTATTGTTTTTTGTATTACCTGCCTAACAGAGAGCTAATTGAAGAATACGCCATTGTCAGCAGGGTTATTGATGGAGATACAATCATATTGGCCGACGGAGGCACAGTAAGATATATTGGCATTAATGCTCCTGAAAGTGTACATCCTGATCTGCCAGTACAATGTTTTGGCAAACAAGCATCAGATGAAAACAAAAAATTAGTACAAGGAAAAAAAGTCAGACTATTAAAAGATATTTCTGACAAAGACAAATATGGACGCTTATTACGCTATGTATTTGTGGACGATATACATATAAACGAGTACTTGGTAAAAAATGGCTATGCGCGTGCCAATACTTATCTGCCTGATGTAAAATATCAAAATCAATTAAAACAAGCTCAAGCCCAAGCAAAAAAAGACAAACTCGGACTATGGGCTGATGAAGCTTGTAAATAAATGGCATTAAACGCTAACAACCACTATGGGATTATTCAATAGTATTACAAAGTTCGATCAACTTCCTGGTCTAAATTCTAAAAATCGAAGTAAATTTAGAACCACTTACCAACCTTCTGGCACACAAAGCAGTCTTAAATCCAGATTGATATCTTTAAGCAAATATAATGCGGAATTTGGCAACCTAAGCAAACAAAACATAGACGCGATTATTAAAATTTTAAAACCATACGAAATATATATTAGAGGGATGAAAGGCACCAAAGGAATAGGCGGTTTAAATTCTCATCATATTAAAAAAATAAGAAATAAATTGTATAAAAATTATTTAAATACTCGCGGTCAAGGAGATAGTGAATTCTCAAAACGAGATTATGAAGATGCTATGAAAATAGTTGGGCATCTAAGCATATCTAACAGAGACAATGCTCAAAATAACATATCCGGGTCAGCGGGGAACAAACTTCTAAATCGTTCAATCAAAACCAGAACCAGTATGGCCAATAAAGGAGGGTTTACAAGCATTAGTCGACTACTTAGAAGGCGTTAGCACAAATCACATAATTAAAAAATAGCACGAATCCGTGCTATTTGTGTTTATTAATGCTTCAGATCTTTCTCACTTCAACCAAATTAACATTTCCTGCCTGGCCGACCGGCTCGCCGGCCACCACTATCATGAGATCTTCTTTTTTAGCTATTTTTTGTTTTTTAATATAAGTAATAGCCCTTTCCACCAATTCTTCAATGGATCGGCATGGTTTTAATATAAACGGCCTGATGCCCCAAGATATATTCAATTGGCGCATAACTCTATCTGTAGTGGTGCCTACTAAAATTGGCAAATTCGGACGAACATGACTGATAAGACGACCCGTTTCTCCGGATATGGAAGCCGCTAATATCAATTTTACATCTAATTCTTCGGCTAAAACTCGAGTAAGCTCGCTTATGGCCGTATCAACTCTAACACCCTTTTTTCTAATTGGTGGTGGATCAGTATCATCATAAGATGATTTTTCCGTGGTTTTAATAATATCAGCCATGGTTTTAATGGTCAAAACCGGATATTTGCCCACAGCGGTTTCATTGGTCAACATCAAAGCATCTGCATGATCTATAACTGCATTTGCCACATCACTGACTTCAGCCCTGGTTGGACGTGAATTTTCTCTCATTGAATCAAGCATCTGCGTAGCAACTATAACCGGCTTGGCCACCTTGTTGGCAAGATCAATAATCTTTTTTTGAACCAAAGGCACTTGTGCAGCTTTTACTTCCAATCCAAGATCTCCTCTGGCCACCATAATCCCATCAACAGCTTCAATTATATTTTCCAAATCTATTAAAGCCTCATGACGCTCAATTTTTGCTATAATACGAATTGGTTGTTCTTTCTTAATACCCAATTCCATTTCATATTGTTCTATTAAAAAACGCAAATCCAATATATCCTTTTCAGTTTTAACGAACGACATGGCTATCATATCCACGCCCGCGTTCACACCAAATTTCAAATCCTCTCGATCTTTGTCAGTCAAAACCGGTATTGACAAATTGCTGTCAGGCAAATTTAATCCCTTGTGCGATTTTATACAACTGCCTTCAATCACATTGCATTTAATTCTAGTCCCATCAATTTCTTGAATATTCAATTCAATATGACCATCGTCTATTAAAATCCTTTCCCCTGCATTTAAAAATTTATGCAATTGAGAATAATCAATCGGGATTTCATGATCAACATAATTTTTTCTATCGGTATTTAAATACAATTCCTGACCCACTTCTATGTTTACGCCCGTTTCTGGCAACACTCCAACCCTAATTTTTGGCCCCTGTAAGTCTTGTATTATAGTTACAGGCTCTTGAGTTTTTTGTTCAGCTTCTCTAATATTCTTCATCAACTCTCCATGACTAAAATAATCGCCATGAGAAAAATTAAGACGAGCAAAATTCATGCCTGCCTTAATCATCTTAATTAGAGTAGGCACATCCCCGCAAGCCGGTCCAATAGTCGCTCCTATTTTTGTTTGTTTAATCATATCATTTTAAGGCTTCTTTAGTATTTTCTTCTTGGCTAGGTGATAAATTAAAAAGTTTTATTAACTCTTCTAAAGGACCACCTTTAAGTTCTGTTGTAGTATCAACTACTCCGCTTATACTATCAAACTTAGACCATGCTTCTTTTATGACCGACGGAAGATAAAGAATGGCCAAAATCAATGGCCCTAAAACTAATATTAAACGCAACCAACCAGCCAGAGCAGCCCACAAAAGCTTGTGGTTAATTTTACGATTCTGCTCATAAATTATCTGCGACCATTTTAAATTTTTCTCCAATAATTCTTTCAATTCACCCTGCCCGGATATACTATTCTGTTTCTTTTCCAAAGTTTCTATTGGTTGTTCAAGTTCAGAATCTTTTTGAACTGATTTTATCTTGGATATATCCATCTTTTTAATAGTTTTCTTGTCTTTATGTCTAAACATATAATTTTAAATCATTTTTTTGATATTCTTTTTAATTCACGACTAAAAGTCTTTACATCCTTAAAATCTCTATACACGCTAGCAAAACGAATATACGCGACCTTGTCAAAACTTTTCAGCCATTTCATTATTATGTCCCCCAATTCTCGGCTTGGCAATTCCCTTACTTTCTTCTTTTGAACATCTCTCTCAATACTATGAATCAATTCGTGTAATTTATCCTGTGTATAAGGTCGCTTGGTTAGAGATCTTTTTATGCCGTTTTCCAATTTATCACGCATATAGGTTTCTCTTGTACCATCTCTTTTTACTACTACTAAATCCAATAATTCTATCTCCTCTACCGTGGAAAAACGATAACTGCATTTTTCGCACTCACGTCTGCGCCTAATAGAAAAACCGCCTTCAGCAGGACGCGAATCAACTACACTGGTATTTTTATTTCCGCAAACCGGACAGCGCATAAAATTTAACTAAACTACATTAATTTTATCATAGCTATCCATTAAAAACAATATCCGCCCGGATTTTTGCCAAGGCGGATATCAATATTGGTGTTATTATGGCTTATTACATGCCCATTTTTTTCCTAATAAAAGTCGGTATTTCTAATTCTTCTTCCTCATTGCTTGATGCCGAAGCTTGCGGTCGTTGGTTGTTTTCTTCAACTGATGCATTATTTATAATAGAATCCAGTGTATCATTTTTTTGTACAGTTTGCTTGAATCTCTTTTCCTCTTCTTCCTCTTCTTTTTTTACCTTTCGCATGAAATTGCTGGTAGAAAATTTGTTTGGCGTTGAAAAAAATTGGTTCTCAATCTCTTCTTCAGCTTCAGACAATGACCGCCTGTCATCAAAGCCTGTGGCTATGACCGTTATTTTGATGGTGTCGGTTAAATTCTCGTCCACATTAGAGCCAAATATTATTTTGGCATCTTCAGAAGCCGAACTGGTGATAATTTTGGCAGCTTGATTAACTTCATCCATGGTCATGTCAGGACCGCCGGTAATGGTAAATAATATACCGCTAGCACCATCAATGGATAGTTCAAGCAACGGACTTGAGATAGCTGATTTAGCCGCTTCCGCAGCCCTATTTTCTCCACTGCTGTTGCCAATACCCATCAAAGCTGAACCTGCGTTAAGCATTATGGTTTTTACATCAGCAAAATCAACATTAATTATGCCCGGAATAGTAATTAATTCGGCTATGCCTTGCACGCCTTGCCCTAAAACATCATCTACTATTTTGAAAGACTCTAATAATGTTGTCTTTTTATCAATCATTTGTAAAATACGATCATTGGGAATAGTAATAATTGCATCTACATTCTTGGCCAATTCCTCCCAGGCTCTATCTGCGATCGAACTTCTTTGTGGCCCTTCAAAGCCAAATGGCTTGGTTACCACAGCCACGGTAAGTGCCCCCAATTCTCTGGCCATGGCCGCTATGGTCGGACTAGCGCCCGAACCTGTGCCACCGCCCAAACCGCAGGTTATAAAAACCATGTCTGATCCTTTTAAAGTATCGCGTACTTCGTTCTGTGATTCTTCAGCTGCTTTACGCCCAATTTCCGGATACATGCCAGCTCCCAAACCCCTGGTCACACCCTTGCCAATATGAACCTTCATGGGCGCGGAATTATGATGCAAAGCTTGTACATCAGTATTCATTACTACAAAATCAACCCCTCGTATCTTATTTAAGACCATTCTTTTAACAGCCTCGCCACCTCCACCACCGACTCCAACTACTTTAATTTTTGCAAAAGTCTCTATCTCTGGCTTTACTTGTGGCATATGTTTTAAAATTTATGTGAACAAATTATGTGTTCAGTTGATTGTAAATAAAATAACAGAGACGAATCTCTGCTATATAGTGTATAATCCAATGTTGTTACTGTCAAGTTTATATGAACAAATAGTGTGTATAACTATTTTATCTTAAGGCACCAAGGTTTTAAACCATTTTTTTAGTTGTCCTCCAGCTCTATTAAAACCCTTGAAAACCCATCTCGGATTTGAAGAATAACCTCCGCCTTGCATTAACGCCCCCCATTTTACCAAACCCACGGCCGTGGAAAAACCCATATCATTTACTTTATCACTCACACTGGTAATATCCAATGAATGTCCCAAAACAGCCGGCAAACGCAAAACTCTTTTAGCACAATCAACCAATCCTGGAAGTTTGGATCCAGCCCCGGTAAAAACGACGCCTGCAGGCAACAAGCCTGATCTCTGTGTTTTTCTTAATTCAGTATCCACTTTTTGTAATATTTCTTCCACTCTAGCTTGAATAATTTCATTTATATATTTTTGCTTAACTATTTCATGTTCTCCGGCACCAGCCTCATACAGATCAACTTGGTCTTTTTGAGTAACTTTTTCAGGACGACAATCGCCAAAATCTGTCTTAACCATTTCAGCCACGTCCACGGAAGTGCGCAAGCCGATGGCCAGATCATTGGTAATATTCTCTGATCCTAAAGCGATAGTGGTTGCATGCAACATCTCACCTTCTTCAAAGACTATTAAACTGGTGGTAGAAGCGCCAAGATTTATCACAGCCACACCCAGTTCTTTTTGTTTTTTCGTTAATACAGCTTCAGAACAGGCTAAAACTGATAATACCAAATCATCTATCTCCAAACCGGCTCTATAAATAGATTTTGTCAAATTCTTTATTTGCGAAGACGAGCCTAAAACAATGTTTGAATCTACTTCCAAACGAATACCAGTCATACCAACCGGATCTTTAATTGAAAATTGGCCATCAACAGCATAATTACGAGGCAAAACATGCAAAACTTCATGGTTCAAAGGCGTGGCTATGGAACGAGCTGCCTCCAAAGCGCGGTTTACGTCTTCCTCGGTTATCTCATTATTAGCTTTGGAAACCGCTATTACACCCTTGCTATTCTGCAAAACCGTATGCATTCCGGAAACTCCAACCCAAACATTATCTATGGGCACTCCCACCATTCTCTCGGCTCTTTCCAGGCAAGCTGAAATAGAAGATACCACGTCTTCTATGCTATTTACTTTGCCTTTTTGAACTCCTTCAGAAGCATAATCAACGGCTCCTAAAATTTGAAGATCCATACCCGATCCGGACGGCCTTTCCACCATCTGGCCGACTGTCATGCGCACATTTTTTGAGCCTATATCCAGCCCGCTAATTAAATTACCTTGTCTCTTTTTCATACTTTAGTATAAATTAACCAAAAACAGACATCCGTAGATATTATACCTTATTTAAACAATTTTACCAAATATGGAATAAAAATAATCAATCCAATCAGCAAAGCAACCAACGAGGTAAGCAAAACGCCTCCGGCCATTATATCTTTAACAACATATACATAATGATGTAATCTTGGCTTTAATAAATCGTTTAATTTTTCTAAAGCTGTATTCAATATTTCCATTATCAAAACCATCAAAATCAATAAAATCATCAAAATCATTTCCCAAGTACGCAATGGAAAGCCCACGGCCATTGTCATAACCAATATACCTACAAAAATTTGGATTCGAAAATTCTGTTCATTCTCAAAAACATACACTATGCCCCTGCCGGCTGATTTAAAACTTTTTAATAATCGCTTGATAGAAAACATCATTGGTTGAATTGACTTTACTTAATTTCCTTGACTATATTCTCCTGCAAGGCAAACATTTTACCAGCTTGCATTTCCGATTGATGATCGTATCCAACTAAGTGCAGAAGCCCATGCACCAATATTCTTACAAATTCCTCCTTAACAGTGGTTTGAAAATGCTTGGCTTGTCTTTTAATTTGCGGATAGCACACATATATCTGGCCTAGATTTTCAGTTTTGATAAACACATCTTCTTGCCAGGCAAAAGCCAAAACATCTGTTGGCTTGTCAAGCCCTCGATAACAACGGTTTATTTTCTTCATGGCCTGCTCGCCAACTATGTTTATTTCCACACAACCTTTTAATCTAGCAACTCTTTTGGCTATATGCAAAACTATCTCATTAATCTTTTTGTGGTTCCAAATACATTCTACGGTCTTTGTAAAATCTACTTCAATCATAATATTTAATTCTAACTACTGGTTGTAGCTGACTCTGTACTTGTATTGAATTCGCTAACAGTCGATGTGTCAGTGTTTTCTTCATAAACAGTTGCCCATTGTTTAACAAACTCATTACCAGCTGAACGGAAACTTCTTGACATCATGGTTATGATTGAACGATAATTTACTGTGTTATCTATGCCCGCATGATATACAATCACATAAACATAAGTATCATCAATAAAATAATATACTAGTTCATCTTGACGACGCTTGGCTTTTTCAATAAAGACATTGGTAAAATCTTCTAATTGCGCGTATTTTTCATCTCTGGCCCATTTAGAGAACCAATCTTCAAAACTCTGGCCTTGGTGTTCAATGACTCTTACTTCTATGTTCTCTCCATTTAATGTACTAAATAAAATATCTTGTTGATTTTTATCTACACTGCCTATTTGCCAATCGGCCGGATAATACAAGCTATATTGATAGACGGGATTAACGTAAATCTTAACTTTTCCTGAATCAATCAATCTTTCCGGCTTAATTCCATTTGGATTATATAAATAAAACACTTCATGTCCGTCTGCAAATGTATCTTCATCCGAATCATATATGGATGGATCTGTGCCAAATATCTCCTCTGCTTTGTCTGATAAATTATCACCATCATAATCAGGGCCGAGACCTAACAACAACGAAGGAAAATCTACTGTGTCGTTAGATGAAACTTCAATCGGATCATCTGTAGTGGTATTTGCCATAGAATCAATAGAAGTTGCAGAGACATCTTCTAAGCTCGTTGTAACAACCTGCTGGACTGACAATTCAGTTACATCTATTTGGATCTGTGTTGGCTGACCTTGTGAAGACTTTTTAGCGTCATACCAGTAATACATGCTAGCGCTGGCTATAAAAACCACAAACAAGCTTAGGCCTGAAATGATCAAAAACTTTTTATTGGCAAAAAGATTAACCGGATACAAATCCTTGTCTTGTCCATGTTTTGACTGCTTCTGAAATATCTGTTTTTCTTTTGGCGTCAACGGGCTTTCTTCTTTTAATTCAACCAATTTTTGCACTCTTTTGAATTCTATTACAGGATCTTTACCCGCGTAAAAATCCGCTGGTATGGTTCTTGCCTTGATGTCTTCTTCAACTTCTGGCTGGTCCGGTTGTTTTTTCTTGCCAAACATAATAAAAGGTATTTATTCCATGGCAAGCCATGGACCCGCGCTCGCTACACTTGCGTAAGGATCGCGGCAAGCCACGAGGTATTTATCTGCGCTTGCTCGATAAAGAAAAATACTTGTATTTTTCTTTATCCTCGCTTCGCTTGAAAATAAATTAATTAGTACTAGTTGATTCTTGGCTAGTAATGGTTTGAGGCAAATCAAATAATTTGCCTGGACCAAGCGGATTATAACCAAATTTTATCTCTTGCCCATCAAGATAGGTGTCATCATCAGTGTCAGAATCCAAAGGATCGGTTTTCCAAACCAACACTTCATCCCCATCACTCAAGCCGTCTTCATCAGTATCTGCTTTATTAGGATTAGTTTTTATTTGTTCTTCTCTAATATCATCTAGCCCATCTTTATCAGTATCAACTGTTTCTCCAAATAATATATTATCATTATTAATCTGGTTGCCAATGACTGTACTAGTGGAAGTTGGTAGGGCTAATTTATTTTCATCTTCAAACACATCCTGGCTGGTAGATGTGGCCGACGAAAAATCTTCAACAGGAACAACTGTTTGTTCTGTTTTATTCACAATCGTCTCAGGCGTTATTTGATCATTAACTACTGTTTTTTCGGATAAACCAGAATAAACCCACCAAACTCCAAAAACTAACGCAAATACTATTGCTAATATTAAAATAATAAACAACACCTTGCCCAGAATTGGTTCTCTTACTTTGTAATCAGACATCTGATTGAGTGATTGAGCCTGGTTGCCCAAATCAAGCGGGCTTCTTTCATTGGCCATTGGCTGTTTTTTGGTTAAAAGACCGGCAGACAATGCATCTGGTATTTTTTCCTGGATTGATTCGGACAAGTCAGGATTCTGTACTGGCACATTTGCTTGATTATCAACTCCTGCAAAAATATCTTCAGGCGGTTCAACAGGTAAATTATTTGGCGGAGAAGCCGTGTTCTTGGCATCGTCAAACATATTATTATAAATTAACTATCTTAATTCTAATTTTATTGGTTTATAATGAATATCTCTATCATTGCGAGCGGTTCTCTGTCATTGCGAGGAGCGGAGCGACGAAGCAATCTCGTTGGTTCTATGATGACGAGATTGCTTCGCTTGCGCTCGCAATGACATAAACGCTAATTATAAATTCCCTTCTCCATTTGGATTGTACCCATTCCTAACTTCCTGCCCATCATCGTAGCCATCGCCATCAGTATCTGCTTTCAAAGGGTCGGTCTTGTATTTAAAAATTTCATCCCTGTCCAACAATCCGTCTTCATCAGTATCTGATGAAGTAACGCTTGTGCCATATTTAGATTCATCTTGATCTAAAATTCCATCAAAATCCTTGTCTATTTTGAGTGTCTCTTCAATAGCTTGATTAAATTCAATTTTTTCTTGATCTGTTATGGCTTGGTCTGAAACAGCCATATCTTTTTCAACCTCAACAACTTGCTGTTTTTCATTAATGATTGTCTGCTTGTCAATCGTATTAGAATTACGCAATACAAACCAAATTGATATAACCGTAAAAACAGCAATGACTACCACTATAATAATCACGATCTTTTTTTTGCTATTTTCCATATTAATTATAATTATTTCTGTAAGTCATACTCCAAATTATCTAATTTAGTCAAAATCTGCCCATGCTTTTTAACACCAACTTCAACTATATTGCTAGCGCTGGCTTGCGTACCACCCGATTTTACATTAAATACATGCCAATAATGAGCTGTGCTATTAATAGACGCTTCGGCAAGACTTAAATAATATGTTCTGTATGGTTTGGCAAAATGACGATAATAATCCCATTCACCACCATTGATCGTTTCAGGCAGATAAACATCTACTTTCAAACCGCTCTGTAGGCTGTCTACCTCATGAATTCCACTCTTTATACTTTTAGGTAATTTTACAAAAAATGCGTAATTGCTTTTCCTTTCTTGACCATTAGATGTAATTGGAACTAGTGTATCATTTAAATTCAAGGTGAATGATTCAACTTTGGTTTCATTGGTTGTTTTACCATAACCATGATACCACGCTCGGTCAGCAACTTTCTCTGTTGTTTTGTAATAATCGGTGCCGGTAGTTATGTTAAAACTACTGCCAACATATTCATTAAACACCGGATCCGTGCTGACAGGGTTTAAAACTGTAGAAATATTTTTTGAAGAAATGGCTGCTCCGGATATAAACTCTGGTCCGTTAACCCAACTAGTTACTACCCTAATATGCCATTTTTTAGCTAGATGATCAGCATTTGCAACAGGCGCGCCAGCTGGTATTGCGTTGGTTGGCTTATTTAACGGTATTACCGGAGACAATACCATATCATATTTCCATGGTTCATTTTTTATGGCCATGTTTGAATACAAACTAAAAGACCGAGAGCGTTTTTTATCATTATTTATAATCATAATATATGGATTTGGCTCGGCCGAACAAATTGCTTCTCTGTTTATATATGCCTTTTCTTCACGCGCGTAACAACCACCACTTTGTTTGTATAAAACAAAAGTGGATGATGAATTTTTAGTCCAACTTGAACAAGCAATATGTTTAGTGGACATATCCAAAACCACGGTGCCATCTTGTCCGGGCTGATTTTTGTCATAAAAAAACATATCATTCACAAAATACTTGGGTGTAGGATCTTTTATTCCGCCCCAAAGCGGATTCTTGGATTTCGGGTCCAAAACATTTATTATTTCTCCTTGTACTGGCACGCCATTTTTATCGTCTATCCCGCATTTAACACAATCATTAGTCACATATGAACAATCAACTGCGCAATCTTTCTTTCCCTTTTGATAAGTGTTATCTCCCACAGCTTCAGCTGAACAAGTTTTTAGTTTATATCCATTATTAGCATTGATATACAAATCAATCAAACCGGCGCCAGACACTTTCTCATTGGCCACATAAATATTACCACTTGAATCCTTTTCGCATACTTCAGGGCCTTCTATTTTACCATTGCCACACCATTCTTTTATGTCCTCCCACTCTTTTTTACATTCTGTGGTGCATTTTAAACAGCTTTCACCATATTTTGGCGTACAACCTTTGCCATTAAGCCCACCTTCAACAAGATCAGGATCACCAAAATCACACTGTTCGCCAGTACTTGCATCAATAATCTTATCTCCGCATTTTGGAAGTTTTTGGCTTAAAGTTTTAGCAGTGGTAGTACACTCTTCCCAACCATCGCAAGATATTTTACATTCTTGTTCGCCAGTCAACTCAACCCCATTAACTTTTACCTTGCAGGATTGATTTTGATTTGGTTCACATTTTTCATGAGCTGTCTGAACAACACCGTCTCCACAATATTCTCCAAATTTTGTACAATCAGAATTGCAAGAATCTTTCTTATTTTTAGCATACAAACTATACCCAGTGATGTCGTAATCACAATATTCGTTTTTTAATTGTAATATTCCGTCTCCACAACTTCCTTTGGACGGACTAAGATCTTCTTTACAATTAGTATCACAAAATACATTGTATTCTCCATTTTTCCCCTTGCCAAAATCACAGTCTTCTCCAAATTCAACTATACCATTATTACATTCAGCAAATTTAGAACAGCTCATAGTGGCCTTTGACCATTGACAATTTTTATCACAAACATTGTAATCTAAATTAGGAGTGGTGGCCGTGCATTTATCTTTTATATCCTTGGGAGTATAGTCGGTTTTGCCCGGTGGCTCGCATTGCTCATTGGTATTGTTGACTTGGCCATCTCCGCAAACGCCATTGTTATCAGTGCGTATTTCTTCATTTTGCGTGCATATACCGCTAGGTTCAAAAAGCACATTGGTAGTATAATAATACACAAAATCTTTTTTCCAATTAACTATATTTTTGTCCAAATCAGCTATATTATTGCCAAAAGGATCTTCAAGCCTAGCTCTGATTTGGTAGTCGCTAGAAGTAGCAAAATAACGATAGGCCAGAGAAGTGGTGTTGCAGGCAAAACTCAAGCGCCTATCATGAGAATTTTCTATTTTTTCAGTGCTCCAACCGGTGGTGGCATCATGAAATGAACAGGTAGAAGTGCTTGTTTTCTTGCAGTCACTATCTTGCAGACAAAACTTGTTGTGGTCATCAATACAAGTGCCTGCCTTGCCCAATTTATTAATTGGGTCAACCGGTAGAGTTACGCCCATGTCTTTGGCTAGTTTTTCAGACCAAGACGACCATGTACTTATTGTTTGATTTTTTAATAAAGTTCCGCTGTCCAACAATGGTGCTGATCCATAATTGTATATATCCGATTCAATTTCATATAAGTCATTTAAGCGCTGGAAATTACGCTTTAATTTATCCACTTGAGCTGAACAAAATTCTCCGGCCAGCATATTGCAATCAAAATCATCTTTACAAACTTTAGAAGTCATCTCGCTATCAACTTTTTTAGAACAAAATTGAAAATTGCTTAAATTGGTATTAAATTTCAAATTAGATATTAATTGTTTAAAAATATTCTGCATCTCTGTGGTAGCACCGGAAGCTAAACTAAATAAATATATATTTGAATACAATGTATTAGTTGGAGAGCCATAATAATTTAATACATCAACATAAATATTGTTGCCATCAGTAATGGCCGGGTATCCATCAATCTTTGTACTGCTTAAACCGGTAGCAGGTGAGTCCATGGCATCTTGATACCATTCAGCCAAGGTTGAATGCTTTTTGTTGGCAAATATTTGTATTCCAGCCACATCGCTCAAATTTTTATCACTGGTAAACAAAAACCTTTTCAAAGTAGTGATTGACGACAATAGATCTTTATCTACTTGTACGGCCGGACGCAAATACGGCAGATCGTCTGATTTGCTCATACCGCCGGCATCTGCACAATAATAAGTGCTAAAATTGAAATAACCGCCAAACGGAGAAGGCTCGCTGATTTTATTGTCAAAAGACAAAGCCGTCCAATCAAAATGGTCATTATTTTCAAAATCATCTTTATACGGAAATATAATATAAGGACCTTTTGTGCCTATATATAGATCTTTAGGAGGCCATGGATTGGAACAAAGCAAAACAATAACATGCGACTTGCCCAAGATGCCTTGCGGACCAATTTTATAATTGAAAATATCTTCAGAAACTATGGCCTGCACGCGCAAGTCAATCTCGCCATTATGATTCTGTGCAGTAATAATATTTCCTTCATTTTCCGTGGTAGTGGGCTTGTCAAAAGCTACATAAATATTATATGGATTCCATTCATACTCCCAATAGTATTGTTTTTTAATTGGCTGTATTTTTTTATAACCTTTATTTGAATCTCCGCTTACAGCTTGAGCCATCAGACTGCTGGTTGCGCCATATTTATCTAGATAAACTTCGGAAGGGTTTACTAAAGTTTTATCCACTGTACAAATCTTGCTATCAGTCTTAAAACGCCAATACCAGTTCTTGTTTGTACCAGGGTTCTTACCGATTTTTACACCTTTAACATCGCTAATATCCTCTTTTAAAATCACAGCATAATGTGTATCAAGAGCCAAAACTTTATCTAAATTAACTTTTATATTAGAGAGGTTAGAGATACTACTACTAGTTATTACAGCTGTGCCAGAATCCAAACCAGCACACCATTTAATAGGTTCGTCATTGGCGGCCGTGGCCATACCTCCAAAAGCTTTAGCAAAGAAATTTTTAACTTTTTTCCACAAACGTTCATACCAAGGGTCGCTGTTTTGATCGCCTGCTTGCGCTTGTGCCAGCAAAGCAGTTACATCATTATCGCCCTCGCAATTCAAAGTGTATTTAGCTATATCTACTATTATAAGAGCACCGTAAGAACTAACAAAAACATAATTTCCAGAAACAGCCAGACCTCGATTTGAAGTTTGGTTGGTTTTAATAGTTTCTTTAATCACCGGCTTAGCTGGATCACTTATATCAAATATATGCAAATTATAGTGTCCATCAGCCACATAAGCATAATTCCCTTTTATTTCAATACCCCTATAATAAGTATAAGGGGTGCCAGGAGGAGTATATGAACCTATTGCCTTTGGTTTAGTCGGGTCAGAAACATCTACTATACGCAGGGCTTTTTCAGCTGCTGAAATATAAGCATAACCTCCTACAACATCAATAAATGTTGCATTTACTCCCAAATTAATACTACCAGTCACTTTAGCTTTTGTCGGATCTGAAATATCAATTATGAACAAGCCATTACCTCCGCCTGTTATGTAAGCATGTTGGCCATAAATATCAATATAATAATAAACTCCATTTAATCTGTTATTCACTTTAAGCTTAGATAAATCTGAAATATCAATTATATCCAAACCTTTGCCCGCGTCAATTACATAAGCATAATTTCCTTTTATGCTGATATTGCGATAATCAATTCCGCTTGGAACAAATGAAGCCACTTCTTTTGGCTTGGTTGAATCTGAAATATCAATTATTCTAAGACCTAAATTACCAGCTGTCACATAGGCATATGAGCCAACTATTTCAAAACCCGTAAAATAAGGGATATTATTTATTTTGATTGAACCGACTACCTTGGCCTTAAGTACATCTGATACATCAGCTATTTGCAAACCATCATAACCAGTGGCATAAGCATAAGATCCAACAACTTTTACATTTGAAATATTTTTGAATTCTGTTATATCTTTTGCCACATTAGGTGTGGTTGAATAATTTGCGCCAATACCGCGAGCAATAATCAAATTTCCCGGCAGGCTAGCTAAATCAATGAGTTTGTCAAACATAGCCTCAATGTTGGTATTTGGACAGACATCTTTTTCCACATAATTCGGAACCGTAGAAGTTCCAGGATAAACATAAACCAAATTTGGTTTCTCATAACAGCATGAATTATTAGCTAGCCCCATGTTACTTCCCAAATATTTACACTCAGCCTCTGACTTATACCCGCAAGGAATTCTGAACTCGCCATTACCTTTTTTACCTGTTTCCACAACAGCAGTAATATCTGTAGTTTGAGCTGGAGGATCGCCACTTGTTATTTTGCTCTTGCCAACGCCTGTGGTCAAAGCCCATGGGTTAACAATATAATGCTTGAAAAATAAATTATCCTTTTCACAAAATTCATCCTCTCCAATATCATGGTTACCATCTCCACAAAAAGATGGTTTGCTGTAATACAGTGAAGATCCCTTATTATACCCCTTGTCATCACAACCCTCGGTATTAGGAGTACAATGAGGCCTTAAACAATATTCATTACAAGAAGTATAATCTGGATTAAATTTATCTTCACATGCTGGATCTTCTTCCATATCATATATTCCATCTCTGCATAAACTAATAGAATTGTTACAAGCTAATTTATACTCGTTTGCTTCAAAACCAGCAAAAGGATGGAGAGGGTCAACAAGATCTATATTGTCTTGACACCACCTACTAGAAAGTTTAGTGCCGGCATGAAGACAGTTCGCAGTACAATTCATGGATGAAACCGGCAAAGTAGAACTAGATTCAATACCAATTTCACAATCTTCGCCCAATCCCACCCAAGAATTCCCGCAGGTTGATTGGCCTGCCTTGGTTACCTTGTCTTTTGGCGTGGAACCAATATGCAGGCAAGTATCTGAACACCCAAGTTTTAGAGCTGGATCACCAGGGTCACATTCTTCTCCCTTACTACTTTCAATATGCCCATCTCCACAAAAACCATTTGGTACAGTAGAAGTAGTAGTCGTAGAATTAGAATTGCCCATAAATAAACAACTCAAACTACACCCTAATTTTTTATTAGGTGGGTCACAATCTTCACCTGCTTCTTGTTTGTTATTGCCACAAATCGGATAATTAGAACCTTTTGGTAGTGTACTTCCCTTTTTCAAGCAGTCACTATTACAATATTTACCTATACCAAAAGTTGTAATTGCTTTGGTAGTGGCCACGTTTTGATCAGATGAACTCCAGCTCCAATTGTATTTCCAAGCATTCAATTTTTGTCCATCTAAATCGCAACTATCACCCTGGGAATAAGGTTGAGCAGAATAAAGCATTATATCATTAAGTTTTTTGGCGTCATATTTAGCTGGCGCAACCATAACTTTATCTATTTCACAAAGATTTTCTTTTGTCTTAAAACGCCAAATAAATTTCTTATTATATGGTTTGCTTTTAGATATGGGACTATACAATTCAGCTACTGTCCAAAGCAAACGCGGATCATGATCAATTGTATTTTTATCATTATTAATTTCAGATATCTCAACTTGATATAAAGATCCTGGATCCAACCCGATTTTTTCATAAAATCCTTTATCATTTTTTATAATGCGATTAATAACAATAATGGTATTATTGGTATTATTTTTAAATTCAGCTGTGCTGGAAACTAAATTAGTAGTGTAGCAAGTCTCGTCCCAACATTCATATAGACGCACCGCCAAACCATTATACAAATTAAATGTGGACATGGTTGTATTAAACTGCACCCCAATTTCTGCATTAGGACAAGCCTCCAAACAATCCGGCCAATTCCCTATTACTTTTGGATTGGTCAGATCAATGGTCAATGGACTTTGGCCTGTATAACTCTTTAAAGGAGTGCCTGTGGAAGCTGTGGCTTTAATATCAACAGCATCTGCCGTTAAAATGCCGACCGTATTGGCCAATGAAGATGCTTGCACTCCACTTCTAATTTGGCTCTTTCCATAAATATCTGCATATTTTATATTAGCAGAACTCCATTGCCAATCATACCCATCCACATCCATCATAATACAGCGCTGTGAACTCAAACCATGACCACTGTATGACAGGCCTGTGATGGGCTGTTCTAAAACTGTTGTCCAATACTTATAAGGTAAAACAATCACTTTGCTCAAAATACATTCTTGATTTCCGCTTTTAAACCAAAAACAATAAGCTGAATCTTTAACTTCACAGGCCATATCTTTGGCCAAAAATACTTTATTAATGCCACTACCGGCTGAAATACCTGTTTTGCCGGTTGAGCTTGCTTTCAAAACCACTTGATACCAACTGTCCTTTTTCCATACACCGGCCTTGGGAAATAATTGAATATAACTGGTTGTTGCAGTGCCTGTTTTACTGCTTTCCAAAGGCGTGGCCTGTGCATCACTTTTGCTTTTGACATCTATCATGGCTACGGGTTGATATTTTTTGCAGGTTTTATTGTCCTCGTCAAAATCAGCTGGAGCACACTCGTTTACTACCAAATCTCCAGCGCTCGCAATATTCACAACATTAACCATTCTGTTAAACTCAACCGTAACCAATGCTCCTAAACAAGCATTGTACTGATGATCATTTGCAATTTGAATTCCAGGCTGTCTCCATTTGATATTGGGAGATGGCGAAGGCAAACGACTATTATCGCCATATTGGCACCATTCTATTACCTTTGGCGTTTTCGGAATATCCTTTGTACTAAAACGCCATATATATGCGGACCATCTTTTTTCACCGGCACAAAGGTCATTTGGCGATATGCAAGTACCATTACCGCAACATTTTGAATAGCCGGCCACCGTACAAAGACTGTTGTCAGGAGATCCGTCTTTAACACAACTTTGAACTGAAAAATAGGCAGGGTCGCTAGTTTGATTTCCTTGACTCTTATAAACAACAACCGGACCGCTGTTTGTGTTGACAGGTAATTGAGTAATGGTAGACACATCAGCTCCATCAGCCTTAAAACTTAATTTAAAATATGATGAACTTAACTTCAACCGATTAGCAACAGGGGTTTGATTGCTTCCGTCAGGAGAAAAATAAAAACTGGGATTGGTGCCAAAATATTCTCCAATCAACTCTATCTCCTGCGCATTAGGCAATGGTAGAGGGCTGGAAGCCGGCGATAATTTACAAATACCCGGTCTTGGCTCAGCTTGATTTTTTAAATAAAAATATTCATAAGCTGGACTGGCTGAACTAGTACCGTCAGGCTTAACCTGCACCGTATAATCACTATCTCCAACAATACTGCTAGTCTTAGGAAATTTAACGATAATTTTATTGTCATTCCAAACAACTGATTGACAATCTTTTGGAAAATCAAAACTGCCTTTAATTTGAGTGCCTTGGCCATTTCTCTTAAACCAGATCTCGCCCGTACCTTGATTGGCTCCAAAATTCTTGCCTGTAATTGTAATATATTCTCCGCGAGCTCCACTGGTCGGACTTACACCCTCAATAAAAGGCGCGCTTGGGTCAATGCCTGACAAAACATCAAATCTAACCCCATTACTTGAATAGCCATTTTGGTGTTTTAAACTTATAGCCACTGCACCTTGACTTAAAACTCCGGGAACAGTTGTGGAAGCACTTATATCCTTCCATAGTGCAGGATATATAACAGCTCTTTCGTTTCCAAACCAAACCTCGCCAACATTAGCGCCAAAATTCTTGCCAAACAAACTGACTTTTTGATAAACTGGACCAAATGCCGGATCAGCTTGGCACAATCCCGGCCTAATTATGTCATTCACTTTGAAATCGGCTATTGGCGGGCCATAATTGTTATTAGTATCATCTTGATCATAAGTAATTTTATCAGTATCCTGCATACTGGAATTTGTCTCCACTCGAAAAGGCGTGGATGTAGCCGTGCCGACTGTAATTTCAATTATTATTTGATTATCTGTCCAACTACCCAGATCACAATCAGCCAATTTTGCTAAAATCCAATTACCAAATTTGTCTTTTGTATATACTTTACCAATCTTATCGCCAAAATAATAACCAGAAATAGAAACATAAGTACCAACGGCTCCGCCTATTTTCGGATCTGGCGACACTCCCATGATAGTGGTTTTTGCCACACACTTTCCATTTATACACACGCCTTTTGGACAATCCGAATCTGTCTTGCATTGTTCCAATAAAATAATTTCCGTACTAGTAGAATCCTTGGCCATGGTCCAATCAAAAACCACTGCTTCCATTTTATGTTTGGTGGCCTGCCATCCATCGGTGCTGAAAAAAAGTTCTTCCGTTCCTGTAGTATGACAACCTGTAAGCGACTTGCTAACCGCCAAATAAGTTCCACCGGCATATATATTTATCTTTTGCAGACCATTATCGTCTTTATATTTGACCCTAGCTCTAAGTTTGTCTCCTATATATAATTTACCTGGCATAAAAGGAGATTCTGCGTCAATTTCAAAAGAAAGAATCTCTGGCGGATTTCGATCCACATTATTGCCTGTGATAAAATTCACATCTCCGCAACCAGCACCTTGACTAAATAATTTGCACTCCAAACTTAATTTTCCATCTTTAGTTTTAATTTGTTTATAATTATTTTTATCAATTTTTAAGATATAGGTGCTTGAAGCCATTAGACAATCCGGAACTCCGCCATCGCCACAATCACCATAAGGCACAAATTCAATGGTTGTAAAAGTACTGTCACTGTATTTCCAAGTACCAGTAGCAATTTTATTGTATTCATCTGTTATTTTAATGGTATTAGTATTAATTGTATTTAAATCTACTGCTTTATTAAAACTAATGCCTAGATGAACATTGCGGATGCATATAGGACCGCCACTCGGCAAAGTAGCAATATAAAAACTATTTGAAGAAGGATAAACCGGCGGTTTGACAATCTTACATGCAGGGCAACTTCCACCGCAATCTTTGTCAGTTTCGTCGCCATCTTGGATACCATTAGTACAATGGGCAGGATATCCAACTGTGGCTTCCACTAATTTATTAATTACAAAACTAACAATGGCATAAGATGATAAAACAATAGCTAAGCCAATCACACCGTTTATCATTATTTTTTTGGCTGTGCCGATCCTTTCTTCATTGCCTCCGGCTGTCATCCAAACCGCTCCAGCATAAATCATTAAAATCACAGCAATTATACCCAACAATCCAAGCGCCACTCTTATAATCCTAGCCACCACCAATCTAATATCAGTGGACGGCAAGCCTATTGTACTGCTCACTTGATCTAAGCCCAAGCTTGGATCCAATGTCTGTGCTTGAACAGCGCCGGAAAAAAACCAAAACAGCCCGCCCACAAATACTGTGGCCAATAATGAAACAATTACTTTTTTAAATCGGCTTCTTGTCATTTTCATTATTAATGTTATAAGTCTCAATTATTTTTTAAAACATTCGCACAAGTGGTAGTGCTAAAATAGTTATATCCAAAACCCTGCACCATTCCATTGCAACACAAGTCTTTCTGGCCAGGAGTATTGGTGCTGACATTACAACAATTATTCTGACCGTCGCATATTTTAGAACTCTTGCTAGGGTCGCTAATATCTAAGCTGTCAGGACCTTTGCCAGGATAATAACAATTAAAATTCACATCTTCCACCTCTGCAGGCACTGTGGGAATATAATAAAAACGTTTGGCAAATAAAAAAGGACAATGCCTAATTTCAACATAAGTGCTATTGGCAAAAATTTTGGTACGAGGAACATAACAAATCGGGATTTTGCTCTGTTCGCCTTCGGTGGCATACTCTTCTATTTTTATGTTATACATTGCATCAGCACGCATTGGCCGGCTAAATTCCATGCTCAATTCATGATTGGCTTCAATATAGCTGGCATCTGGCCCTGGAGTAGTTTTAGACAAAAACGGAGAAGTCAAATCAATTTCAGGCCTAATATAAAACTGCCAGTAGAAATTATCGGGTTTCTCTTGATCCGGAAATACAGAACCGGTGGTCGGCGCAGTATCAACCTTGCTATTTTTATTGCCGTCCAAAGCATTACCTGCCAAATCCATGGCTCCAGAAAAAGGCTTGGCTTCAAAAGATTGACCTCCGAGAGTGATGGCAGATTTAACCAGTATATTAAAATTATCAGCCTCCACCCAAGTAGTTGGCTTGCCTATATTATATATAGGATATTTCACGCATTTAACACCAGACTTGTCACAAACTGACAAACAAAACATGGTATTGCCACAAGCATTTTTTTGTTCACACTCCTTGTCTGAAACAAATTCCAGAGTGCGGTATCCGTTTGTCAATGTAAAACTGCCAATTTGTTTATTACTATTATCTGACTTCAGATATATATGGCCATTTTCCAACTGGTAATAACCTGTTTTATCTTGAAAGCTTCCTTGCAGACCGGTTGGATCCATGGCTTCGCTAAAATTGATTTGGATAATACTATTTTTAGGAGCCGAATCGCCTTGAGCCGGATAAACGCTTGTCACTGTGGGCGGAGTCAGATCAAGGGACGTGCCACAAATAAACTGCCATTCATAATAATTATCGCCTAAGTTGGATTTTTCAAAAATTTTAGGATTATCATTTATGGGGTCATCCAATCTTATTTCAGGACCGATATGCACCTTATAACCCAAATCTTCAGTAGGACTTCCAAGATAACCGCCTGTGTCTTTGGATAAATCAGTTAAAGGCTTAATTACTAGAATATAAACACCGGTTACGCCCTTAACTGTGCTTTTGGACGCCAAAACCACTGCTGATTTTATGGGCAGTCCTGTTTTGGCATCGGTAATATTAATATACTTATCATCTAATTCTCCACCCGCAATGCCATTTTGAGCCAGTTTACCATCCCCTGTCTTTAAACGATCACATATCTGTTCATTTGACCAGTCAAACGGTGTCGTGGGCAGACAATCGCCATAAATACCGTTACCATTAGTATCATCAATGGTACTACTTGCCATTATTGGTTTAAAGAAGCTTATTACTATTTTAGTGTTGCGAGCCACATCTGTTTGATCGCGTTCTGGATAATGATCTTTTATTATCCTTCCCAAAGCACCGCTACCTTGAAAATGTTCGGACCCAGGCGGTTGTTTAGTAAATTGCGCAGAGTTATCTCCAACCCCTAACATTTTCATCACAAATAATACTATACTGTAAGCACTTAAAATTATAAGCAAACCTATGACTGCATTAATCAATATTTTCTTGGACTTGCCTATTTGTTCTTCATTGCCACCGGCAGTCATCCACATATAGCCACCGTACATCATCAATATAACCGTGATAATTCCCAGCAAACTCAAAGCCACTCGAATAATTCGAGCTATAATCAATCTGATGTCTGTGGCCGGAAGACCCAATGGTCCTTCAATGATATCAACGCCTTCGGTTATACTGCTGGTAGTAGTTTGAGCATGAGTACCAAAACCTAACCAACAACCAAAAAAGGCCATCATCACAAAAATCACGACAAAACAAATTGCCTTTTTTTGTTTTAGCCCCCTTGATGACATGTTAACGTGTTAATAACTAACATCTTAGGCTATTGGATTAGACCCATTATCTATAACCTTTTTTATCTTCTGGCATCTTTCCTATTTTCTTCAGGTACTCTATCTTCTTGGACATTTTCAAGCGATGCAAAGCGCTTCTCTTGCGAGTAGTCTTGCTTGAAGAACGCTGAAAAAAACCTATCTTCTTCACCTGTAGAATCTTTCCAGATTGTTGCCAACGTTTTTTTACACGACGTAAAAAAGCCTCAAATGACTCGTTCTTTTTTCTTTTTATTTCTGACACAAATTTCCACCTCCCTTTGATGGATTAACTTAAATTAATATATTTATAATACTACTTTTTTTCATTTTAGTCAAACTTTAGTCAAACTTTGCCAATCTTTTTCAATAATACGCCCATAACCTTCTTTTGATCAACAATTTCTTGCACTCCAGATTCCATATCTCTAATTATTACAGTATTATCTTGGACTTCTTTTTGGCCTAAAATCAAGGCAAATGGGACTTGTATGCTATTTGCCATATCTAATTGATCTTTTAACGATTTTTTGCTCAAATTAAAATCAACTCTTATTCCGCTCTTTCTAAACTCATCTATAATTTTAAGTGCACGTCGGCGGGCTTGATCTCCAAGTTGAGCTACAAATACATCAAACTCCTGCTTTTCCAATTTACAAATTTCTTTTTCGCAACATTTCCTTAAAAAAGAAACTGATCTTTCTATGCCCAAAGAAAATCCACAAGCAGGGGTTGGCCTGCCCCCCATCTGCTCAACTAATAGATCATAACGACCGCCACCTCCCAAGGCCTCTTGTTTGCTTAATGAAGATTCTGTATCTGATCCTTCTGTTTCTTCAATAATAGCAGGATAAATTTCAAATACGGTTCTGGTATAATAATCCAGGCCACGCACCAAACTGTGGCGGAGTACATAAGGTATGCCCAACTCGTCCATATATTCCAATACCTTCACAAAATGACTCTTTGATTCGCTATCCAACCATTCAATAATTTGTGGGGATTCTTCTTTGATAGGCTGGCATTGCTTCTGTTTGCAATCTAACAGCCTCATGGGATTTTTATTTATTCTCTTACGGCAATCTTCACATAAATAACTGCGCTTGCTGCGGTAGTATTCCACCAAAGCCATTTTATATCTTTCTCTTTCCTCCGGAGTACCGATGCTGTTAATATGCACCTCTACAGGCATGCCCAAGTCATTGTAAAAATTATAAGCCAAAAGAATCAATTCAGCGTCAATCACAGGATCTGCCTTGCCAAGAATTTCAAAACCAACTTGATTGAACTCGCGATAACGACCGGCTTGCGGACGATCATGCCGAAACATTGGCCCCCAATACCACAATTTAAGCGGTTGGGTCATATTCCATAATCCATGTATCATATACGCCCTGGCCACTGAAGCAGTCATTTCCGGACGCAAACAAACTTTTTTCTTATCGCGATCTTCAAAAGTATACATTTCTTTGTCCACCACATCTGTGCCTCGCCCGATAGAACGAATAAATAAATTTGCCTCTTCCAAAACCGGAGTCTGAATCTTTTTAAAACGAAAATGCTTGGCCAAATCATTAGCTATTTTTAAGAAAGGAGCCTGATATTTCTCTTCTCTTGGCAAGATATCATGCATACCGCGCAACAAGCTGTATTTTGGCTTGCTGATTTTGGTATTTTTGCCTTCGACTCCTGCACCAGAATTGGCCGATTTTTTACCAACAGACTTATTTACTTGACTGCCAGTTGTTTTTTCAACCACCTTCTTTTTGATCTTAGGAGATTTTTTAACAATCTCTTCACTAGTATCTTTTTTCTTTGGCATAATTAATTTATTAATAACTAAACTGATAATTCCGGTGAATTAATAATCTGCACCCGATTAAATGGCCAGCCTCTAAAAATAACTCTGCCGACCATCACATTTTTCTGAATGGCTCCAAAACGCCGAGAATCATAACTATTTGGCCGATTATCACCCAAAACAAAATATTCATCCTTGTTCAAACTAACTACTTTTTCTCCATCAGTAAAAATCTCATCATCCAAATATATTTCATCCAAAGCTGTTCCTTCAGGATATTCTTGATTATAGATCACCACTTTTCCATTGGATATTTTAATCCTCTCCCCTGGCAGACCTATTATTCTTTTTAAAAAATATTCTTTAGGATCTTCCGGATATTTAAAAACAATTACTTCGCCTCTGGCCGGCTCACGAAATCGGTAGCTCAATTCATCAATTATCAAATATTCTTTATCATAAAAATTGGTTTCCATTGAAGCACCCCTTACATAAAAAGGCTTGAACAAAAAATGACGAATCAAAACTATGGTAATGGCCGCCAAAACCACTATTTTTACCAATTCCAAAAAAAACACGCCCGCTTCTGCTAATTTGCGAGCCAACTTGATTTTAAAACTTTCCTGGCTTGTTTTTTCTGATTGTTCAATTTGTTCGCCCATATATGTAACCTAAAATTTCTAAAACCGAAAAGGCTTAAGACTACTGGCATTATAACCTATTTTTATTACTTTGGCAAATATATTAAAAATGAAAAGCCCTGCCACCGAAGTGACAGGGTTAAAACGACCCAAGGGTCTAAGTGCCACGGCCAAAAGCCGAGGAACCAAGAATCCGAGAGTCATACTCGCAGACCGCCAGGAACAGGCTGACAACGTACCAGCACTCGTCGGAGCCCCGAAGGAGGCTACGCCCGACACCAACCCTGCGGACGAAGAACGCGCCGGCAGAGCCTTCGATGAAAGCCACCATCCAGGCAGTCTCAATCCCAAGCTTCTTGAACTTAGCGATGATCGCCATGGCCTCGTCCCCGTAGGCGAACCGCTTCTTGATCTCGCCAGACTGGAACTCCTGCCTGGCAACATCACGGTAGACCCGACCTTGGCGGGGCTTGAGGTCAGTACCCTCCACAAAGCAGGCTCGGATGACCCTGGCTTCCTGTGACTTGCGAGGGTAGTTCTTGCTGTTGACCTCGGAGTTGAAGTAG
>JBDROJ010000023.1:0-68796 GCA_043810165.1 bacterium
AATCAGTCAAAGGCTCATAAACCAGCAGACAACCATCCTTGGAAGCAAAGATCTTTCGTTATGATGGCAGTAAAACAAAAACAGCCAAGTATGACATTTTAAAATCCCTGAAAGTATGACATTTTAACTTCCCGTTGACAAATTTATTTTTTTAATAGTAAAAAAATTAAAAGAATGATATAATGTATTTAGTCTTCAATTAATTATTTTTATATGTCTGTATTATTTTATAAAGAATTAAATTATTTATTGCCCATAATATTGGCCCTGTTGCTTGGTGGAATATTGGGGTGGCAAAGAGTGCACTGGCATAAGCCGGCTGGCCCGCGAACTTACGCGTTGGTGTGCGCAGGCGCAACTTTATTTACCATACTTTCTTTGACTGCCTTTCCTAATGACGTGGCCAGAGTGGCTTCGGGTATTGTTACCGGAGTTGGATTTTTGGGTGCTGGGATGATAATAAGGCGGGAAGATCATGTAGAAGGCTTAACTACTGCTGCCGGCTTATGGATGTCGGCGGCCATTGGGATGTGCGTTGGAGCTGGTTATTATATTCTAGCCGGACTTACTACTTTTTTGGTATTGATTTTATTTATGTTTGATGTCAATGGCAGGGAGGCTGAAAAAACTGTAAAGAAAAGAATCTCTCGACTGCCTCCCAAATAAAAACAATTAAAAACGAGGCCATTACCGGCCTCGTTTTGTTTTGTATAAAATTAGTTTTCTTTTATCTGTTCGTTTTCTTCGGGTGGCAATCCTTTTTCCACGACTTCCCATATTTCTTTTCTAATGCTCTTCATTAACTTTGGATTTTCTTTTAAATATTTTTTTACGACTTCTCTTCCAGCGCCAAGTTTTTCTTCTTTGTAAGTATATGAATTGCCGGATTTATTGATTACCTTGTAAACCACGCCGTTATCAAGCATATCACCGGAAATTGAGATGCCTTCATTATACATAATATCAAATTCACAAGTACGAAAAGGTGGAGCTACTTTGTTTTTTACTATTTTGACTTTTACTCGGTTGCCAATAATTCTGTCAGCTTGTTTAATTTGGGCTGATCTACGAACTTCAATACGAACTGAAGAATAGAATTTCAAGGCTAAACCACCGGTGGTAGTTTCAGGGTTGCCAAAATAAACCCCGATTTTCATACGAGTTTGGTTGATAAAAATCACTACAGTTTTTGACTTACTGACAGCGCCAGTTAGCTTGCGCAAGGCTTGGCTCATCAATCTGGCTTGCAATCCCATATGTGAGTCACCCATGTCTCCTTCTATTTCTGCTTTAGGTACTAGAGCGGCCACGGAATCAATCACCACCACATCTATGGCATTTGATCTGACCAAAGTCTCTACAATTTCCAGGGCCTGTTCACCCGTATCTGGTTGAGAAATTAACATTTCATCTACATTAATGCCGATTTTTTTTGCATAGTCTGGGTCAAGAGCATGTTCAGCATCAACAAAGGCGGCAATACCTCCAAGTTTTTGTACTTCAGCCACAATGTGCTGGGCAATAGTGGTTTTGCCACTGGCTTCAGGGCCGTATACTTCAATCACGCGTCCACGAGGTACGCCTTTCACTCCTAGGGCAATGTCTAGAGATAAGCATCCAGTTGGCACAGCTGCTACCTGCATGGTTTTGGCTTCGCCAAACTTCATTATGGATCCTTCTCCAAATCTGGTTTTGATTTGGTCAATAGCGCTTTGCGCTACTTTTAGTTTTTCCTCCATTTCTGGTGTCTGCTTGGGCATATTGGTACTTTAGTTAATTAATGGCAGGTCCAAGCCTGCCTCCACATTATACAATCTATTAGATAAAATCTTAATAAAATTTTAATAAAATATTTCTAAAATCTCATTTTATGCTTGTCGAGTCAATAATCTCTTGTTTTACAATAACATGCCGGGTTAAGGATGTTGTTTTGCCATGTTTCTTTGTAGCTGATATTGTAATGGTATTAAGACCTTTTGACAAGTCTATTTCAGTTTGGAATGTGCCTTTGCCGTCAGCTCGTATTTCTTTGCCATTAATGGTTAGGCTGACTTCTTTTTCGGTTTGACCCTGTATTTTAATGATTAAACTATTGGAAACATAACCTTCAACTGGTGTGAAAATTGTTAATTTGGGCGGTTTTAAAATTCCGTTGATTTGCCAAACCAAATAACCAATAAAACTTAAAATAGCCAGGCTTATAAAAATTCTTTTTATCCACAGGACGATGGAGTTGATTGGCCTGATATGTATATAGCCTCCAGGATGGGATGGTTTGTAATTATCAAGGTCTGCTTCTTGCGTGAATTGGTAAGCCGTTTTATTGACGGGCAATCCCAATACTTCAGCATATCTTTTTACATAAGCGACGCAATGAGCTTTGCCAGATGGAAGATTATTAATTTTATTTGTTTCAATGGCTAGTAGATATTTTTTGGGAATGCGTGAGATTTTTTCTATTTGTTCCAAAGAGATTTTTTTTTGTTTTCTTGTGTGTCTGAAATTTTCTCCTACCCTGATAGATTTTTCTAATTTTTTTAAACAAAAAATTGCCATATTAATATTTTTCCTCCTCCTCTTCTTCTTCTTCTTCCTCTTCCTCTTCCTCTTCCTCTTCCTCTTCTTCCTCCTCTTCCTCTTCCTCTTCCTCTTCCTCTTCTTCCTCCTCCTCCTCCTCCTCCTCCTCCTCCTCCTCCTCCCCTTCCTCTTCTTTTTTGAGATCGTCAAAAATAGCTGGACCTCCGGCATCCATGGTTTGTTTTCTATAATCTAGTTCAGGTTCGGATTTTGGCATTAGGTGTTCAGTAAATACCTCGCGCGGTTTTGCTCCTTCAGCCGGGCCAACTATTCCGGCCACTTCCAATTGATCTAAAATTCGCGCGGCTCTGGCATAGCCAATTTTTAGCCTTCTCTGTAGAAGAGAAGCGCTGGCTTTGCCAGATTCTAAAATAATGGCTTTTGATTGCTCAAATTTGGCGTCATTATCATCATGGCCACCAAACATATTCATTGTACTGCCATCCGAGCTAATATCGCTGTTAATAATGGACTCCTCGTATTCTGGTTCTTCTCCTCCTTTGAGATGTTTAATAACTCGTTTTAATTCTTCTTCAGATACAAATGCACCTTGCAGACGTTTTGGTTTTGACATGTCCGCGCTTTGAAAGAGCATGTCGCCACGGCCAAGTAATTTTTCTGCTCCGGCGCAGTCCAAGATAGTTCGTGAATCAATTAGTGACGGTAGAGAAAAGGCTATGCGTGCTGGAATGTTTGCTTTCATCAATCCTGTTATTACTTCGGCGCTTGGTCTTTGAGTGGCCACTATTAAATGTATGCCAACAGCCCTAGCCATTTGTGCTAGGCGGATAATGCCGGCTTCCACTTCACTGGCAGACATTGCCATGAGATCAGCCAACTCATCAATTACAAATATTATATGTGGCAGAACCTCTTTTACATTTTTGTTGTAAGAATTAATGTCGCGTCGGCCGGCTTTTGAAAGCAAATCAAATCTCCTATTCATTTCATTAATGGTCCAGCGCAGAGCGTTTATTGTTTTTTTGGCATCAGTAATTACCGGCGTAAGTAGATGAGGAATGCCATTATACATAGTTAATTCTACTCTTTTAGGGTCAACCATGATCATGCGTAAAGTTTCAGCTGTATTTTGGTATAGCATACTTAAAAGAATGGTATTTATGCATACAGTTTTACCAGAATTTGTTGAACCCGCGATTAATAGATGAGGCATCTTAGGAAGATCAGCAAGCCAGACTTTGCCTGATACATCTTTTCCCAAAGCGATATTCATATTACTTTTGCGGTCTTTCCATTCTTTATTTTCTAAAAGTTCGCGCAAACTTACCATAGCTACTTTCTGGTTAGGCACCTCAATTCCAACTAATGATTTTCCTGGTATAGGCGCTTCTATTCTGATAGGGTGAGCGGCCAAAGACAAAGCCAGGTCGTTATGCAAGGTAGTTATTCTCGCCAGTTTTACTCCTTTGGATGGTTTTAGAGAATATTGAGTTACAGTTGGGCCTACTCTTATTTCCCCCATGCTGACATCAATTCCAAAGTTGGAAAATGTTTCTTTAATTGTCTCGGCGTTGGCTTTGATATCACCGGCCGCTGGTTTGCTTTTGGATGTGTATAATAATTTTAGGGAAGGAAGATCGCGGATTACTATTTTCGGTTTCTGTACGGGCATCTTATCTTCTTGGTCAGGTTCTTCATATTCCTCATCATCCTCTTCGTCTTCATCTTCTTCATCATTACCCAAACCACGTTTTTTGAATGAAGTTTTAGTATCATCTTCTTCATCATCTTTGTATTCATATTCCTCCTCCTCTTCATACTCTTCTTCAGGTTCTTGATACTTACCCTTGATTTTAAGTTTTGCATTCTTTTCATCGCTACGTTTGAAAATAGAAAATAGTTTTATTATTTGTTTACCTATCCATCCCAATGCCAAAAACATTTTTTTGTGCAGTTCAACTATTTGAGCCAGAGATGTATTAAATAAAAATATTATGGAGACTAACATCAATCCAATTAATATTACCAATCCTCCCCAATAGCTGATGTATTTTCCTAAAGGCCAAGCTAATAAAAATCCAATTAGACCACCACTTTGACCCTGAACAGCCAAGCTCCACATTTCTACTACAGGATTTTTTAAATGCACGATTGAGTTGAAGCTTAAGAAAAATAATATCGAGCCGAGCCAGTGTGTTGGTTGATAATCATAATCCAGGTCTTTAATAATTAGTACGGCCACTAATAATAAAATTATAGGAAATATGTATCGTACTTGTCCAAAACTGATGGCTAATAGGGCATCAATAAAATGTCCAAGCACGCCAGCCATTTCAAAGAAGCTTAAGGCTGATAAGCCTCCGGCGATAAATAATAATATAGCCAAAATTCCCCGATTAATGTCGGGGTTTAGATTGAGGCGTCCTATCCAATTTGATTTGCGTCGTCTTTTACCCATATTGGGGATATTATATCAAATACAGAACAAATTAACAAATATTTCAGAGTAAAATATTTCAGAGTAAAAAGTATTAAAAAAACCTCCTGATTAAATCCGGAGGTTTTTTCGAAGTATTTGTTAAGCTTCTGGTGTAGCTTCTACTGCCGGTGTTTCTTCTACCGGAGTTTCTGGTGTAGCTTCTACTACTGGCTTATCGCAGTCACAATCACACATAGGTTTGTGTTTAGAAATAAAATGTCAGCCAAGTGTAGCTAACAGTATATATTATAGCATATTTTGGCAATTTTGTCAAGATTTTGAGGTTTTTAGCCTTACTATTACCAACCATAGGTTGATTGGCAATAGTATGGCCAGGCACGCGTGGTTGCGTGCCTGGCGGATGTGGTTGGATAGTCGGGCTGTTTTGCCCTATATCCAGGTACTGCGGTCCTCGGTCGGGTGGCCGTTGAATGGCCACTCTTCCTGGATCTCCAGCCGGGGAGGGGCCTCGTTTGACCGCACCGCCCTGTCGAGAATTTCTCGCAGAGTCAGTGCTTTTTTCTCTTCCCGCGGTGTTGGATTTTCCGTTTTGTCCTGCATCTTTTTTCCTTTCCGTAGGTGGATTGATAATCGGTTATATCACACGCGGTTTGCCATGAGCATGTCACGGGACAGGATGTCCTCGTGGGGCGGGCCCGGGTTGATCGGGGTCATGCCCGGCACCCAGTCACGCTTGTTGCACTGGCAGTTCTGGCTGTTTGTGGCCTTGGTGTTCTGGTTGCGAGCGATTTCTCCGAACGAGTTCATAGCACTTCTCCTTTTTAGGGAAATTGGTTGATTCGGCGGATATTGGTGAACGAGAAGATATATTTGATTATATACTCTCTCGTTCACCAATATCACGATTTTAAAGAACTAAAAAACCACCTGCGCGGTGGTTAATGATCTATGTAATACGCAAAATCACTAACTCACCGCTGAGTGGTTAATAACAATGTTAATAATAACATTATATTGCGATTTTATATATTCCATAGTATTAATATATTAACACAGTGATGGTTTTCGTCAAATGTTAATTGTGGATAAGTTGAAGTATTGTTCGGGCCCCCGGCGTCTATCCGGGGGCCCGAACAGAACCGCGAACATCCCCCTTGCTTGCCTCTAGTCTCTCCAGTGATCTGCCCATTTCAGCATCTCGCTGGAGAATCTTTCCAATGCCATGGCCTGCGTTTCGATCATCTTGATGATGCTCACCAGGGCAAGCCCGCGTACGGCGTCGCGATCGTCCCTAGCTCGTGCCAGTTTGGATTGCAGACGCACCATATTGCCGTAGTATAGTTCGGTCATTCTGTTCTCTCCTAAATATTTTGCTTAATTATATGATTTTTTACAAAAAAGTCAACTGTTAGATTGTATAATAATTATCCACAATCTGATTTGACAGTGATTTTAGCTTGTGTTAATGTATTAATACTATGAATTACAAGATAAATAACAGCTACTCCTTTTTCTTTTTTTGGAACCTCTGCTCCGAGGCGTCTTGTTAATGCATAAATAAATTCTTATCAACAAGCAACCTCGGAAAGCGAGGTTTTTTTAATTTAGCTCTTTGAAACAGTATAAATAGGCGAAAGAAAGCGCGTGATTAAATCCAGTGTTTTCTTTCGCCTATTTACCGAATGTCAGAAAAACCAGAACAAGGTCGGAAGACCAGGAGGATGATCATGTCACATCTGTATGGTATCACGGCAGATGACGTCTTGGCCGGGCTCAAAAACCTGACCAAACAGTCCCATGACGACAACCAGGAAAGGAAGGATGATGAGGAGGTAAGTCCTAAGCCCAAGCTGGCCGTCGTGGTTGGCGACTTCTGGTGGCCCCCCGGCTGTTAGTCTGGGGTTTCCGTATCTCAGGCCTGTTCCGATGTATTTCGAAGCAGGCCTTCCTTTCAAGTATTTTTGCTAAAGAATATTTAAAAGGGAGAGAGTCAAAAAACCAAGCTACTTGGTTTTTTTATTGACTAAATTAAAAAAACCAATTATAATTTGGTAATAATGCGGGCGTGGTATAATGGCTATTACTCCACCCTTCCAAGGTGGTTACGCCGGTTCGATTCCGGTCGCCCGCTCAGGACCGAAAAAGCAGTCTGAAATGAGGCTGTTTTTTGCTTGACTAAGCTTAGAATTCCTAGTTCGCACAAGGCTTTTTTGACCTCTTCTTTTTCTAGGCTATTTTTAAGAACCAAATATGGTTTTTCCAATTGAATAAAGAGTTTTTTGTCCCTGTAAGTAAAGTTCTTACCAACCAGTTTTTACGGTGCAGTATCCAGTTGCTAAAAGTCTGTATGAAACACAGCTATATTGTGATTTCATTATATATCATCCAGAAAAGCACGAGAAGTGTTTAATTATTGAATCTAAGTGGCAACAGTCTGCAGGTTCTGTTGATGAAAAATTTCCTTATCTTGTACTTAATATCAGAGAAAGATATCCGTGTTCAACTATAGTTGTGTTAGATGGAGGTGGTTACAAAAAAGGGGCGGAGAAGTGGTTAAGGGATCAAATTGATGATAAATTAATCCACATATTTAGTATGATGGAATTTCAAAAGTGGAGTAATAGTGAGGAGCTGTAATATATAGTGTGACGAGGGTGGGGGCATATTACGATCAGCGTAAAATATCGCTATACTAAGCGGTATTTTATTTTTCCCGCAAAAGATGATAGAATTGAGATAATAACTATAATTATGTCTAAAGGTATTTTCTATCTAATAATAGCCTTGTTCACTTACGGTTTTACTCACATTACCGATAAGCTTGGTATTGAAGCTGGGGTTGATCCAGCTGTTTTTACTTTTTTTAGAATATCATTTGCCATGGTATTTGTGGGTATTCTCTGGTTCTCGTTAAGAAAGAAGAAGAAATTGCAATTTAAAAAAGCCGACATTAAACAAGTAGCTATTATTGGTATGTTGGCTTCAGGTTTAATGGCTCTTCTAAGTATACAAGCGCTAGAATATACTACGGCTACCAATAAAGGGATAATGCAAGGGTTGTATACTTCAGCCACTTTAGTAATTGCTTTTCTGTGGATCAAAGAAAGATTTTCCAAGTTATTCTACCCAACATTTGCAGTAATGATTTTTGGCTTGATTTTACTTACCAGTAATGGTTTTATGCAATTGCCCAACAAAGGAGATTGGTTGTTGTTTTTAACTATACCTATGGTTGGTTTCTGCAATGTCTACGCTAAGAAGATAATGTCTGGCTTGCATTCCTTAACTGTTAGTTTTGGTAGGTTTATCTTTGGCTCACTGTTTTTATTGTTAGCTTTGCCCTTTATTGGTTTAGATAGCATACACACTGTTCAATATGGTATATTATGGGTGATTTGTTCTGGCGTATTAACTTCGATAAGAGTTGTAAGTTTCTATAAAGGAATTCAAGAAGTAGGACCAGGTTTGGCCGCAACTATTTTGGCTGTTTCACCAGCTATAACAGCTATTTCAGATCATCTTATTATCGGGACTTCTTTTAGTAGTTTACAGGTAGTTGGTTTAGTTTTAGTGCTGGGTTCTGCTTTTATTGTGGCGAGATTAAAAGCAAGTTATAAATAGTTATATTTAATAAATGATTCATATGCTAAACCACATAACATTAAGAGTAAGCGACTTTGAAAAAAGTCAGGATTTTTTTTCAAAAGCACTTGAACCACTTGGTTATAAAATACTCAAAAAAGACAAGGATGAAAATATAGATTATACATCTGTCGGATATGCGGTAATAGACAAAGAAGGTCATAGAGATTTTTGGGTTAAAAAGGTTAAGGATTACAAAGTTACAACACCTTCATTTTCGTGTTTAGCTTTTACTGCTACCAGCAAAGAAATGGTTAATGAATTCCATAAAGCGGCTATTGAAGCTGGTGGCAAAGATAACGGCAAACCTGGTTACCGTGTTAAATATCATCCAGGTTATTATGCAGCCTATGTATTAGATCCAGATGGATATAATATTGAAGCTGTTTTTGATGATATGAGTATGTTAGATAAATAATATTTACACCATGTTAGATACTATAAAAGGAATAATCTTAGACATAGACGGTGTTATCGTGGGTAGTAAAAAAGGAGTTAACTCCCCCGACCCACATCCTGATGTAATCAAAAGATTAAAACAAATAAAAGAAGGTGGTATTCCGATAAGTCTTTGTACAGCTAAGCCGTATTTTGCTATTGAAAAAATAGTTAGAGAAGCTAATTTGGATAATGTTCATATTGTTAATGGTGGTGGAGCAATAATGAATCCAATTACTGGCAAGATAGTCAAAACTCACAGTATCGATCAAACTATTTTAAGAAGTATTTTAGAAATGCTTTTAAAAGAAGATGTTTATACTGAGTTATATACAGTTGAGGATTATTATATCCAGAAAAGCCAGTATCGACATATTACTGATAAACATACTCATGTTTTACAAAGAGAACCAAAAGTAGTTGAATCTTTACTAGATGAGATTTCTTCTTTAAAAGTAGTTAGGATATTGGCTGTTACTGAAGACAGAGAAGATAGATATATCTTTGAAGATAAATTCAAGCCTTTTACCGACAGTCTAAATCTTGGTTGGGGAGTCCACCCAGTAATCCTTCCTTTACAGTTTGGCGGTATTACTCCTAAAGGTATATCTAAAAGCCATGGAGCGGTTGAGATTGCGGAGAATTTTGGTGTGTCTCTTAACGATATGCTTGGCGTAGGTGATAGCAAACGTGATTGGGAGTTTATAGGGCAATGCGGATATGGGGCAGCTATGGGAAACGCCAGTCAAGCTTTAAAGGATTTAGTTTTGACCAAAGAGAAGAGTCGTTCATATATCGGCGGTGACGTTGATGAAAATGGTATTTTGGAGATATTGGATTATTTTATTTAAACTGACGGGCATGGGAGAAATCACCATAAGACAATACAAGGATTCTGACAAGGATAAGATATGGGATTTACATATTAAAGTTCTGGAAGACGCTGGTGCGTTGGCTGATAGTGGGCCATGGGATGATGATTTGAAAAATATACAACATGAGTATATTAGTGGTGGCGGTACTTTTTTAGTAGGTTTATCAGGTGACGAAATAGTGGTGATGGGAGCCTTAAAGGTTGTAGATAATAATAATGTTGAAATAAAAAGGATGAGAGTGTTACCAAAATATCAGAGAAAAGGTTTGGGTCAGTTAATGTTGGATAAATTAGAAGAGAAAGCCGTTGGTAGTGGTTATAATCAAATTCAGCTAGACACAACAGATAAACAAATAGCAGCTCAAAATTTTTATGTTAAAAATGGATACAAAGAAGTGAGCCGTATTAAAGGAAAAAAGTTTGAAAGCATAATTTACAAAAAGAATTTAGTGGCTGGTATATAGTGTGGAAGGGGTGTGTACAAAACTAGACTCACCTAACCTTGCACAAATCCCCAACAATCCCAGTTCGCACGTCCTCCACTACCCCGCTTTTTTTGATGGACAAACAGGTTAAAATATGCTAAAATAACACATATGACCATACAGCAATTTATAAAAAAGAGACCATATCTGGTTTGGTATACAAAGAATTATGATGAACTCTCTGAAGATGCGATTTTAGAAGCCACTCTTAACTACGGTGATTTTGATGATGTTAAAAAAATGGTAAAAATATTGGGCATGAGAAAGGCGGCTGATATATTTAAAAAGAAAAATAAACAGAAAAGAAATAATTTCAAACCCCAAGTGTCTCATTATTTTAAATTGTTTTTTAAGCAACATGCATAAAGAAGTATTGAACCAAAAACAAACAGAACTACTACCTTTATTAAAGAAGTTTAATAAAGATTTTGGTTTAGTTGGTGGTACAGCTATCGCCTTACAACTTGGTCATCGTCAATCAATAGATTTTGATCTGTTTTCTAATAAGCCAATTAAGCCGAGTGATATTCGACGTAAGATAAAAGGAGTTGCTAATATAGATAAGGTATTAATTAATGAGAAAGATGAGTATACGGTTATTGTCAATGGGGTAAAAATTACTTTTCTTTTTTATCCATTTAAAATAAAATTTTCTAAATCGTTGTCAAATATTATAAAATTACCTGATCTAAAAACATTGGCAGCAATGAAGGCATATGCCCTAGGTAGGCGAGCTAAATGGAAAGATTATGTTGACCTATATTTTATTATGAAAGATAAGTATGGTATAAAATCGGTGACGAAAAAGGCCAAACAGATTTTTGAAGAAGAATTTAATGAGAAGATATTTAGAATACAATTAAGTTATTTTAAAGATATTGATTATACTGAAAAAGTAGAATATACCAACGATCAGAAAACACCAGATTCAGTTATCAAAAAAGAATTAAAAGATATCAGTTTAAAAATTTAAAGTTCCTAGTACTACACCTATTAGGAACTATTTCAGTTCGCACGTCCTCCACTACCCCGCTCATACGAAAATATAGCTAAAACAAGCGGTATTTTTTTAATACCCAGGATCTAGGTATTAGCGTTTTTTGACAAAAGATGGTAATCTATTTTTAGACAATCATTTTGCCTAATGGAGGTGTCAGGTGAATAGAAATATTTTGGTGCAGGATGAGAGAAAGGTAAGACGCCTACTTCATCTTTGTAGACTAATGCAGGCGGTGTCTTTTTCAACCAAAGACATAAATCATGAATTAGCTCGTAGAGTTGGGTATAAAAATAAGCATACGCTTGTAAATGCTATACGTCTATCTGCTTCATGGCGAAGTGTTGAGGAATTGGATAAATATCCTTTCACCAAACCGAGCGATAGATTTATACTCAATACAGATCCCAAGAAAGATCCTGAGAGTGGGGATTATGTCACCGTACATAACTTTGTATGGAGAGACGAAGCACTTAGAAAAAGTGGTTTCATAAATGAGGAAGGCCAGCCTCTCATAGAACTACCTATTCCGAGCGAGATTGTTACTCACGCAGAAAGAGTAGCTGGGTGGTTGTACAAAAAAAGTCCTACTTACGTTTTGAATGCATTAATTGGTAATCCAGCAGAAACATTGAGTTTATTGCATGAAATGCGGAAGAGAGGTAAAAATGAAAGTTGAGGAGGTGTCTGAATGTAAAAAATGGGAGGGCAACAAAGACCCGCCCCATGTCTGGTATCGCCAGCACGGGCGGGCAGACACATTTCCACCTAATCAAGGTGTTTTTTTTTAATCTAAAAATATATAGTGTGGAAGGGGTGTATGTAAAACCAAATTCACCTAACCTTACACAAATTATCCATCACCCCAGTTCGCACGTCCTCCACTACCCCGCTCATACGAAAATACCGCTATAATAAGCGGTATTTTTGGTTATTGTAGCTATAGTTGGTTTATTAGGTCGTAATTAATTTCTTTAATACTGCTTAACACTCGTGTAGCCAGACTAAAATCATTGTTTTTAGTATGCTTATTGGGGATGGCTATACTTTTCATACCAGCACGATGAGCTGCCACTATACCTTTTTGAGCATCTTCTAAAACCAGGCAATTTTTTGGATCTATGTTCAGATCGTTGCTGGCCGTTAAGAATATCTCGGGATCAGGTTTGTCTTTAGAAATTTGTTCGGCAGTTACTATAGTTGAAAAGTATTTTTTTAAGTTATTTGAACCTAATACTATATTTACAGCCATTTTTGATGAGCTGGTAGCTAAACCTAATTCAAATTTTTGCTTCAGCAGTCTAATTGTTTGGCTAACACCTGGAAACAGTCGAGCTTTTTCTTTGAGTATTTTTTTATATAATTTCTTTTTTTCTTGGTAAACCATATTTGTATCTAAGTCTATTTTTTCTTGTTTTACGTATTTGTGTACATCTAATCCCTGGGTCGTAAAGTATTTGTAGAAATTTTTATCGCTTAGTTCAACTCCAAATTTTTTGAGAGTGGTTGTGTAGCAATAACACTGCAAAGGTTCGCTGTCAACGATTAGACCGTCCATGTCGAATATAATAGCTTTTATCATATTTTTTATTAATTAAAATTTATAGAGTAATTGTATACTATTTTTAAATTACACACAAAATTGACTGCTAATTTTGTTTGTTTAAAAAGAATTAAGGTTGACGGGATCTCAGTCAGCCAGGTAGCTGATGAGCACGGTATTAGACCAAACACAATTTACACCTGGTTGGCTAAAGGCGTTAACAACGCACCAACCTGGAGTGAGGTATCTAAATTAAAAAAAGAAAACAAGATGTTATTAGAGCTTGTCGGAGAAATTACTGTTAAACTTAGTCAGTCCCAAAAAAAGAATTAGTTATGAATGGTCCTAACAAGACCAAGCTGGCTGAGATGATGGGAGTTTCAAGACGATTATTGTATTATGACCACAAACAACCAAATAAAGATTGGGAGTTAAAGACCAGGATAGAACTAGCCTTGCAAAACCATCCTAGCTATGGACACAAAAGACTAGCCACCTATTTAGGCAGAAACAAAAAAGCAGTACTAAGAGTGATGAATATGTTTGGCATTAAGCCATACCGACGAAAAGGCAAAAAATACAAGTATATTAAGCTAAAAAAGGATAAGATATTTACCAACCTGCTTTTTGAAGACAAACCACAGTGTCCCAATCACATCTGGGCTTCTGACTTTACCCACATAGCTAAGTTTAACAATAAGTGGGTTTATCTGGCCACTATACTAGATTTATTCACTAGAAAGATTGTAGGTTTTAGTATTCTAATGAATCACAGTAACCAACTGGTTATAGAAGCTTTGCTAATGGCCATATTTACAAATAATCTAGCAAGAGTTAATTCAAAGACAGCCCAAATAGGTTGTCTTTTTAGTAACTCCAGCACATGATAACTCCTTACAATTATTACAAAGAATTAGACGGGCTGGAGTGCGCCCGTACATGAAACAGGAACAGATGGAAGAGAAAGGATATATGACTATTTTTTTTCATCCGGTATTTTTGACGAATCGTCTTGAGATTCGTCGTCAACTATTTTTTCTCCATCTACTTTGAACTGATACATCGTTTCTTCAATCCACTCTCTGGTTGAAGGAACTTCAGTTTTTTTGTCCTGCTTGAGTTTGGGCATTGCCCCTCCCTTGATTTGGTTGTGTCATTAATTATTACTTAAAAATAGTTTTTTGGCAAATTCTATCTTGACAAGAGTTTGAATTTGTTTTAATATATCAACCAATGTATCGCGGTAGTAGCTCAGTTGGCTAGAGTGTTTCCTTGCCAAGGAAAAGGTCGCCGGTTCGAATCCGGTCTACCGCTCTTGTTCTAAATAGGATCTACAAAGCAATTTCTAGTTTAAGATCACAAATATCGCGGGGTAGAGCAATGGCAGCTCGGCGGGCCCATAACCCGCAGGTTCCCGGTTCGAGTCCGGGCCCCGCAACTAAAAAACAGATCGATAGCCGACCTGTTTTTTTATTTGTTTAATTTTTTAGTTGTTAGACAATTCCTTCCTATAGTGATGGGCGTACATCTCCCACATGGATAATAACAGCGCAGCTACAATCGGACCGATTATGAATCCGGAGATGCCAAACATCACGATTCCTCCCAGAGTAGAGAATAGGATTAGTAGAGGATGCATATTGGTATCTTTGCCAATCAATAATGGTCGTAATAAATTATCAATTGTGCCGATTACAGTGGCACCAAAGATTATTATTACCATGCCTTGCCAGACATTTCCGGCAATCAACATTATTATTCCGGCCGGCAACCAAACAATTGATGAACCAACGCCTGGAACAGCGGCCGCCACTATCATTATGATGCCCCATACCAAAGCGCCTTCAACTCCGGCGATTATAAAAATAATAGAGCCTAGAAAACCTTGCACAACTCCAATAATCAGAGTTCCTTTAATGGCGGCTCGAGCCGTTGAGGTAAATTTGTTATAGAGCATTCTTTCGTTTTTATCGCCCAGGGGAGATAAATACATTAATTTTTTAAGCATATCCTGTCCATCGCGTAGGAAATAGAATAGTGTGTAAAACATAATAATGAACATTGCCACAAACAGGAGCGAATTTTGAGTTAGATTTTTTAAGCGTATGAAAATAAAGGACGTAATTGTTTTGGTAACATCGGAAAATTTTGATACTAGCATTTCTTCATCTATATTTAGATTTTTAGTCAGGGTATTGTTTTTAACCCAATTGACAGTTTCTTGTACATTTCCAATTATTTGTCCTTTGTTGTTATCAATAGCTGCATAAAGATCCAACGATTCTTTTATAAGCAGACTGCTTAATAAGGTTAAGGGGATCACGATGATTATAAAAACAAATAACAAGGTTATCATGGCGCTAAGATTTTTCATCTTAAGGTGCCTGGCTAGTTTCAAGTGGATTGGGTAGAAAATACTGGCAATTACTGCCGCCCAAAATACCGGCAGGAGAAATGGCTTTATCACATAAAAAAATGCTATTGTGATAAAGGCTAGCAAGCCAAAGAATAAAATGGTGCGTAGTTTGGCAAAGTCCATATGATTTGTTTTTATATTATATATATAATTTTAACACAAATATCTGATTTAAGACAGGGTCTTTTTGGATAGTATCTCTTTGATTGTCTGCTTAGAAATTATTTTTAGAGCCAAGCCCAGTGTTCCATATATTATCATCCCATAAACAATAGAGACTAATACATGAGGCGATGGAAGGATGTAAACCAGATAACCCATGACTGCACTGGAAAAAATTATTTTTAGAAATACTTTGCCAGAAGGCCAGAGTTTGGCGTAATAACAAGCCAGCATCATTAAGCCCAAGCCCGCATAAACTTGAGAGAAAACTGCTACAATAACCGCTCCCCAAACTCCGTACAAAGGTATTAGAATTATATATGCTGTTAACGATATAATTGCATCAGTTACATAAATCCACATGCTTTGGCGTTGTTTTCCAATTGCCAAAGCAATATGGCCGAAGATCATGCCAAAGACAATTCCAAGCATGGCCAAGGTGAATACGCGCAAGATAATTCCTGAAGAAATAAATTCATGGCCACCAACTAATTTCATAATTGGAGTGGATAAAACCAGTATGCCGACAATCATTGGTAAGACCATTAAATTTACCAGATCAAAACTCATTTGAAAATATTTTTTAAATTCTTCGGATTTTTTGCTTGCCCAAGCGTGAGTAAGCAATGGCAACATAATGCCCATTATCATGGCGATTACTTGTGCAACTATTTCCACTACCCGAAAAGCTGCGCCATACAGGCCCACATCAACCTGGCTGGCATATAGCGGTAAAATTACTTTGTCGCTTTGTAAGTAAACCGCATTGAAAACCACTGCAATGGCCACGGGCCACATTTTTTTAAAAATATCTTTGGATATTTTTTTATCTAGACAAAGTTTAATCCTATCACTGCGCAACCACATATAGCCGGTGTAAATACTGGCAGCCACTGTGATCACAAACATCATGGGCAAGAAGCCGTAACTGCCAATCATCATTAATGATAACCCTGCTACAAGTACAAGACGGCTAAGCACTTCAGCAGTAACTTGAATTATCATTTTTAATTTATGCTGATAATAACCTATGAAGACGTGGTTTAGGGATATAAAAAAGAAGGAGAGGGACAAAACCAATACGCCCATTTTTATGGTGTGAGGATATGGCAAAAATAAGAATATAACCGGTGCTGAACCATTAAATATCAAGGCTGTGATCAAGCGCCAAGTAAATAAATTATTAAAAAGTTTTTTCTGGTCATGTTTAGATTCAGACAGCATGCTGGCTGTGACAACGGAAAAACCGAAATCACAGAGAATTCCAATGAATAGCAAAAAGCCGGTGGTAGTTACATACCAGCCAAATTGTTCCACGCCTAGATGGCGGGTCATGATGGCAACAGCCAAAAGACCTAAAAAAGTACTTATGGCTTTGCCGATCAACTGGATCATTGTATTGTGTGCGATTTTTTTGGTGGTGGACATATTGGTTTCATTATAACATCTTTTAGCAGAAAAGTAGAGATTGGTCGTTGACCAAATGTAATTATTATGGTATTAATTTGATTAGATTCCTAGATAACACAACCAATGGTTTGATAAGGATATAAAGATGACAAGACCTGATGATCTGATTGTTAATACTTGGCCTACAGATACTAGGGTTTGTGTTGATGCAAATGGCGTGGTGCGCGCCATCACCCTTAGTCTTATGCCCGGTTTGAGGGACAGAGTTGGCATGGATGCGGATTACGATACCTATCGGCGATTGGGCAAAGATGGGAGGTATCGTAGAGTGCACAATCTGTACGGGGCCTGCCGTGCTCATCGTTATGCATCTGAATTTGAGTTGAATGATGAACGTCTGTCAGTCCGTGGTATTGAGATATGCAATGATTTGGGGGTAAGATTGGTCGGGATTGGCAGTCACACGACAGATGAACGGCTGATCACCGAGATTCTGTACCCAGTTCAACGACAATTGTTGATTCTCAAGCGCGTCTATGACGATCAAAAAGTCAAAGCGCGTTGTCACTTTGAACGCATGGCCGATCTTAAGGATAGCCGTGGGCGGGATAACCCCGGTGCCAAACGGGTCAGTGGTGTGGTCGCGCGTGTTGCATGGGATAGAAGGTCGGCAAATATTTGACGCATCCAACCATGGCTTAAGTTCTATGACGAGGCCATGCGTGCCAGGATCATGCAAATTCAATGGCACTTGGAGCAGGCTCGTGGTGTGTATTCTCAAATCAAGAGTTGGTATTGGCAACGTGGGTATGATAATCGCCTTCAGTTCAAAGATCGAGACGCCATGCTGGTCAAGCTTCGCTACCACATTAGCCGGCTTAACATCAAGCCATACAGGCGGCATTACTTGCATCTATGGAAAGAAGCTGAAATCATGCAAAATTGTTCTGGGCATGATTGGTATGATCTTTGGGATATGGCTGACCGCGGTTTTCAATCTGCAGGGTTGATGCTGGCGCGTAAGCGGTTAGAGTTGGCCAAGATGCATCTGCGACTGGCTGGATTAGGCTCTGCAGTGTATGTAGCCTTGTTACCCACCTGTTTTTTTCTAAGCCTAGTACATATGTACGGTACCGGGTAAGCCAGTCCGGGCAACCAAAATTCCAAGGAGGTTGTCACCAGCCTCCGCCATTTGTCATAAATTTTTATGACAAGCGGTTGATGCTGGTGGCAAAATTTTTTTAGATATCAAAAAACACTCGGAGATATTCTTGAGTGTTTTTTATTTATACGGATTTTGTTTTCTCGGTCTAATACTCCTTATTACAAAGTACCAAAGAATATTAGCGGACCGAGATAAAGCAAAAACCTTACACCCAATCCGCCTCAACCCTATGTTTTTGTTGAAGTTTTTTGGGCGTGATCCGAGGGAGTGTTTTATTTTTCTACCTCCTCGGACTTGGCCAGCTCGGCGTTGATTTTGGCGGACAGCCATGGAGCCAGCTGATCCACCACGATGTCCTTGGCCACTCCGATGACCTCCGGGTAGTGTTGGCTCAGGAATTCCTTGATTTTCTTTCTCACTGTCTCGTACTGGGCTTCACCGCCGGCGTTGCCGTTGTCGGTCAGGTCCATATCAAATTGCTTTTCAGGCCAGTCAGACTCAGGCTTGTTGTCCACCTGCGCCCAGAAGGTTACTCTGGCCTGTTCTTTTTTTTCTCCGAACTTTTTGAGCTCAATTTTTTGACTAATTAGAGCTGAAAGTATTGGAATCATGTTGAATGCTCCTTCACATAGGGTAATTATAGGCTAGCAGAAAAAACAGGTCATGTAAAGCCCTGAACTCGGGATCCTGTGGATTAAATAAAATCGTTTTTTGTGTTATACTATTACTTGTTATGAAATTGAATTTTAAATTAAAATTATCAATTTGGCTTCTGCCTTTACTGGCTGGTTTTGTGTTGTTAAATTCGGCTAAAGCTAGCGAGTTTACCCCGCCAGAGGCCAAATATTTCAGTTATCAAGCTCGATATTATAGCCAATCAATTGAGGATCCTATTACCATGGAAGCCGGCAGTACAAAAGAAGTGGTAGTTAAATTCAAAAATTCCGGGCAAAAGATATGGCCGACTGATGGATGGAATTATGTTTCAGTTTATACGGTTAATCCTAATTATGGAGCCAGTGATTTGGCAGATCCAAGCTGGCTAAGCGATTATCATCCCATATTGATTAGTAAACAAACTGCGCCCGGAGAAATCGGGGAATTTAAAATTAAATTAAAAGCACCGGACAAAATTGGAGAGTATAAACAAGATTTTAATTTAGCGGTTGAAGACTCCACTTGGATTAAGGGTGGTTATTTTTTTCTTAAAGTCAAAGTAATTCCGGCCAAGCCAAAATATAATTTTACCAAAGAATTGAATGTGGGCGATGACGGAGAAGAAGTAAAACAATTACAGTTAAAATTAAAAGAATTGGGTTATTATACTCATTCAGAAATAACCGGATATTATGGTGATTTGACGAAGCAGGCTGTGGTTGAATTCCAAAAAGCAAATAAATTAGAACCTTATCCAGGGTTTGTAGGTCCTGGCACAAGGGCAATTTTGAATAATATGTCTGACGTCGGTAAGGTTGAGAAGAAAGAAGCTCAATCGGCTGTTGTCCCCATTTCAACAAGTCAAAAAGACAAAGAGGTTGTGCAATTAAATAATGATTATCAAGCCGACATTATTGGGATTACAAGCAATCGTATTGAAGTCAAAGGAGGTCAACGAGTCAATTTTAAAGTGATATATAATAATTCCGGTGAAAAAACTTGGAATCAGTATGTTTTGCGCGAAGCCGGCAGTCAGGCCAGCACCAGTATATCCATAGCCAGCGTAAAAGAAATTAGTTTGGCTGATGAAACTTGGCTGACCGATAAAAAGGTAGTGAGTGGCAGTGGTGTTATAGCTCCGGAAGATGTTTTACGAGTAGCTTTTAATTTTCGCGCGCCAGCTAAAAAAGGAGTATATATAGCTAGGTTTGATTTAAATATTGATGGGCATATTTTAAATGGAGGCAGTCTGGAAATTCCTGTGATTGTGACAGAAGATGCGCCAACTAATTATCAAGCTCCGGTTTTATCCGCTGACCTTAGCAATCGAGATTTAATTAAGGAGCCTGATATTAAAGTAGGATTGTATAGCAGTGAAGATCCGGTCAAAGTAAAATCGCCTGTTACTTATTTAATATATTCAGGAGATGAATACCGCGGTTTGTTGGTTCCTAACACCGAAGCGATTTTAAGTTATAGTAACGGGATTTATAAATACAAAAGCGTAGGCCTTGAATTCACCAGTAATAAGCATTTACGTTTGATGCCCGGGACAGCGGACGGGTATTTTATTCTGCCCGAATATGTGCGCACAGTTTCATGGCGAGGCGACAAAAGCTTCAATGCTTATCGCGGTATTTTGGAATATATTTACTCTCCGCGTAAAAATATACCATATATTGTAAATGAATTGCCATTGGACGCATATGTTGCAGGAATAGCTGAAACTTCAAATGAAGCACATGCTGAATATGCCAAAGCTATTTTGGTGGCGGCTCGTAGTTATGCTTATTACAGTATTAATAATGGTACGCCAAAAGACCAGCGTACCTTTGATGTTTATGGTAGCACAGTAGATCAATTATATTTGGGGTATATTTCTGAAACATTGATGCCACGCATAGTGCGGTCGGCCAAAGATACTTACGGAGAAATGGTAACATATAATCGTGAACCTGTTATTACTCCATATTTTGGCCATTCTGACGGAATTACGCGTACCTGGAAGCAGGTCTGGGGCGGTAGTGATAAACTTTGGATAAAACAAGTTAATTGCGAATATGACCAAGGACTGAGCATGTATGGCCATGGTGTGGGAATGAGCGCACGCGATGCATCTTATCGCGCCGGTAAAGATGGTTGGGATTACAAGAAAATATTAAAATATTATTATTCAGGAGTAGAAGTGGAGAAAATTTATTAGAAGTAACGTGGACAAGTTGTGGATAAATATTTGGTTTTTTATAACCGAATATTTTTTTGGCTAAGTTAAGCTCAGAAATTGTTTACTTGACAAAAATAATTTTTTCCACATTTATTTGACAAAATCGATAAAAACTGTTAAAATTGACCTGTTTTCCAAGCTAGTATTACAAAGAAGCCAGAAATCTTGGAGAATTTCGCTTAAATTAGCCTTGCCTGGCAGACAGGCGGGTCAAATCACGGCAAATTTACCACATTAATTTGCTGTGTGCAAGGAACATAAACATGCTAACCTTGCCATTTTTTTATAAAATTTAGTATTTTAACAAAAAACGCCACTTTATGGTGGAGTTTTTTATTATCAAAAGCGATAAACAGTAGTAAATAGCGAATTGTTGTTATTATCTATTTACTATTGTCTATCGTCTATTAATTATTTACTATTTTACTAATCAAATATTACTATGCCTTCAGTTTTTAAGCGCCAACCTCTTAAGACAAAAGAGAGAAAATATTTTGCTGATACTCGATCAACCGTGCCCATGCCAGATTTAATTGAAGTGCAGAAAAGTTCTTATGATTGGTTTTTGAAAAATGGTATTAAAGAATTGTTTGAAGAGACTTCCCCGATTACCGATTTTAGCGGTCGTGACCTAGAAGTCTATTTGGAAGATTATTATCTGGATGACTCAAAATTTGATGAAGTTACTTGTCGAGAGCGCAATATTACCTACGATGCTCCTTTACGCGTAACCGCCAGATTAGTCAGTAAAAAGACAAACGAGGTAAAATCGCAAGAAATTTATTTGGGAGATATCCCTTTAATGACACAACGTGGTACCTTTATAGTCAATGGCATTGAAAGAGTAGTTGTTTCCCAATTAATTAGAAGCGCTGGAGCATTTTTTACGGCCGAGACAGTGCGTGGAAGACGTTATTATGGTGCCAAAATTATTCCTAACCGCGGTGCTTGGATTGAAATTGAAACCGATTCTAATAATGTGATTTGGGTTAAAGTAGATAGAAAGCGCAAAGTAGCTATTACTTCTCTTTTGCGTGCTTTTGGTTATGAGTCAGATGAAAAATTAATGGATTTATTTAAAGATATTAACACTCATCCGAATATTGATTATATTGAATCAACTTTGCAGAAGGATGTTGCTAAAAATGAAGATGATGGCTTGATTGAAGTTTATAAAAGAATAAGACCGGGCGATTTGGCGACTTCTGACAACGCCAAAGGTTTGATACACGCCATGTTTTTCAATTTTGATCGTTATGATTTGGGTAAGGTTGGTTTGTATAAATTTAATACGAAATTTGATTTGGGCTATGACACCAAAGATTTTGATGACAAAGAAAAACGCGTGTTGTCCCCTGAAAAATTATTAGCAGTTGTAAAAGAGGTAATAAGATTAAACGTTACCCAAGAAGAACCGGACGATATTGATCATTTGGGCAATCGTCGCATTCGAGCTGTTGGTGAATTGGTGCAAAATCGTTTTCGTGTAGGTTTGGCACGAATGGAGCGCATCATCAAAGACAGGATGAGCACGCAAGAAATTGAAAATCTGAATCCAAATAAATTAATTAATGCCCGTCCAGTAATTAGCGCTATCCGTGAGTTTTTTATGAGCTCGCAGTTGTCTCAATTTATGGATCAAACCAATCCCTTGTCCGAATTGGAGCATAAAAGGCGTGTAAGTGCTTTGGGCCCTGGTGGTTTATCTCGCGATCGAGCAGGTTTTGAAGTAAGAGATGTTCATACCACACATTACGGGCGTATTTGTCCGATTGCCACACCAGAAGGACCCAATATCGGCTTGGTAAATCATTTGGCTAGCTATGCTAAGGTAAATGAATATGGTTTTATTGAGACGCCTTATCGCAAAGTTTTAAAAGAAGTTGATAATAAAGCCGAATTAACTGAAGGTGAGATTTTATTTGAAGATGTAGAAAAAATTGAAGCCGGTACTAAAATTACTTCGGATATAGCTAAAAAATTGGCCAATGTTAAGTTGGAAAAAATTAAGATAAAGCCCAGAGCCACAAATGAGATTGTTTATCTCAATGCTTTTAAAGAAGAAAAATCCATAACTGCTTCGGCCACGATTGATCTTGATGAATCTGGATATTTCATGGGAGAAAATGTACCTGCTCGCATCTATGGACAGCCAGGCACGGTGAAAACCGATCAAATTGATTATCTTGACGTATCATCTAACCAAATTGTTAGTGTGGCTACTTCCTGTGTTCCATTCTTAGAGCATGATGATGCTACTCGCGCTCTTATGGGTTCAAATATGCAACGCCAGGCCGTACCTTGCATAAAGGCTGAAGAGCCGATTGTGGGCACAGGCATAGAAGCCAAAGCCGCTGTTGATTGCGGTCATATTATATTGGCCGAGTGTGACGGCGAAGTTGTTGAGTTGGATGGTGCTCATATGGTGATCAAAGATCAAAAAGGTGAAAAATATACTTATAATTTAAATAAATTTATTCGTTCAAATGCTTCTACATGCGTGAATCAAACTCCAGTAGTGAATTTGGGAGAAAAAGTTAAGAGAGGACAAGCATTAACTGATGGACCAAGCGTGAGCAATGGCGAATTAGCCCTGGGTCAAAATGTATTGGTTGCCTACATGATTTGGGACGGCTATAATTATGAGGATGCCATAATTGTTTCAGAATGTTTGGTGCAAGCTGATCGATACACTTCTATTCATATTGAAGATTATACCATTGATGTACGTGAGACCAAATTAGGTTCAGAAGTTGTTACATCTGATATACCAAATGTCAGTGAAGAAAAATTAAAAAATTTGGATAGTGAAGGCATAGTTCGCATAGGTGCTGAAGTAAAATCAGGAGATATTTTAGTGGGTAAAATTACCCCTAAGGGTGAAACTGAATTAAGCGCTGAAGAAAGATTGTTAAGAGCGATTTTTGGAGAAAAAGCTCGAGATGTGCGTGACTCTTCTTTGTATTTAGAGCACGGCGAACATGGCCGTGTGATTGGCATTAAGATTTTTTCAGCCGAGCAGGGCGATAAATTACAGCCAGGAGTTGTTAAACAAGTACAAGTTAGGGTGGCTGATATGCGCAAGGTGCAAGTAGGCGATAAAATGGCTGGCCGACACGGCAACAAAGGTGTAATTTCCAGAGTGGTACCCCGTGAAGATATGCCATTCCTGGCTGATGGCACGCCTGTTGATATTATCTTATCTCCTTTGGGAGTTGTTTCCCGCATGAACTTAGGACAGTTGCTAGAAACTCATATCGGTTTAGCAGCTAATGCTTTGGGCTATAAGATGGCCACTCCTGTTTTAAATGGTCTGACAGAAGAACAAATTAAACAAGAATTAATCAAAGCAGGCTTTCCGGAAAATGGCCAAGTAACTTTGTACAATGGCCGTACCGGCGAAGCTTTTGATCATCAGGTGACGGTCGGCTACAGCTATATGTTAAAATTGAACCATATGGTTGAAGATAAAATTCACCAGAGATCTATTGGTCCGTATAGCTTGATCACTCAACAGCCATTGGGAGGCAAGGCTCAATTTGGCGGACAGCGTTTTGGTGAAATGGAAGTTTGGGCTTTGGAAGCTTATGGGGCCGCTCATATTTTGCAGGAAATGCTGACTATTAAGTCAGATGATGTGCCAGGGCGATCTAAAGCTTATGAGTCCATCATTAAAGGTGAAGAAATCAGCAAAATTAATTTGCCAGAATCATTTAATGTTTTAGTGCGTGAATTAAAAGGATTATGTTTGGACGTTGAATTGTTGAAGAGATCTGAATCAGGCGCGTATATTACCAGCGATGAATATAAAAAAGAAAGAGCGGATGTTGAACGTTCAATTGACGAAGAGGATAAAATAGTAGAGCAAGAGTAGAAAATCATTTTTTAATTATTTTTTAATTATTTTTCTATATTATGTCTGATTATAAATTAAATCCAAATGATTTTGACGCCATCCGTTTGCGCTTGGCCTCACCAGAAGTGATTAAAAGATGGTCTCAGGGCGAAGTTCATAAGCCGGAAACTATTAATTATCGCACGCAGAAACCAGAAAGGGGCGGGCTATTTGCCGAGGAAATTTTTGGGCCTACAAAAGATTGGGAATGTTATTGCGGTAAATATAAGAAGATTCGCTATAAAGGAATTGTTTGTGATAAATGCGGAGTGGAAGTAACTCGTTCTTCAGTACGTCGTGAGCGCATGGGTCATATTGAATTATCTGCACCAGTCTCTCATATTTGGTTTTTACGCTCCGTGCCTTCTAAAATTGGTTTAATTTTAGATCTATCTGCTCAAGCTTTGGAAAAAGTAGTATATTTTGCTTCTTTTATTATATCTGATGTTAACGAAGAAGAGAAAAAAAATACCTCCGATTTATTGCGCCAAGAATATAAGAGCAAGCGCAGGCAAATTCAAAAGGAAGCTGAAAAGAAAATGCAGGAGGCTAATGACAAGAAAGCAGATAAGAAAGTTCTAGAAGACATCCAAGTTCAGGCCGAAAGAAAATCAAAAGCTTTGGAAGAGGATTTTCAAAAAGCAGACAAGGAATTAAAAGAAATACAGGTACTAAAGATTATTTCTGAAAACAAGTATCAAGAATTATCTTTGCGATATGGCCATTTGTTTGAAGCGGCCATAGGCGCTGAAGGCGTGCGTGGTTTGCTGGAAAGGATTAATGTAGATGAAACCATTAAAAAATTGGAAGATGAGCAAGAAAAAGCCAAGGGCGCTAAACTGGAAAGAATTATCCGTCGTAAAAAAGTTTTAAAAAGTTTTAGTTTAAATAATATTAAGCCAGAGTGGATGGTTTTGAAATCAATCCCGGTAATTCCTCCGGATCTTCGACCAATGGTGGCTTTGGACGGTGGCCGTTTTGCCACTTCTGATTTAAATGATTTGTATCGCCGTGTGATTAATCGCAACAACCGCTTGCGCCGTTTGATTGATTTGGATGCCCCTGAAGTTATTTGTCGCAATGAAAAACGCATGATGCAGGAAGCGGTAGATGCTTTAATTGACAATAATGCCCGTCATTCCAAAACCGTGACTGCTTCTACTGGTCAGAAAAGACAACTGCGTTCTTTGGCTGACATCCTGAAAGGCAAACAAGGCCGATTCCGCCAGAACCTATTGGGAAAGCGCGTGGATTATTCAGGTCGCTCTGTAATTGTGGTAGGTCCTAATTTGGATATTGATGAGTGCGGTCTGCCAAAGCGCATGGCTTTAGAATTATTCAAACCTTTTATCATGAGCGAAATTATTAAGCAGGAATTAGCTCACAACGTACGCAGTGCTTCTCGTTTCGTTGAATCTGAACGCGATGAAGTTTGGGATATTTTGGAAGATCTTACCAAGACTACGCGCGTATTGTTAAATCGTGCTCCTACTTTACATAGATTGGGAATTCAGGCTTTTCATCCAAGATTGATTGAAGGCAAGGCTATTCAATTGCATCCTTTGGTGTGTACAGCTTTTAACGCTGACTTTGATGGAGATCAAATGGCTGTTCATTTGCCGTTGACAGTGGAGTCCCGCTGGGAGGCTGATAATTTGATGGCTGCTGAAAAGAATATGCTTAAGCCGGCTACTGGTAGCCCAGTAATTACTCCTAAACAAGATATTGCCTTGGGTTGCTATTACCTAACTCAATTTAAAAAGGATGATAAGGCTGATGTAAAAAAATACTTTGGCTCTGAAAAGGAGGCCATCTTTGCTTATAAAACACGTCATATTAATTTACAAGAAAGAATCAAGGTTCGTTTCAGCGACTTAAGCAAGTTTCCCAAAGATACTGATTCGCTTGTTGAGACATCGGTTGGTCGTATTCTATTTAATGAAGTATTACCCAACAAGCTTCCATATTTGAATGAAGTTGTTGATGTTAAAAAATTGGCCATGATTATTCGTCTAGCTTTGGAATTGTGTAATAAAGAAGACGTGGCTCCGTTTGTAGACAGATTGAAGAATATGGGATATCGCTATGCCACCAAGTCGGGTTATTCTCTTGGAATGGAAGATTTTCCTACTATTCCGGAAAAACCAGGATTGTTAGAAGAAGCAGAAGCTTTGGTTTGTCAAGTAGAAGATCAATATCAGGAAGGATTGTTAACAAAGTCAGAAAGATTGACCAAAGTATTAAATATTTGGGCTGAAACCAAAGATCGAGTAGTTGCTAAAAATCAGCAGGCCTTGGATAAAGATGGCCCCGTATTTGCCATGATTGATTCTGGAGCGCGCGGTAGCTGGGGGCAATTAGGCCAGGTTATTGGTATGAAAGGCTTGGTAGCTTCTCCTTCAGGAGAAACCATAGAACTGCCGGTACGTGGCAACTTTAAAGAAGGTTTTAGCGTGTTGGAATTTTTTATATCATCACATGGTACTAGAAAGGGTCTATCTGATACGGCTTTGCGTACAGCCAATGCAGGCTATCTTACCAGACGCTTGGTTGATGTCTCACAAGACGTAATAGTAGTTGAGGATGATTGCGGAACCGAAGGAGGCGAGTTATTTACAATTGAGCAATCAAAAGAAATGGGACAAAAATTATCCGAACGCGTTTGGGGCAGGTATGTGATGGAAGATGTAAAGGCCGGCAATAAGAAGATAATAAAAGCCGGAGAGTTGGTTGATGACAAAGCTGTTCGGTTGATAGATGAACATGAAATTAAGGAAATTAGAGTGAGAAGTATTTTACAATGCAAATTAAATAAAGGTATTTGTCGCAAGTGTTATGGATATGACCTTGCATATAACAAGCCAGCTGAAAACGGCGCGGCTGTTGGCATTATCGCGGCTCAATCAATTGGTGAGCCAGGAACACAGCTGACCATGAGAACTTTTCATACTGGTGGTGTGGCAGGAGGCGGTGATATTACACAAGGTCTGCCACGAGTTGATGAGTTGTTTGAAGCGCGTAAACCAAAGAAACAGGCTGTATTGGCAGAAGTGGCTGGTGAGATTGAAATAGAAGAAGCTGACGGCAAAATCATTACCTCTCCTACCGGCAGAAAAATATTTGAGGGACGCCGTGGCCAGAAAATTGTTCATATTCATTTTTCAGGAATGGATGAAATGAAGATTAAAGTTAAAAAGAGTGATGAAGTTTTGGTCAAAGATGGTGATGTGGTTAAGAAAGGTCAAGTTTTGGTGGTAGTAGGCAGTTCCGGCGAAGAAATAAAGTCAAAATATACTGGTTCCGTTAAGATTGAAAAGAATACCATTATTTTGACTTACGAAGGTCCGCATGTAAGAGACTATATTGTCCCACTTGGCTACAAAATTCATGTGAAGACCGGAGACCAGGTAGAAAAAGGTCAAAGATTGACTGATGGCAGTATTAATCTTCATCAGTTGTTTGAGCTTAAAGGCAGAGGATCTGTACAAAGATATATATTAGAAGAAGTACAAAATATTTATTCTTCTCAAGGACAGAAAGTTAATGATAAGCATGTTGAATTGATTATTAAGCAGATGTTTAGCCGTGTATATATAGAAGACGCTGGTGAGACCGATTTATTGCCAGGCGAGGTGGTGGAAAAGGCACAGTTGGATACATCTAATTTGCAGGCCAAAAAGAATAAGCAGAAATTAGCTGTTGGCAGAGAGGTGTTTATGGGCATTAGCAGAGTTGCCTTGTCAACTCAAAGTTTCTTGTCAGCCGCTTCTTTCCAAGAAACAGCTCGCGTGTTGATTAACACAGCAATTACCGGGAAAATTGATTATTTGGAAGGACTGAAAGAAAATGTAATTATAGGTAGTTTGATACCGGCCGGTACTGGTTACAGAGATTAATTTTAAATTTTGATATTATATGGAGAACGTTTAATCAACGTTCTCCATTTGTATTAATTTAGATTTTACATTAGAATACCATATATTGAACTCATATTAAGTTTTAATTATGTCAGGACATTCTAAATGGCACAATATTCAAGCCCGCAAGGGCAAGCAAGATGCTAAACGAAGCGGTATGTTTAGTAAAATTAGTAAAATGATTACAGTGGCTGTTCGCTCTGGCGGTGGAGATATGGATACTAATTTTTCTTTGCGTTTGGCAATTGATAGAGCTAAAGCCGGGGGTTTTCCCAAAGATAATATAGACCGTGCCATTAAAAGCGGTACAGGCGAATTAAAAGGCAACCAAATTGAAGAAGTAAGTTATGAGTGTTATGGACCGGGCGGAGTAGCCATATTAGTTAAAGGTTTTACTGACAATAAGAATAGAACAGTTTCTGATATCAAACATATTTTATCTAAAAACGGTGGGTCAATGGGCGGATCTGGCAGTGTAATTTGGATGTTTGACCAAAGAGGTGTTGTGGTAGTTGACAAAGGCAAAATATCAGATAGAGAAGAGTTTGAATTAGAAATGATGGATGCTGGAGCCGAAGAAATTCAAGATATTGAAGATAATAAAATTAAGATTGATACTAAAATTGAAAATTTAAAAATGGCTTTGGATAAATTAAAGAATTTGGTAATTGAATCGGAAGAATCTGGCATGGAATGGGTGGCTAAGGATAAAGTAAAAGTTGGATCTGATGTGGAATCTAAATTAAATAATCTATTTGAACACTTAACTGACCATGATGACGTTGAAGATTTTTATACTAATGCTGAATAGTAGTTATGAATAAATCCGAGATAATTTTAGGTATTGATCCAGGTTTTGGCAGAATAGGCTGGGGCGTGATAATTCAAGAAGGCAAAGATTGGTTGCCCGTAAATTACGGCTGTATTGAAACTGACATGAAAGAAAGGTTTGTCGATCGGCTTGCTGAATTACATAAGGAGGTTAAAAAAATCATCAAAAAATACAAGCCAACGCGCATGGCCGTAGAAGACCTATTTTTTTTCAAGAATTTGAAAACTGCTATAAAAGTTGGACAAGCGCGCGGAGTGATTTTGTTGACTGGCGTGGAAAATGGCCTAGCCATTGATGAGTTTACTCCTTTGCAAGTCAAACAAGCCATTACTGGTTATGGCCGAGCCGAAAAAAAACAGATGCAGAAAATGGTGCAAGCCATTTTGAGTTTAAAACAGCCCATTGAATCTGATGATGCGGCTGACGCTCTGGCTGTTGCTTTATGTGCCGGACAGAGTTTATGGGTAAAGAAATATGATTAAAGAAAAATTTGTTTTAGTATTGCCGAGCATACGCAGTGGCCATAATGTTGGCGCGATGTTTAGGACTGGCGACGCGGTTGGCGTGGATAAAATATATCTGACCGGATATACTGCATGTCCGCCACATACACAAATAGACAAAGTTTCTCTTGGCGCTGAAAAATGGATTCCATGGCAGTATTACAAAAGCACTGGTTGTTGTTTGAATAAACTAGAGAAAATGGGGTATAATATAGTAGCACTTGAACAGACAGATAAAAGCAAAAATATATTTGATTGGAAGCCCAATTTTCCTCTAGCTCTGGTGGTTGGAAATGAAGTAAGAGGGGTTGATAAAAAGTATCTAGATAGATGCAGTGAACATGTGGAGATCCCCATGAGAGGACGAAAGGAGAGCTTGAATGTAAGCATAGCAGTCGGGGTGGCCTTGTATTATATAAAAAATCTTTGATTTGGACAAAGCAAATGTGCTCGGTCTGGGGTAGTAGTAATTATTTTTTAATTATTTTTATGTCTGTATACACTTTACAATTGTTTCGTCATCTTTTTGAAAATTTACCGCCTTTATTTCCAGACGATCTTGTAAAAGAGATTGAACAGCGCCTGCAAGAATTTGAACAATCCGGAGAGGTGCTTATTGATGAATTGGAAAAAGAAATGGTTAAATATGGATACCATGTTTGGCCTTATGCACAGGCACATAAAGAATTTTTGTATAAGGCCCAAGATAAGTTGGCTGATCATTTTTTATTGCCATATCTTAGCGATGGATTGCAAAAGAAATATTTAGAGTTGAGAGATTATGGAGAGAGCTGGGATCGCGTTTATAATGGGCAGACAATCCATCATTTTGATAGTGGAGAAAGAGTTTTACTGGCCAGAGCTTTTATCCAGGCGCGCAACAAATTAAAACAGTATGTTGAACAGGAAATAAAAGGAACCGGGAGAGATAAATATCTGCAAAGAGTGGGTAAGTATAATCAAATTTTGGGAGAAATGAAAAATGAATTAGATAATTTAAAAGAATTAGCTGAACAAGAAAAAGATCATCCGGTTTTAGCCAGAGAGCTCGGAGCCAAAATACAAGACATTGAGCACAGTCTGTGCCTATTGGGTAGAGAACTGCAACATCATGAATTATTTAATGCAAGAGAGCACTTTATAGGCCGTAAAGAAGAATTGAGCCGTTTGCGAGGTATTCATGAGCCATTGATTTTATGATTTGGTCAAAAAAATATCCCCGGATGTGTATTCGGGGATATTTTTTAATAATTTTTTTAAAAGATTGGCTTTGGTTTAATATCCGAATACCGTTCTATCGTTTTGATAATAGTCTTTTTATTCAACAGGCCATTTTGCGCTCCTACTTGAGTAATTACCCCGCAACTATTAGCTATGCCCCAACGCAAAGCCTGCGGGCGGTTATATCCATAACAGCGAGCTGAAACATATCCGGATGAAAAAGCATCGCCAGCACCTGTTTTGGCTACGACTTTCGCCGGGTAACTAGGCATATACCAAACTTCGTCCAAACTGCCCACATATGCTCCTTTGGCCGAATCAGTGATTACGACTTCTTTAGCTCCCAAGCCAACCAATTGGCGAAGCAGGGCTGTCATGTTTTTAACTTCTTTAAGGCTGGTTTGTAAAATATGCTCGGCTTCCTGTGTATTCACTATTAAAATTTCTGATATGGCAATGGTTTCTTTTACCTCATCCAAATGATTTTTTAATTGATAAGATCCTGGATTAAAAGCTAGACGGACAGTTGGGTGTTTTTTTAACCAAACCAGCATGTTTTTCTTGATTTTTTTAAAACCCATGCTCAATCCGGTATAATAAAGCCAATCTGTGGCAGGCATCTTGCTGGGCCAGATATAGTTTCTTTTTCCATGATAAGCCAATATAGTTCTTTCTCCTTTGAAGTTTAACACAACTGAATAACGGGTCTGTTTTTTATCTTTCACTATTACATGTTCGATGTCAACATTGAATTTTATTAATTCGTCAAGAGCCAGACGGCCATTAGGGTCATTGCCGATGGAGCTTATTATGGCTGATTTTAATCCCAATTTTACTGCTCCGACCGCCACATTAGATGCATTTCCGCCCAAAGATTGAAAACTATCGCGAATAGGAATTTTAGTAGCAAAATCTAGGCATAATTGGCAAGGTTTATTTTTTATTTTACATTGCAAGTTGGCATCGTCAATTTGGACATGCGTGTCAATCACTATATCTCCAACTGTAATTAAATTGAACATATTATTTAATATGTCATTGCGAGCGTAGCGAAGCAATGACAGTTGATTATTTCCCTCCTAGGTCTTTGTGTAGGCCTATTAGAATTTCAATAAATTCAATAAAACTCGCAAGCATTAGACCTGTCATGGCCACGGCGAACAAGACGTTGCCAATATACAAAGCGTAGATTAACAATCCGAAAGCGCCCATAAATAAAATTATATCTTGCCTTTTTTCGGTTTTTAAAAATATTCCGTAAGTAATTAAAATTGCGCCTAGTCCGGCAACTACGCTTATAATGATTTCCAAGGTTTCCCAAGGCAAAGATGGCAATAAAATTTCTAATGGTGGCATATTATTTTTCCTCCCACTTATTAATATACTCTATTGAGGCCAATCCGGCAATGATGCCTTGGCCTGTGGCGATTCCGATTTGATTATATGGCACGTCAGTTACATCGCCTGCCGCAAAAATCCCCGGACAGCTTGTACTGCATTTTTTATCTACAATTATTTGTCCGCCACTATCAAGTTCAACACAAGTGGTAAAATGGGAATTAGGAATTTGCCCGATATGTACCATTACGCCTTTGACATCCAGAGTTTTTTCTTGTTCATTGGTTAGATCTTTGTACTTTAATCCTGTAACAAATGTATCCCCTATAATTTCAGTGGTTATGGCATTGTAAATCACTTCAATTTTTTCGCGTGCTTTAACTTTATCTATTAATATATTTTCTCCTGGTGGAAAACCTCCATTATTTTCTTCAGTATTGGAATATTTACTAAGCAAGTAAACCTTATCAGATATTTCGGCCATCATCAGGGCTGATTCCAGGGCGCTATTACCTGATCCGACCGTGGCAGTGGTTTTGTTTTTGTATAAGGGGCCATCACAGACAGTACAGTATGTTACACCCTTGCCTCGGTATTCTTCTTCGCCAGGTATTTTTAAATATCTTGGCCTGATGCCACTAGCGATAACAACGGCTTTGGCTTGATATTCTTTTTTTTCTTGTTCACTGCCAATTTTTTCAGCTGTGATTATATGGTAATTTTTAGTTGGCTGTATATCAGTTACGCGCCAGCCCTGATCTATCTTTGGGTTGTAGCTTTTAATGTGTTCGGAAAATTTTTGAGCTAATTCATATCCTTGGATGCTTATAATTCCTGGCCAATTGCCAACTTCGCCCGATAAAGCCACCTCACCGCCCATATCTTTGGTGACAATTTGAAAATTCAAATTTCGGCGAGCCGCATAAATGGCTGAGCTGATTCCAGCTGCTGATCCCCCGATGATTAATAGGTCAAGCATATTTGATTTAACTAGATATTAATTTTTTAACCGCTTCTTTTATATTATCAGCGCCCATTAAAGCACTGCCCACATTGAATATTTCCACTCCCCAGGATTTTACTTCAGCAATAGTGTTTTGATTAATTCCGCCATCCACGGCTATTACTGGGTGGTTTGGTATTTTTGCAAATTCAATTATTTTGCTTTTCATTTCAGGCAGGAAAGGTGATCCTTGCCGGCCTGGATAAACAGTCATGAATAGAACTTGATCAATTTGACCTAGGTAAGGTTCTAATATCGCAATAGGTGTATCAGGATTAAGAGCGATTCCTGCTTGCCAGTTGTTTTGTTTTATCTGTTTAATTACTTGGATTGGATCATCTTGGGATTCAATATGAAATACTACTCGAAAGACGTTTTTTATTGATTTCCATTGCTTTAATTCATTGAGAGGGTGATTGACCATCAAATGTAATTCATAATTTAAATACTGATTTAAATACTGATTTAAATCAGTATTTTCTTCCGCATGATTAAATGATTTATTGGGAACAAAATCACCATCCATTATATCCAATTGTATGTAATCAAAGAGCCGTTCCACTTGTTTAAGTTGTTTTTCTAGTTGATCGTAGTTGTCTACTAATATTGTCGGAACTATTTTCATAGCTAGTTTTCCAATTCTTCTATTTTCTTATTTCTCCTTATTAATCTTGGATCAGCTTCAAATGCGGTTGTTAAGAATTTTTTGATAATTGCACCCGCGTGATCTTCGGTTAATACTCTGCCGGCTAGGCAAAGTACATTTGCATTATTATGCTGGCGCGCCAGTTGCGCTCCTTCAATACTATAACCAATAACCGCGCGTACGCCTTTGATTTTATTGGCTGTAATGCACATGCCGTGGCCACTACCGCAAATTAATATACCGCGGTTGGTTTTGTCTTCGGATACTTTTTTTGACAAAGGAATGGCAAAATCGGGGAAGTCGTCTGTTTGGTTGAATTCAGCCGGACCCATGTCTTGAAAATCAATCTTCATCTGATTTTCTAAATATTTCACCAGGTATTTTTTTAGTTTAAAACCAGCATGGTCAGAGGCAATATATATCATAGGTTTAAAATTAGATGTATGGATATTATAACTGTTTTGGCAATTGTTGGCAAATGGCATAAGATTGTTTATATTTAGCAAATAATTTAGCAAATAATTGACTTTTTTGCTTAGATTAGGTATTATTTAAGTTATAAATTAATAAATTATTTATGCCATATAATGCTAATGAAAACGAAAATAAAATACTAAAATACTGGGAAAATCATGATTGTTTTGCCAAATCTGTGGATCAGCGTCCGGCTGACAAGCCTTATGTTTTTTATGACGGCCCTCCTTTTGCCACCGGTTTGCCCCATTACGGGCATATTTTAAGTTCGGTTGTTAAAGATGTAGTGCCTCGTTATTGGACAATGAAAGGCTATAAAGTAAGGCGTAGATGGGGTTGGGACTGCCATGGCATGCCAATTGAAAATATCATTGAAAAAGAACTGGGCATTTCCGGTAAAAAAGATATTGAAGATAAAATTGGAGTGGAAAAATTCAACCAGGCCTGCGGTTCAAAAGTGCTGTTGTATACTCAAGAATGGAAAAAAATGATAGACCGCATCGGCCGTTGGATTGAATTTGATAATTCATACAAGACCATGGATTCCACCTATATGGAATCTGTATGGTGGGCTGTGAAAAATATTTGGGATAAGGGTTTGATTTATGAAGGCAGAAAAGTCTTGATGTATTGTCCGCGTTGCGAAACCCCGGTTTCAAAAGCCGAAGTGGCCATGGATAATAGTTATAAAGATATTACAGAAGAGTCAGTTATTGTAAAATTTGAGGTTAAGAATGACCAGAAGAGCAGGATTTTAGATAAATCACTTATAAATAATAATTTATATATCTTAGCTTGGACAACTACCCCCTGGACTTTGCCGGGTAATGTGGCTTTGGCAGTGGGTGAAGATATTGATTATGTGGTTTGTCAGGCCGAAGCGCTTGGTACTCTATATATATTGGCCAAAGATAGAGTTGAGGAAATAATGAAAGACAAAAAATATAAAATAATTAAACAGATAAAAGGCAAAGACCTGGCAGAAATTGAATATGAGCCATTATATGAAATTGAAAGTGTAAAAGATTCTGCACAAAAAGCATGGTATGTGGCCATAGCCGATTTTGTCACCACCGAAGACGGCACAGGCGTAGTGCATACGGCTGCAATTTATGGTGAAGACGACTATGGATTAAGCCAGGAGATTGGATTGCCAACGGTTCCTACTTTGGATGAACGAGGCCATTTTAATGATCAAGCTCCGGAATTTATTAAAGGCAGGTATTTTAAACTGGCGGAAAAAGATATTAAAAAAGACCTGGAAGATAGAGGATTATTATTTGAAAAAAAGAATTACACTCATTCGTATCCGCATTGTTGGCGTTGTGAAACTCAATTATTTTACAATGCTATTTCAGCATGGTTTATCAATGTGCAAAAGGTGAAAAAGCGTTTGATTAAATTGAATGAAAAGATTAATTGGTATCCAGAACATTTGAAGCACGGCCGTTTTTTGAATATTTTGGAAACTGCTCCGGATTGGAATATATCCCGCAATCGTTATTGGGCCACGCCTCTGCCATTTTGGAAATGTGATGACCAAGATTGCAATCAAGTTGAATGTATCGGCAGTGTAGAAGATTTAAAGAATAAAGCGGTTAATTTTTTTGAGGTTTATGATAACGACGAAGTGGAAAAAATGGACTTGCACAAGCATGAAATGGATAGGATCAAATTAAAATGTTCCAAATGCAATGGACAAATGACAAGAATACCAGAAGTAATTGACTGCTGGGTTGAATCTAGTTCAATGCCTTTTGCAGAGTTTCATTATCCTTTTGAAAATAAAGAGGTATTTGAACAAAGATTTCCGGGTCAGTATATTGGCGAATATATTGGCCAAGTCCGCGCATGGTTTTATTATATGCATGTGATGTCAGTGTTGTTATTTGATAATGCCAGTTTTGAAAATTGTGTGGTTACAGGAAATATATTAAATGAAAAGGGAGAAAAATTATCCAAATCAAAGCAGAATTATACTGATCCGTGGGAGATCATTAAAGAGTATGGAGTGGATGCTCTGCGTTATTATTTAATGACCAATGTGGTGATGAACGCTGAAGACCTATTTTTCAACGACCATGAGTTGCGCGATGTTTACAACAAAGTCATTAATATGACTTCAAATGTGCTTTTATTTTACAAGATGTATGAAGATGATACTTTCATTTCAAGCGAGCCCGTTCGGCAGGCTCAGGGCAGGCTCCGCGAGTTGAGAGATCCCGCGAATATATTAGATAAATGGATATTGGCCAAGTTGCAAGAGCTGGTTAGAGATGTTACTGAGAATATGGATAATTACAATACTGTAAAAGCAGGCCGGCCAATCAAAGAATTTATCACCGAATTATCCCAATGGTATGTGCGTCGTTCCCGCAATCGTTTTAAAATTGGCGACGAGCAAGATAAACAAATGGCCATTGCCACATTAAAGGAAGTGTTGTTGACGTTGGCAAAGGTTATGGCACCATTTACTCCGTTTATTGCTGAAAAAATATATTTAGAAATTGGCGGAGACTTGGAAAGCGTACACTTGGAGGATTGGCCAAAAGTTAATGGCCGGTTAGCATATGAAGAGGTTGTAAAAAATATGGATTTGGTTCGTAAAATTGTGGAAATGAGCCTGTCTTTACGCGCTGAAGTTGGAATTAAAGTCAGACAACCATTAAATAGACTATCTGTCATATCCAAATTACCAGAGGAATTATTAGATGTTATTGCTGAAGAGATAAATGTTAAAGAAGTTGTAGTTGTTCAAGATATTAAAGAAGACCTGGTTAAAGAAGATGGAGAATTAAAAGTGGGATTGGATACTGAAATCACCGAAGAATTGAAAAAAGATGGATTGGCGCGCGAAATTATTCGGGCTGTTAATCAAATTCGCAAAGAAAATAAGTTAAGTATTGATAAAAAAGTGATAGTTGAATACGCTACGGATGATGAACTACTAAAAACAGTGTTTACCGGATATGCTGAAGAATTAAAAAAGAATACAGCTACCAGTGAATTTAAAACAGGCCAAGATGGAGTGGAAAAAGATATTAATGGAAATAAAATTAAATTAAAGGTGATTGAAGTTTAAAAGAATATAAAATAAGGAGAGGGTATAAAATTTGAAGTTGATCAGTCTATTAGGATTGAACAATCAAAGAAAGATAGTTATCTTGCCTTGGCAAATAGAAACATTTCTATTGCCATATGTATAACATCTTTGTTTATTGGTTTTGGGCAGATATGTAAGAAATCCCCGGCACATTTAGTAGCTTATGATTCGTTTAAAAAGAATAGAAGAGTAGAAAGAATTGTCAGTTTTTTAGAAATGAAAAAATATATAATAAAAAAATGACCCAGAACTGTTACACCCTTGCACTTATGTCAAGCGATTCACAGCCCTACAGGGTCACTTCTTATTAAGATAATAACATTTAATTAATTGTCAAACATATGTTAACAGTAAAACAAATTTTTGAGTTGGGAATACAAATGGGAATTAAAGCCGATCCAAGGGGTATGAACGGAGTTAAGGAATACTTGGAACGGATAAAAAAGGGATATGGTGATTTAAAGCCCAAAGACAAGAAATATTTTGACAAGGAGAGATTGGTTAATCCTTATTCAGATAGTCAAATTCATTTAAGCGATGGGAAAACCACAGTCAAACGAGTGATGGCCGGTATAGATATTGATGAAGGAGAAATTTTGTTAGCCAGTCAATTGAATGAAAGAGATAAAAAAATAGATCTGGTAATTTCTCACCATCCCATTGGAAAAGGTTTGGCTGACCTGCATGCAGTTATGGATTTGGTGGTTGAAATTTATGAGCAGAATGGCGTGCCCGTGCATGTGGCTGAGAAATTGATGGAAGAGAGGATTAAAGAGGTTGGCAGAGGCGTGCATCCGGTTAATCATTATCAAGTTATTGATATTGCGCGTTTATTGAAGTTAAATTTAATTAATACTCATACTATTACTGATAATCTGGTCAATGATTACCTGGTTAAGTATTTAGCTAAGAAAAAACCGCGTACAATCGGAGATTTGGTCGATGCTTTATTGGAAATTCCAGAATATGATGAAGCTAAAAAGCGAGGAGCCGGGCCAAGTATTTTCGCTGGTGACCCAAGACATCGCGTGGGTAAATATTTAATGGAGATGACCGGTGGTACTAGCCCGTCTGATAAAGTTTATAAAGAGTTGTCGCGATATGGTATCAGCACTGTGGTGGGCATGCATATGAGGGATGCGGCCAGAGAAAATGCCAGTGAACATCATATGAATGTTGTGATTGCAGGTCATATTGCTTCTGATTCTTTGGGCATGAATTTATTTTTGGATGAATTGGAAAAAAATGGAATTGATGTTGTGCCAGTGGGAGGGTTGATCCGTATCAGTAGAGTGAAGAAGAAATAGAATATAATTTTTTTATTATCTCAGATAAATACCAAGTTTTTATTGATATGTATCTTAAATTAGTCGAGATAGATATTGATTTATAAAGCGCCAACCGCATCCCGACTGGGTCGGGATGATGTCCGACCAAATGTAGGGCTAAATCTTGGCGCAAGTAAATCAATATCTATGAGAATAATTTGAAAACTTGGTATTTATCCGAGATATATCCACTTATGATTTCATATATTCAGGGAAAAATAATTGAAAAAAGTTTATCTGCTCTAACGGTTTTAACTTCTGGTGGGGTAGGTTATGATGTAAGCATAAAGCCGACTGCTTTGGACAAATATAAGATAGGTGATGAAGTGCAGATGCCGACTTTTTTGGCAGTGGGCGAAAGCATGCTTGATTTATATGGTTTTGAAAATTCAGCAGAACGAGAGTTGTTTATTCACTTTAAAAGCGTGTCTGGAATTGGACCTAAATCAGCTTTGCATTTATTGTCTTTGGGCACGGTTGAAGAGATAACAGGCGCCATCAGTGCCGGAGATGTTGAATATTTGACCAAAGTCAGCGGAGTGGGGAGGAAAACCGCTGAACGCGTGGTAGTGGAATTAAAATCAAAGATGGGAGATATGACCTTGGGCAGTTTAAGCCCGCAGAATGAGAGTCTTGGAGACGTTGTTGATGGTTTGGTGGCCATGGGATATTCTATGTTGCAAGCCAGAGAATCTGTAAGATCTTTGCAAGCAGACGGAAAGAGTACAGAACAGATCATGAGGGAGGCTCTGCAGAAAATGAAGTAGAATTGTAAGATATATAAAAAATCGCCCGAATTCAATCCGGGCGATTTTAAATTGCCGTGTTTTTATTGTGATGATCGTTGTTGGTATGCTTTCCAGCCAGCCTCACGATATTTTTTTGCTTCGGCTAGTGGGTCGTCAGCTTGATAGATTCCGCGACCCACAATGATAATATCACTTCCTTGATTTGTAATGACTTTTTCCGGCGTATTGTATTGTTGACCTAGATCATCTTCTCCGACAGCCATTTTAACTCCGGGTGTAAAGTTGATAAAACTAGGATCATCAATCAATTTACGCATGGTAATAAAGCCAATCACGAAATCTTTATTGTCCCGGGCCATTTTTAAAGTTTCTTCAGTATAACTTCCTTTGGCTAGATTGCCTTGAGAACTCATCTCGGCCAAGAGTAATAGTGCTCGTCCTTTGTGCATGCCGACTTCTTTGAGGCCTTCAATAATTCCAGGTCCTGGTACTGTATGAGTATTAATGATATGCGACCAATCAGCAATATGATAAATGCCGTCTTGATATTGATGTTTGACTGTATTACCAATATCGGCGAATTTACGATCTTCAAATAATAAAAATTCATGTTCTTCAGCCAATCGTTGAAGTTCAATGACCAGATCCATATCAAAGTCTTCAATAATATCAATATGGGTTTTTAGCACGCAAATTTCCGGACCCAAGTCTTGAGCAATTTTAATTAATTCGGATTTGGTTGTAACGTCGGCGGCAATACATAGATTGGTTTGTTTTTTTTCCATTAAATTAAGAAGAATTTTGGCAGTTTGATTTATGCACTGTTGGGCACGTTCAGCATAAGTGGCCATAATGTTATTTTTTAACTTGATTTTCTTGAATAAATTTTATGGTGTTGTCATAAGCGATCTGATCAATTTTTTGATTTTCTAATAAAGTGTTTAACAGTTCGGTCATAGTGAATACCGTATGTAGATAATAGCCCTTATTGGCCAGGTTTTCTTTTCCTCCTTGTTCACGATCCAATAGCACTACGACATCAGTGACTTTTAAGCCCTCATGTTCGGTTGGTTCTATGGTTTCAATTACACTAGAGCCACTGGTAACCAGATCTTCTATAATTAAACAATTTTGTCCAGGTTCAAATACTCCTTCAATGGCTTTTTTAGTGCCATAGTCTTTAACTTCTTTACGGCGCATTACCATTGGCTTGTTATGTTCTAAAGATATGGCTGTGGCAATCGGCAAGGCAGTATATGGCACACCCGAGATTAGATCAAAATTTAGATTTTTTACTTTTCCCCACATGATTTCTCCTATTGCTTTTAGAATTTCCGGATAAGAAATGGTTACGCGCAGATCAATATATATAGGCGACATGATTCCGCTCTTGAGTTTGAATTCGCCGAATTTTAAGGCGTTAATTTCATGGAGCTTAAGAATTAGTTCTTTTGTATCCATATATTTTTTTGTTAGAAGTTAATAATTTTTCCGCTTTTATCACGGTGGTATTTTCCAAATTCAGTTATTTGATTAGCCAGTTCACGTTTAACCACTGGTCCATGTGTACACATGCAAATACCCAGAGGATCAACCGCACATTGGCCACAGATGCCGTATCCGCATTTCATATAGCGTTCAATACTAACCTCACAATCCACATCATATTGATTGCATAAGTCAAGCACTTTTTTTTCCATTAGTTCAGGGCCACAGGTGCAAACCAGAGTTTTTTGATCATTGTTTTCGCATAGTAGAGAATTTAAGATGTCTGTAACATAACCGTGGTGGCCTTGGCTTCCGTCGTCAGTAGAAATGTGTAGCTTGGTGTTTGGTGTTTTATTAATTTTGTCTTCAAATAATAGCAAGTTTTTGCTTCGAGCGCCAATTAAAAAATCTATATTAGATCCTTGCTGGGCTACTTGTTCAGATAAATTATTTAGTGGAGCGGCGCCATATCCGCCAGCTACCATAATATAGTGTGTGTTAGGTTTGATTGAGAAGTTGGTTCCGTATGGTCCTGTAATACCAGCTCGGTCGCCAACATTCATGTCAAATAGTTTTTCAGTTAAAGGTCCTCGTTTAAAAATAGTCAAACCAAATTTTTCGCCGTCATCGTGAGCGATAGAAAAAGGTTTTTGGTCTATTCCAGGTATCCAGAGCATTACAAATTGGCCAGGCTGGCTTTTTAATTGGTAATCAAAATAAAAAGTTTTGACTTGGGGATTTTCGTCAACTATCTCAGTAATTTTTATGTGTTTTGGTTGGTCCATATCACTTGTGTGCACAGCCTCTTATTTCATCTAAATTACCTATTCCTTCTTTTTTCATGATTTCTTGCATCTCATTGGTTATTTTTTTAAACACATCTTCGCCACGGAAATACACAGCTGAACCAACGCCTAATAGAGTTGCGCCAGCCATGATCATGGCTAGAGCATCTTCGCCGGTGGTGATACCCCCGGTGCCGATGATAGGGATTTTGACAGATTGATAAATACTATAGACACAGTTCAAAGCGATTGGGAATAAGGCTGGTCCAGAAACACCGCCTTGTTTGTTGTGTAGTACGGGTCGTCGGCTATGGATATCAATACTTATGCCACTGATTGTGTTAACGGCCACAATTCCATCGGCTCCAGCAGATTCAGCGGCCTTAGCGATTTCAGTTATATTCCAGGCATTGGGTGAAAGTTTAGTTAATACTGGTACAGTGGATTTTTCTTTGACTTTTTTTGTAATTGTTTCAACCGCTTCAACCGAATAGGCAAATGGTTTGCCAAATTCTTTCATTACATTGGGGCAGGAAATATTCACTTCCAAAAAATCAATCGGTGCCTGACAAATTTTTTCTGCTGTCTCGCCAAATTCGTCAAAACTACCAGCAAAAATACTGCCGATCAATGGTGCGTTGCAAACCTGTTTGAATTTTTCCAATTCAGGCAAAACATTATCAACTCCTGGGTTGGATAGGCCAACTGCATTAATAAAATAATGTTCAGTTCCCATCATGGTGGGGTTGGGGTGGCCGGGGCGCGTATCTTTGGAAACTGATTTGATGGTAATACCGCCACAACCGTTTTTAACTGCGTTTTTCATGCAAGCAGAAGTCACACCAAGAATTCCCGAAGCTAAAACAACGGGATTATCAAATTTTTTGCCTAGAAATGTTGTTTGTAGCATAGACACCTATTGTACCATATTTTCTTTTCCTAGCAACCACATTATTATGCCTTTTTGCGCGTGCATGCGATTTTCAGCTTGGTCAAAGATTACTGAATTGGGATGATGAACAGCACTTTTGGTAATTTCATAACCAATATGACAAGGCATGCAGTGCATTATTTTAGCCTGCGGGGCATATTTTTCAATCAGTTCAGTGTTCAATTGGTAAGGCATAAATTTTGCTTTTCTTTGTGCAAATTCCGTTTGTTTTTCCGGTCTTACCTGCCCGTCAGCAAAAAATTCCATGTCCATCCAAGTATCAGTATGTATGTAATCAGCTCCGGTTAGAGCTTCTTCTAGGTCTAAATTTTTAGTGACGAGTCCTGTACTTTCTGCCTGTTGATCTAATTCAACATCAATACTTGGTTGATTAATTTCCGGCGCTACTATATGAATTTTGATGCCTAGTTTAGTGCACATTAGTTTTAATGTATTGGATACATTATTTTCAATACCTAACCAAACAACCTTTTTGATGTTCTCTACGCCATTAGAATTTTCAATCATGGTTAGAAGATCGCTTAAAGCTTGAGCCGGATGATATTTTTCACTGCAAGCATCAATTACAGGTATTTGATTTTGCGAAGCCGCTAATTCAACGTCATCTGCCTTCATGGCTCTAAACATTAGTATATGTCCGAAACGCATAACCGCTTTGATCTCATCGTCAAAGTCAGTTAGAGAAAACTGCGTAGTTTTTGAATCCACAAAAATGGCGTGTCCTCCCAGCTCGGTCATGCCAGTTTCAAAAGATAATCTAGTTCTTGTAGAACTTTTTTGGAATAACATTACCATTGTTTGGTTGGGTAGATAATTTGTTAGTTCGCCGGCTGTCCGTTTAGCCTTAATCTTTTGGGCTACATCCAAAATTTTCAAGATTTCCTCTTTGCTTTGCTCCTTGAGCGAAATGAGATGTCTCATATGATATATTTAATTATTAACATTTATATAATTTATTATTTAAAACAGTGTAAACTGGCCAACCAGTTAATTCCCATCCATGGAATGGAGACCAACCACATTTGGTTTTTAAATTTTTGTTTTCTACTTTTTTAACTAGATTTAAGTCCACGATTACCTTGTCGTTATTATTAGGTAGATTGAATATCTTTTGTATATTCGTTCTAGTTAATTTTATTATTTTTTCTAAACTGATCTTATTCTGGCTATGGGCATTTAATAATAATGGTAACAGTGTTTCTATTCCTGGCACTCCAGACGGGGATTGTGGATATGGTTTGGCTTTTTCTTTTAAACTATGAGGCGCATGATCAGTGCCAATTGTATCAATTACACCATCACCAATGGCCTGCCACAAGGCCCGTTGGTCTTCTAATGTACGTACAGGCGGGTTCATTTGTGCTTTGGTGCCCAACTGATCATAATCATCCTCTGTTAAAAATAAGTGATGCGGAGTAACCTCGGCGTATACTTCAATGCCACGATTTTTAGCTTGTTTAATAATTTCAATTTCTTCTTTTGTGTTTATATGACAAATATACAATTTAGTTCCATATTTTTCAGCCAGTTCAACGGCTTGTTTAACTGCTTTAGTAGCTGCTTGGCGGTCACGAATTTTCGAATGCATTTTTACGTTATTAGAATCAGTATAATTCTCTTGAATAATAGATTCGTCCTCAGCGTGTACAGCCACAACCAGATCTGACGCAGTCGCAGCTTTAAACACTTTAGCTTGGTCCTCTTTTTTATTTACTAATAGGTTGCCAGTGCTAGATCCCATAAATAATTTTATACCAATGATTTCATTTTTTAACAAGCTATATGTATCGTGGTTGTTTGGGGTTGCGCCAAAGTATAAATAAAAATTTAGAGGCATGTTTACCTCCTTCAATTGTTTGTTGATGATTACTTGTTTACTTTTAAGGCTATCCGAATCAATCGTGTCTGGAGAGTTGTTTGGCATGTCAAAAACAGTAGTAATACCACCAGCAATTGCTGTTCGAGCTCCGGTTTGCCAATCTTCTTTGTATTCTTGTCCGGGTGTGCGAAAATGAACATGTGGATCAATTAAAGCTGGTAAGATTGTTAAGGCCGAGCCGTTTATTGTTTGGTGTTTATCATCGTCGATAGTGTAATCGAGCTTTCCTCCAGTAGCGGTATTTAGTTTCTCAATACGAGTCATATTAATTATTTTTGTACTCCCTGATTTCTTTCTGCATGAATATTTTTTCGCAATAATGACACTGTAATTTCATATGATCACCATTAGCGATAACTTTAAAGACTGTCTCAGTATCATCATTGTTTGTAATACATTTAGGGTTGGGGCAAACAACTACATGCTTAATTTTTTTTGGGATTTTTACTTGACTTTTTTTAATTACTTCGTAATTTCTAATAATATTAATAGTGGCATTAGGTGCCAAAATAGCTACTCGATCAACTTCTTCATCAGTCAATTCACGTTCTTCTACCTTGATTATATCTTTGACTTTATCACTTTTTTGGCTGTGTAAATTTAATCCAACCGTGACTGTCTTGCTAAGCATTGGCAGATTTAAAATACGAATTATTTTTAAAGCGTTCTCAGTATAAATATGATCAATGACCGTACCATCTTTGATGGCTGAAACTAATAGAGTTTTCATAAGCGAATGGAATGAATAAGATTATACCTTGGCATAATCTTAATTAATTATTGTAATTTACCTAATACCAAACCCAGCAAGGCTTGTCTGACATATAAACCATTTTCAGCTTGTTCAAAGTAGTAAGCGTGACTTGTTGTATCCACATCAGTAGAAATTTCATTAACTCGAGGTAGGGGGTGCATGATTTTTAAATTAGATTTAGCATTTTTAAGCATATCAGCTTCAAGTATAAACACATTTTTGATGCGTTCGTATTCCATGGGGTCAGCAAAACGCTCTTTTTGTATACGGGTCATATAGATAATGTCAGTTTTATCAGTAATGTCCTCTATTTTTTCATGTAGGGTAAAATTGATCCCTTTTTCTTTTAGTTCGTTGCAGATATATTCTGGCATTTGTAGTTCTTTAGGAGCAACAAAGTATAATTGACAATTAAAATGTGTTAGAGCTTGGGCCAAAGAGTGGACGGTACGGCCATATTTTAAATCACCTACCAAGGCAATGTGTAATCCATCAATTTTTTGTTGGCATTCTTGGATAGTGAACAGATCAAGTAAAGTTTGGGTGGGGTGCTGGTTGGCTCCGTCTCCGCCGTTAATGATTGGTTTATCTGTGGATTCAGTTGCGCGTCTGGCCGAACCCTCGATTGGATGGCGCATGGCGATCACGTCCACATATTGACCAATGATTCTCATAGAATCATAAATAGATTCTCCTTTTTTAGCTGAAGTAACTCCGGCTTGAGCAAAACCCACTACACTTCCACCCAATCTCTCCATAGCAGTTTCAAATGATAGACGCGTGCGCGTGGATGGTTCAAAAAAACAACTGCCCATTACCTTGTTTTGTAGCAATTGCGGTTGTGGGGTCTGTTTAAGTATTTTAGCCTGCCCCAATATGTGTAGGATCTCATTTTTATTTAGATCCTTGATGGAAACGATATCTTTGTTGGTAAAATCCATATGCAAGATAGATGAATTAATAAATTTTTTTTAAAAAAATAGCCACTCCTCACGGAGTGGCCGATTGCTAATTAAGATTTTCAATTGTGTATAGGTAGGTATATTTCATAGGCTCTGTTACAGAGTATAGCAGAGTACCTGGCAGTGGTCAAATGTCGACTTATCCACATATTTTGGTCACTCTTTGTTATTTTAATTTTTGTATTTGATGCTCATAGTGTTCAAGATTTAAATTCCCAGGTGCCCCTAGGCTGATTTTTGTTTTAATATTTTGTTCCATATTAATATTTGTACTATCTAATTGGTCCATGGCTTGGCAGTAAGCATCTCGAAAAGATAGTTTTTTTTGTATCACCATATCATTGGCAATATCAGCAGTAAAGATCTCTTTGCTGATAGTTTTTTTGATTTTTTCTTGATTGGGTTTAGTGCCTTGTATAAATAACTGAACTATGAGCAGGCTTTTTTTAATTATATCCACACTTTCTATTAGTGGTTTTTTAATTAATTGCAAATCTCGATGATAGCCCGAGGTGGTATGGGTAACTAGATGTTTAATAGTATTCTGGTGTGAAATCATCACACTGATATTGGCTCGCAGTATCTCCATGGCGTCAAGATTTTTCTTTTGTGGCATAATACTAGAACCAGTAGTGAACTGTTCTTCTATAGTAAAGAAACCAAATTCTTGGCTGGTGAATAAAATCAAATCATTGGCGAATTTACTCAGAGTCATCATAACTTGTAAGAGACCTTCTAAAAATAGGCTTTCAAATTTACCTCGACTGTTCTGGCAATACAAGCTATTGATTTGAATATTTTTGAATCCTAATTCAGCTGTGGTCAAATGTCTGTCTATGGGTATGGATGTACCAAAGCCGGCTGCGCTACCCAAGGGATTTTTATCGATGGCATCAAAAATATCTGTCAGGGTTTTGTGGTCGTCTAATAGGCTTTCTACAAAACTGGCATAGTAATGTCCCAGACTGCTTAACATGGCCTGTTGGGTATGAGAATAGCCGGGCAGAGGAATATTTTTGTATAGTTTAGCTTTCTTTAGAAACATTTCAGCAGTTTTTAATACTTCAGCATTGGTATTTTTTATCATGTCTTTCATATATAATCTTAAGGCAACTAATACCTGATCATTTCTACTTCGGCCAGTGTGGATTTTTTTGCCAACCACTCCTAGTTTGTCAGTTAGGTATTTTTCAATAACCGTATGACAATCTTCGTCAGCCAGAGCAATTACTATCTCATCATTTTTGAATTTTTGTTCAAGTTCAGTTAAACCAGAACACAACTGTTCCAATTCATTTTTATCTAATATTCCGGCCTGTTCCAGTGCTTTGGCATGAGCTTGGCTAGCTTGAATATCATAGGTCATTAATTCTTTGTCCAATATATGGTCTTGGCCAACCGTGTATTGTTCAACCAATGGGTGAAGTTTGGTTTGGTTTTTTTGCCACAGTTTTTGTTTGTTCATATAATTAATTTTTTAGTAATTCATTTTCGTAATTATATACATTGTAAGCTGTTTTTTGTGGCAAGTTCCAGATCTCAATGAATCCAGGAGAAGCATTTTGATTGAATTTAGGATTTTTGTCAAAAGTAGCTAGATCTTTGTCAAACAAAGAGTATGGGGATTCCAGAGCAACCACATCGATATTTCCTTTATATAATTTTACCTTGACTTTGCCAGTCACTTTTTTGTTATGACTGTTTGAAAAGGCATGTATATGATACATGACTGGGTCATACCATTTGGCACCATAGGTTAGGTATGCCCATTTGTTATCCAGAAATTCTTTTAATTCGTTTTCTTCTCTAGTAGAAACAATCTGTTCCAATTTTTTATGAGCTGAAATTAAGATATTAGCGCCCGGGTTTTCATATACACCCCTGACTTTCAAACCAACTACCCTATCTTCAATTAAGTGTACACAACCAACACCGTGTTGCGCGCCAATATGATTGCATTCCAAAATAATTCGACTTAATTTTTTAGCTTGGCCATTAACGGCGATTGGCTTGCCTTGTTCAAATTCAATTTCCACTATTTCTGGTTTATCCGGAGCATTTTCTGGTGTGTTACACCATTGCAATATATTTTCAACAGGTGGAATTAATTTTGGATCTTCGATTTCTCCGCCTTCGGCTGTATTGCTCCACATGTTTTCATCATAAGAATATGGAGTCTGCTTTTTTTGTTTTATTTCTATCCCATGTTTTTCTGCGTAAGCAATTTCTTCTTCTCTGCCCATGCCCCATTCCCTTACCGGTGCAATAATTTTTAAATTTGGGTCCAGAGTAGTCATATATCCTTCAAACCTAACTTGGTCATTGCCTTTGCCAGTACAACCATGAGCGATTACTTTAATGCCGTGCTGTTGGGCAATTTTAACAGCGGTTTTTGAAATTATCACCCTCCCCAGAGGACAACCCAAAGCATAACCTCCTTGGTAATCAGCATTGGCCTTGATGGCTTCTGACAATATTATATCGGCAAATTCATCTTTAGCATCATAAACGATTGCGTCGCTAGCACCTAAATCCAGGGCTTTTTGCTTAATTTCTTCTAAATTATCTGCAGTTTGCCCGATATCTATAGTCAAAGTAACTACTTTGCTGTTGTATTCTTCTTGTATCCATTTAAGCATGACCGAAGTGTCTAATCCTCCGGAATAGAGTAATAGGCATTGATCAAAATCTCCTTTTTCAGCTTCATACGAAGCTACTTTTTTGTATTTTGTTTGATTGTCCATACATTTGTTGCTTGTGTTAATTAAATAATTAAAAAACTTCTGGGAGCTCCAGAAGTAAATGTGGTAGTATTGACTAGTTAAAGGTCAACGCAAACAACCACGCTTCCGAAGCGCGTGTTTACGACGACGATTTTGTTTAGTCTTGATAATCATACTAGGTCTACCATATCTCATTTCTTAAGAACTTGTCAAATAGGTTATCCACACTAGTTTAATTTTTCTTTTAATAATTTTTCTACTACTTTGGGATCAGCACTGCCTTCAGTGGCTTTCATGGCCATGCCAATTAAGAATTTAATGACCGGTTCTTTGCCTGATCGGTATTCTTTTACTTGTTTGGGGTAGTTTTTAATAACATCATCAATTATATATCCAATTTTACCCTCGTCACTAACTTGTCCATAGCCTTTTTCTTCCATAATATGAGTTGGATCTTTATCAGTTTTAGCTTCTATCATTTCATTTAATATTTTTAAAGCATTAGTGGAATTTACTCGCTTTGCATAGACCAAGGCTATGAGCTCCGCAAAATTTTCCGGCTTGGTTTTTAAATCAGTTATATTAATTTTTTTATCACTCATAGTGCCCATGAGTTTGCTAGTAAGCCAACCGCCGGCCAAGCGCGCTAATTCAGTATGTATATTTAATTGATCAATAACACCCTGACCGCCTGTTTTTGTTTCAGGCAAATTTTCTATCCAGTCTGCTAATTCGCTCATTACATTTTCAGTATAGCTAGCCCAATGCTTGTCAGCTGCAAGAAGTTCGGCGTCAGAAGGCTTGAGGCCGAATTCTTCACAAAAACGGCCTCGTTTTTGATGGGGGAGTTCGGGAATGGAAATTTTTCCGGCAATTTTTTTCGGTTCAAAAGGAGGAATATCAGGTTCTGGAAAATATCGATAGTCAGCCGATGTCTCTTTACTGCGTTGCCAGTATGTTTGTTGTTTGCCATCATCCCAGCCTCGGGTTTGTTGTTCCCATTTTTCTCCGTTGGCTATCAATTTGGTTTGCCTATCAATTTCATGGTCTATTGCCTTGGAGATGAAGCGGAAAGAATTGATGTTTTTTAATTCTACCTTAGAATTGAGTTCGTATCCTTTTTTCCCAATAATGGCCCCATCCTTTTTTTCTGTTTTTCCGGCTTCTTGCACCGATATATTGGCTTCACAGCGCATGTGGCCTTTTTCCATATCAGCATCGCTTATGCCCAGGTGGCGGAAAATTAATTGTAATTCTTGACAGTATTTTTTGGCTTCAGTTGCATTTTGAATGTCTGGCTCGGAGACAATTTCTACCAAAGGTATTCCAGAACGATTGAAGTCAACAAGAGAATCAGTTTTACTGCCATGTGTAAGTTTGGCTGTGTCTTCTTCTAGGTGTACCCTGGTGATGCCGATTTTAGCTGTGTCACGGCTATTTTCACCAGTAGGAAAGGCTAGTTCAATAAAGCCATGTTTGCCTATTGGCTGGTCGTATTGAGAAATTTGGTATCCTTTGGGCAAATCAGGATAAAAATAATTTTTGCGGTCAAATTTGCTTTGATCAGCTATATTACAGTTAAGGGCCTTGGCAATTTTTACGGCCCATTCAATTGCTTTTTTGTTAGGTACAGGCAAAGTGCCTGGATGTCCCAGGCATATTTCGCAAATATTAGTGTTTGGCTTTTGTTCATCAGGATGGTTTTTGCAACTACAAAACATTTTACTGTTTGTCTTCAATTCAACGTGAATTTCCATGCCGATTATTGGAACGTATTTTGGCATAAACTATTTTTTAATTGGCGTGGTACTTATAGGATTATTTTTTGCCTGGACATATAAGATAACCAGAGAAATCATGATTAAAGGCGCGGCAAATGTATTAACAATTGAATTAATGATTATGCTGGCAATTAATTGCCAAGTCTGACTGCTTATTAGCGCCGATACAATAGTATTGAATATACTATCAGATATAATGATTATCAATCCAAACAGGATCAAAGGCAATATTAATCTTAATACTATTGGCCACCATCTACCCACAACTAGGTTCTTGCTGAAAGACAGCGATTCTATGACTTTTTTTTCATCAAGTACCACAGCATAAAATACAAATATAAACCAGATCATGAATATTACGCCCGGAATTATGAAAAGAATATATCCCCCTATCATAATTAGGATCACTAGTATGGTAATCAAGATGGCCGGCCAAATTAGATGCCAAGATGAGGTAAACATCTGTTTGCAGTCGCCTGGATTTTGATTCTCATAACAAGCTTTAATGGTCTTGGCCAAAGCTATCTTAACCCAGATACTATATATGGAACTGGCCAAAAATACTATAAAAATAACAATGCTGATAAAAGGCAGGTATGCTTCAGCGTAAGCATATATGAATAAAAGCCCCACAGCCAGCGCGATTAAGACAAAAGCTGGGATTAGAAGGAAAAGAATATAAGGCAGTATTTTCTTGAAATTTTTTTGATACAACTCTAAACTTTGCTTAATAAGCTCTATTGGTCCAATTAGCATATGATTATAGGTTAGTTATTGTTTTTAAAAGTTGAATAGCCTGCATTTTCATTATATCAATTTTACAATCTACCAGCAAATAATGAATGACCGTGCTTCTGTCTGAAAATATTTTTCTGTAAGTCTCGGAACGATATTCATCAACCAATTTTTTTTGAAATTCCAAGTTTTCAAATATGGCATCATCTTGTTTGTTATTCCTTTGTCGCAAACGTTCAAAGGCTTGTTCAGCTTGAAGATCTAATAATACTAGATGGTCAGGCGCGTATTTTAAAGCTATTTCATTGCCAGATAATTTTTTTAATTCTTCAATTGTCAGACCGTTGTCTTGGGTAGTTTGATAGGCAAAAGTGGTGCTTACTCCTCGGTCTTGGATGATAGTTTTACCTTGCGCGTGCAAGGGGATTATAAGTTTTTTATATAATTCAAGACGATCAAGCGAATAGGCCATGGCAATTGATTGGGCAGAAAAACTTTTTTTATTATTTATTTTTTTATCTCTGATATCCAAGCCAGCATGCGTATATGTTGGTTCGCAACTAAAGATCACATCAAATGGCTCTAGTTTTTTGAGTTCAGGATGAGCGTGGTGCTCAATCCAATATTCTTTTAAATCAAAGATCTTTTTGCCTTGTTCTGTCAGGTATTCTTTCCAAGTATTTAGAATAGTGCTTTTGCCACTGCCGTCAATTCCATCTATCATTATGAACATAGGTTATTTTTTATAGGTTACAAAAGAATATCCGTTATGGTCTTCTCGTTCTACCTCTTTCCAGATGGTCGTGTCAATTTTTGGAAAAAAGGCATCGCCCTCAACCAGCCCGCGTACATGAGTTATATATAAGGTATCAGCCAGATCAATGGTCTGGGCATAAATTCCAGCGCCACCAATTACAAAAATATCTTCGTTTTCATGATCTGCAAATGCTTGTTGGATGTTGTTATACACTTCGGCTCCGTTCGGCACTTGATAGTCGGTACTGCGAGTTATAACAATATTTTTTCGTTTTGGAAGAGGCTTGCCCAAATAGCCTAAAATTGATTCAAAAGTTTTGCGTCCCATTAATACGGTTTTTTTGGAAGTTAATTCTTTAAAATGTTTCAGATCTTCAGGTATATGCCAAGGAAGCTGATTGTTTTTGCCGATGCAATTATTGTCTGCCACGGCCGAAATTAATGCGATCATAATTATTATTTTTTTATCCCAATTTAGTCAGAGAGATACAATACTTCTACGAAACATTCCGCAGATCCGACCGGAGCATGGGCGGGGACGTTGAGGAGAGGTATTGTATCTCTCTGACAGGATGATTATACAGCAATATCAAATTTAATTCTAGGATAACTTTCATATCCAATTATTTTTGTATCCTGGGCAGTCCAATCAAAAATTGAAGTAAAGTTTTCTGTGATGATTTGGGGTAGGGGATATTTGTTTGGATCACGGCTTAGTTGTTCTTTTGCGCCGTCTATGTGATTAGAATAGATATGAGTGTCACCCAAGAATCCGACTAGACGACCTTCTTTAAAACCGGTTTCTTTGGCTAATAAATGTAAGAGAGTGGCGTAGCTGGCAATATTAAAAGGTAAACCTAGCATGACATCAACCGAACGCTGGTTCCAGAGCAAGTTTAGTTTTTCATTGCTAACAACTACTTGGAATTGAAAATGGCAAGGCGGAAGAGCCATGTCTTGTAATTGGCAGGGATTCCAAGCTGATACAATCATACGGCGGTCAAATGGATCGGTTTTTAGATTGTGAATTAGTTTTTTTAATTGATCCACGCCTTGGCTAGTATAATCTGTATCGTAATTTTTGTAATCAGCATTAAAATGCCGCCATTGAAATCCATAAATCGGGCCTAGGTCTCTTTCTTCAGACATTTTCTTTTTAGTTTCTTGGTCATGACCATAAGGGACTTTTTTGGGACTGCACCATTCATCCCAAATGTGATTTTTATGATCTTTTAACCATTGTTTGTCGGTTATGCCTTGAATAAAAAATTCTAATTCTGTAGTTATTAAACGAAAAGGCATTTTTTTGGTAGTGAGCAAGGGGAATCCATCAGACATTTCGTGTTCAAATATAACACCGGCAATGGATTGAGTGCCAGTGCCGGTACGGTCTTGTTTTTTTATTCCCTTATCCAGGATTTTTTCTACTATTTTTAAGTAGTTCAGCATATTTTGTTAGGCGGCTTTTTCTTGTCTCATATCAGCAATTAATTTATCTATATGTTTTTGTGTTTTTGTCAGTTTGGCTATTTCAAGGGAAATTTGGATTTTTTTATCTCTGAATGTTGGAGATTCCAGACTCCCTTTACGGACTTTAATTCCAAATTCAATCTCTTTTTTGATTGACTGCAAATCTTCTAAATTACTATCTTCGGTAAAGCCGAGTTTGCTTAAAGTAGATTTTATTTCGGTTTCATCAATATCAGTATCATAATCATATTCATCTCGATCGGCTGTAGCTAGAGATTCTTTGTCAAGATCTCGAACAAAAATTGAATCACTGTCTTGTTTTTGTAGTTTTTCTGTTAAGAATTTTATTGCTTCTTTAATAAAGTTTCTGTCATATTTTTTAAATAAAAGTTCATTGGATTCATCTAGATCTTTTGGTTTTTTAGTATTTGATAATTCATTTTCTGTTTTTAATAATTTTTGTTCAGCTAATTGGATGAGATTGTGTATTTCTTTGTTATCAGTATTGCCTTGGTAACCAATTTCAGAAAGAATCATTTTGGTCCCTGTCTGTAATGATACCATTGTGTCTAATCCCAATTCTTTTTCGGCGTGTTTTGTGTGTTCCGCATCAATTTGTCTAATTTCTTCAGCTAAATCAGCCTCGTTTTCACCAGGTCCTTCTTCGTCTACATCGGCATAAATTTCTTCATCCATATTCACGTTTGTTGGAGGGATGTTTAATTCATCTGTATCAATATCCTCTAATTCGGTTTGTTTATTTTCCTTAACAATTTTAATCCGAGCAGTTGTTTTATCTCCAGGTCTTAATTTTCTGGCATGGTCAACCACAGTATCATCTTCCTCGGCCTCTTGATCTGGTGTGGCATATTCTTTGGTTTTAATATCTTTTTGGATGTCCACCACAGTGTCAGAATCTTCCACATCTATATCTATTGATGTATTCTTTTCAGCCCTTTTCTCATCTACTCGTTTTAAATTTTTGATTCTTCTCTTCAAACTTTCTGTTTTTCGTTTAAACTTGTCAATTAGTATGTCAGATGCCCCACCTGGCTGGCTTGATATTATAACATTTTCCTCATTGTAGAAGTCGTGGTGTAATTTTTCTATTCCATTATAAATGGCCGTGCCTTTAAAATCCTCTGCTTGTGAAATTAATTTAACTATATCCACATCAATTTTATAGACTTCAACTGCTTTCTTAAAGTTTTCCATTTTTAATTTTAGCGCTTCCATGGATTCGGCCGGATCACTTGGATCAAAACTATTTATTTCTTTTACAAAGTTCTCCGAAGCTTTGACTGTATTTTCCACTCTTTTTTTTGTAGCTTTTGCTTCAGGGCCTAGTTTTTTGGCTTCGTTCAGTAGTTTGTTAGCTGATTTGTCAATTTTTTGATAGTCTGAAATTAAATTAAATTTTTCAACAGTTTTATTGGCTAGCTCGTTTTTGTTCTTTTGTTCGTCTGTTTTAACTTCTGGTCTTGGCCTGCCTAGCTTGCTTTCGGTTTGCTTGCCATAGAAAGTTTTAGCTTGGTCTGTTTTAGTTTCTTCAACCACCAGGTCTGTTTTAACTTCTGGTCTTGGCCTGCCTAGCTTGCTTTCGGTTTGCTTGCCATAGAAAGTTTTAGTGTCATCTGTTTGTTGATTATCGCTATCATCCATAATTTGATAAGCCTCTTCTTCATCTTTCACATCTGCAATTTTCACGGGCTTGCTTTCAGCTCTGGTGGCAGTGGCGGTTTTTTCTTTGGCAACACCTGACGGGAGATTAACTCCAGCTTCGGACATTGCATGGAGAATATTCGTCTCTTTGCCCGTTGGCCTTTCCATGCCTTTTGGAGAGCCCGGAGGCCTTATTCCGGCTTGGGCCATTGCGTGGAAAATATTATCTATGTCATCATTTCCGCCAAATTGAGCTTCGGCCATGATTTTAAGTGTTTCGTCCATGTTTTCGCCACCTTGTTTACTAACGACTTTGTCAACTTTTTTTTCAACTTTGGCCACAGGAGCAGATTTTTTTTCAACAACAACAGGCGGAAGTTTTATTTCATCTTCCTCTATAATTGGTTCTGGCTCTGCCTGTGCTTTTTCTTCCCTCACTTTGGCGAATGGCTGTATGTCAGGATTTGGTGTTTTTATTTCAGGTAGTTTTTTTGCCTGTGTCTTTTCTTTTGTTATAATTACATTTTCAGATTGTTTTGGCTCAACCGTAGCGTTGTGAGTGTTTTCTGCTTTAGAACGGACAGCTGTTGGCTGATATTCAGCCGTGGCTTTGTTTTTTGATTCAATGTGGAACATCTCTGGCCTGATTGCTGTTTTTGGCGCCATCTCCGGTTCCTCCACAGTAATTTTTAGATCGTCCAATTCTTCTTCAATTTGACCTAATTTTTGTTTAGTATCTAAACCGGCTTGGTTAGCTAAGTCTTCCAACTCTTTAAAAGTTTGACCATCATCTACGCCCGCTTTTTCAGCTGATTGTTTAAGACGGTCAAATTCAGCCTGCAATTCTTGATTTATATAATCAACCCCTTCCTGCATTTCTTTGATTTGTTCTTTCACTTTTTCGGTTACTTCCTTTACCCTATAAGATACCTCTTCTTTGGTTTCTGCTAAGCCTTCTGGGTCTTCCGGACTGCCCATAAGTTCATTGGCCCTTTTAATGCCCCAAGCCGGGTCAACCCATCTTCTTATTTTGTCCAAAACACTTAATTTGGGCTGGCCAGTGGCTTCAACTTGTTGTTTAATCTGCTCTTTTTTAATCTGTTCTTTTTTCAATGAAGCATTGGTCTTACCTTGTTCTTGTCTTTGCCGGTCGGCTTCTAAATGTTTTTGTTTAATTGGCATGTCTACCATATGTTTTTTATTATTTTGAAATTAAAAAAATTAAAGCTCGTTTATTTTATGCTTAATCTGATCAATTTTTTGTTGATCCTTTTCTTTCATTTTTTCTTCCAAAATTTGTCCGGCCTGATGCTTTATATCCTCCTCTTTTTTTAGGAAATTTGTAAAAATTTGGCTTGCGCGCGCCATCAAAACTCTTATTTTTTGTGTGTTTAGCATAATTGTAACAGTAATTTCCCAATAGCCATTGAGTGTATGGCAGAGGAAGAATAATTAAATTCAGAATTGGTTATATTATAGTCTAAATTCTTAATATTTTCCAGTACTTCCCCATCTGCCTTGACCGCGTTCGCTGTCAGAGAGTTCATCCACCTCTGTTAATTTTCCAAAAGCCACTGGATAAAGTATTAATTGAGCAATTTTATGTCCTTTTTCGATTTTGTATGGTCCTTTTCCCAAGTTGATTAATTGTATTAAGTATTCACCCCTATAACCGGCATCAAATACACCGCCTAAAGCATGTATGGTCCTAAAAGCCATTCCTCCTTTGTCTTTTACGATGGCAGCATAGCCGTTGGGAAATTCCAAAGCAAAACCCAATTTAAAAATATGTTTTTCACCAGGTTGTAATTCATGGTCTTCCAAAGAATAAAGATCTAAACCAACATCTCCGGGTAGGGCGTAATTAGGAATTATGGCTTCGGGGTTTAATTTTTTAATTTTAACGTCAATTTGCATACTGAATTTTTTTAATGATTTCATCGGCTTGTGTAAATAGATCTTGTTGGCTGTCGTTGTTAGTAATAACATAATCAGCTTGTTTGGCGATATCCAGGATTTCATTTTCTGCCTCTCGTTGGCATTCGGCTTGAAATTGTTCCCAGGTTTTGGTCTGGTCATCTGGATTTTCTGAACGCTGGGTCAGTCGTTCGTAACGAGAACGATTGTTGGTTTTAATAAAAATAATATAGAAGTTGTCAGGGTAAGTTTTTTTGAGAAAACTGGTGTCTTTGGGGCGACGGATGCCTTCGGTGATAACCAAATTAGATTTTTTGCCAGATATATCTTTAGTAATGATTTTAGATATTATTTCTTGACCGAATTGCTGGCGTAAAGCCTTGGAGATATCCTGCATATTTTCGCGGGTTTGAGGTAAATGCATTCTTGTCAAAATATCACGCAGGCAATCAGAAAAACGAGCTGAATCGGCTTGGTATTTGGTTTTTAAATAATTAGTCAGCGTAGTCTTGCCGGAAGATATTTCTCCGACAATTCCTATTATAATTTTTCGTTTATTCATGCTCACAAGCATATTGGCGGAGTTTTATGCCTGCGGATACAAACATGCGCTTAGCGGCCATGAATGCATCCACTTGGCTGTATTTATCACTGGCATACACCACTTCGGTGATTCCATTCTGGATTATGGCTTTGGCGCATTCATTGCAGGGAAATAGCGTGCAATAAATTTTGCAATCCTTGGTAGAGTTGTTAGCGTTGTAAATCGCATTTTCTTCAGCATGGCAGACATAAGCATACTTGGTATTTAAAAAATCTCCTTGTCTTTCCCAAGGAAATTCATCATTATCAATTCCTCGTGGAAAGCCATTATATCCAAGCCCTACCACCACGTTTTTTTGGTCTGCAATAAGAGCACCGGCTTGAGTAGACGGATCTTTTGATCTTTGAGCGATCAGGTGGGCCATGCGCATAAAGCATTCGTCCCAGGATATATGATTTTGACGTGGTCCTTGCATAATATTTGAATTATACCAATTAGTTAGCTATTTGCCAAGTCCTGATTAATTAAAAATCAGGGCTGTTTTAGTCCTGATTTTATGTTTGGTTTTTTTTAATTGACTTAATTTTTTCTTTGTACTTTTGCGCTTGATCTATTATTTTTTTGGCCACGCTGATTGTATATGCCGGACGTTTGCCCACGGCCGTTTCATGGCAGAGCATAATAGCGCTAGCTCCATCTAGTACTATATTGGTAAGATCAGCTATTTCAGCCCTATAAGGAATAAGGTCATTCATTGAACTCTCCAATATATGAGTGGATACTATTACCGGCTTGCGATATTTGAGAGCGATTCTGGTAATTTGTTTTTGCAGAATACAGTTTTTTTCAAAAGCGGTATTAACTCCCATTTCTCCTCTGTCAAGCATGATGATGTCATAAAATGGATCTTGGCATAGGTCTTTTAATTCTTCTAAACTTATCAGTCTTTCAATTTTTGCGACTATTTTTGTTTTTTGGTTCTTAATATATGGAATTTGCTTTATTTTTTCTTTAAAGTCAGAATCAATATATGATAAGGCTATGTAATCCGGATTGACGATCTGCGTTTTTTCTATTATTTCTCTATATCGTGTCAAAGTTTGTTCTTTACCAGGCAACCAATTCATGTTTAATGTTCTAGTATAGCGTATGTATCCGTTATTAAGCACCTTGGCTTTTATGGTTTGAGGATCAATAATTTCCTTTACTTGTGTTAATATTTCTCCATCTCCGATGGTAATAGTTTGTCCTTGTTGTACTTTATCATCCAGGCGATCGGTGTTAACCGGTATATATTGGTTGCAGTCTGTACTAAAGCTGGCGCATTTAAAGACCACTTCCTGGCCTTCTTTTACTGGAAAGAATTTTATATCAAAATCACCCAGGCGTATTTTATTTAAAGGCATGTCAATCAATATCTTTACTGAAGAATTTAGATCTTCTATTGCTCTGCGTCCAGTTTGAATATGCGCAATATTTTCTTCAGTAGTACGATAAGAGAAATTATAGCGAAGAACCCTTGCTCCAGCCAGGATTATTTTTTTTATCACGCTTTTTTCAAATGAATTTAAGCCTATGGCAGCGATTATTTCCATATTTGATTTAGGTACAAATACGCCCCGGTTCCCCAGGGCGTAAGTTTAGTTGGTTGTTAATTTGATGGCTGGTCCCATTGAGGAGCACATGTACATATTTTTTATGTAAGTTCCTTTGGTTCCGGACGGCTTGGCTTTTTTTAGAGCTTTGTAGAACTCTTCAAAGTTTTCCATTAGTTGTTGCTCTGTAAAACTTGCTTTGCCGATTGATTGGTGTATATTGGCCGTATCATCATTTTTAAAATTGACCTTGCCTTTTTTTAGTTCTTCTATCATTTGTTTGACATTGGGCCCAACCGTTTCTGTTTTGGCATTAGGCATTAATCCGCGCGGTCCCAGAATTTTGGCTATTTGCGCCAGTTTTGGCATCATATCTGGGGTAGTTACGGCGACTTCAAAATCAATTTTGCCGGTTTCTTTTATCTTTTTGATGTCTTCTTCATCATAAATAAAGTCAGCGCCAGCCTGTTTTGCTTCTTCGGCTTTGTTAGATGGCACAAAAGCGGCCACTGTTTTGGTTTTACCGGTTCCGTGTGGCAATACTACTGTACTGCGTACCAATTGGTCTGTTTTTTTAGGGTTAATTCCCAATCTAACATGTATCTCTATGCTAGCATCAAATTTGACATCAGATGTTTCTTTGGCTAATTTGACAGCTTCTTCCAGGCCATAAGTCTGGTCTTTGTCTATTTTTGCCCTAAGGGCGTTCATTCTCTTTGACATATTAATTATAGTTAGTGGTGCAAACTCCTGAATGGATCAGGATCCCACTTTAATGCTATTTTAGCGGATTGTTATTATATGATAAATTCATTAAATTGTCAATAGATTTCCAGGTATTTTTTTTTCTCCCAATCGGTTACTGCAGTACGGAATTCATTCCATTCTTGCATTTTAATATGGTAGTATTTGGCAAAGGTTTGTTCGCCCAATACATCCCGAATAACCTGATTTTTGTATAAAGCCCGTAAAGCTCCGTATAGGTCAGGTGGGAGAGTTTGAATCTTGCGGTCTCGCATATCTGCGGAGCTCAATTCGTATACATTTTCTTCAATTGGCGTTGGAATCATGGTCTCGTGTTCAATTCCATCCAACCCAGAGGCTAGCATGACAGCAAAGGCCAAGTAAGGGTTGGCTGAAGGATCTGGACACCGCAGTTCAGCCCTGGTTGAGTTTGGCTTGTCAGTATTAATTTTTGGTATACGGATAAGAGCCGAGCGGTTGGTGGTTCCCCATGTGATGTATACTGGCGCTTCATAGCCGGCTACTAGTCTTTTGTATGAATTAATAGTTGGGTTGAGTATGGCATTCATTGCCTTAATATGTTTAAGCTGTCCGGCAATAAATTTTTTGGCAATTTTGCTTAAGCCGTATTGATCTTCAGGGTTGTGAAAGGCGTTGCCATTGTTTGTGAATAAGCTTTGGTGCACATGCATGCCAGAACCATTAATGCCAAAGAAAGGTTTGGGCATAAAAGTTACATGCAGATCATGCTTGTCAGCGATAGTTTTTAAGACATATTTAAAACTAATGGCATTGTCTGCGGTTTTTAAAGGGTTGTCATAGCGAAAATCAATTTCATGCTGGCTGTTGGCTACTTCATGATGCAAGGCTTCTACATCAATATCAAGAGCCTGCAAAGCCGAAGACATTTGTTTGCGCAAATCCACGGCCGATCCGTAAGTCTGATCAAAGTAGCCGGCCGAATCACCTGTAAGAGGCAGAATTTTTCCATTTTCACGTTTGAGAATAAAAAATTCTAATTCGGGTCCGACAAAATATTCATAGCCCATTTGTTTGGCTCTTTGTATTTGCTTTTTTAAAATATAGCGCGGATCACTGGCATAAGGCTGGCCGTCCGGGCAATACACATCACAAATAAATCTGGCAGTTAAAGACCCGTTATTTTTTGTCCAAGGCAAGACAGCAAAAGTATCCAAATCCAATTTTAAATACATATCGCTTTCTGAAATTCTAGCAAAGCCTTCTATTGAAGAACCATCAAACCAAACATGATTTTCCATGGCCGTTTCCAATTTTGTTATGGGGATGGTTATTGCCTTTAATTGCCCCAGCAAGTCACTAAATTGCAGTTCTATGAATTTAATTTCTTGTTTTTTGCACACCTCTACTATTTTTTGCTTAGTTTGCATAGGTTTAACGGTTATTAATAACTGGGTTATTATAGTATGTTTTTATGCTCTTGTAAAATCATTGTCAATTGAGGTATAATAACAACTAATTAATCATAATAACATGCAAGATCTTAATCATTTTCAACCTTACACTCAAACCAGGAAAATGCCTGTGTTTCTCTATATGATATTAATAGTGGTTTTAGGTATTTTAGTGGCTGGCGGAGTAGAGTATTTTTCTCAATTAAAGAAAGTGGATAATTTGAACGCCCAAGTGGCAGAAATGGACAAAACCATTCAGAATTTGAAAAAAACCGATGTCCAAATTGTAAATCAGGTTAATCAAATTGCCAATAGTCAAGTAGAGAAAAAGCCAACTAATACTAATAAGCCCATAATAGAAGATCCATTTAAGGATTTTCCGATTGTAAAACAAGATTTTACCATGCCGTCTGCTGAAGATTTTTTTTCCAGTTATGGCACGGTTGATGTAATAGGCTATTTATTGGTGGAGAGGCGAATATGCAAGCCAGGCGATATGTGTGGTAAAGCAATAGATCACGCTTCTTTGGTGCTTACAGAAAATCCTAGTAGTACGGATTTTATTGCTTTTATAGCCATGGATAAAAAAGACAAAACATCTGTTATAGGTGAAAAAATTGGATTGGGTTGTTATGAAAAAGATGATAATAGGATTTTTTCATATAATTTTGGGACAAGCACTGCAAGTACAAGTACTGATGGTTCGGTAGAGAATATTATTCAAGGAGTTAGTTTTATTAAATTAATTAATAGCAGTGAGGAACAGCCAGTTAAATTAAGAATAACCAAGCCTAAGCCAGCCTTGGGCAGAGTTGCGCCTGATTGTTATTCATTTTTTAGATATTTTAAGATCTATTAGATAGTTCAAGTAATTTAAGAATCATCTTTGTATAGAGGTGGTTTTTTAATTTTGATAAAGAGCATTGATTTATTAGTATAAGTATGCTTAAATTAATGAGGATAGTTTTCAACCACTATTGTGTATACAAGGAGGGCTGACAATGTTGAGGGCAGATATTGCTGTTGGTTGGCTGTTGGAAAATTTGGGCAAGCTAAAGGACCTACCAGATCCGGTAACAGCCTATCGGCATCAAGGGAGCGTGATCTGGGTCAAGCCGGCCGAGCATGCGGCATGGGTCGTTTGTTTGGATACCAAATACAGACGATGGCAGATCAGGGGCATATCCCAAGGAAACGGAGGATCTGTTCCGTTGGAGGTGAAAGGATTCATCAAGATTCTCTGTCGGAGGCAGGATCGTATCGCAGAGCAGATACAACTTCGGGCTGGGCAAAAAGGCAGATTGGTTTGGCAAGAGCGAGCTGAAGATGGACAGATCGTAAAAAAGTGTGGAAGTACGACTTTTGAGGTGGTGGCCACGGTCGATTCTAATCCGGACCATCCATATCAGATCTTGTTTCCGGATGGTATCAAGGCCTGGGTCAACCAGGCGCAGGTAGTGCCTGCCTGATATCTAAAACCATAACAAGTAGAACAAGTGGCGAGCCAGTAGCTTCAGCTCTCCACTTCTGATGGTTGTTAAGAATAGCAATCACCAGAAGAGAGCTGAAGTTGTAATTAAAAAATACCGATTATGTCGGTATTTTTTTTGTTTATCAACTCTAATGATAGTATAGATAAAATTTTTTAACTAAGATAATCATTCTTGCTTGTAAACAGGCTAGGAATTGGATGATCTCCAGGGGATGGACACCTACCCACTGGCAGGTGTCACAGACTTATTAATTGTACAACCTTGATTTTATTAAATATATAACGACTAAAATTGTATAGTACCTATAGTTTCTAGCATCTGTACTCCGTTTCCAGAGTTATCAAGTTCCTCAATTATTGTAGTCTCTACAGGATCTTCAAAAGTTAAAGCTTCAAAAACCCCTTTTAATATATTCATCACACCCGGGTCAGTGTCAACCCAAGATGTATTTTTAAGAGCTATATCGGCTAAATTTGTGTAATCTAATTTTTTACCATATAAATCAGAAACCACATTGCGTGAATGACTGACATAGTTTGTTTTACCAGGATAAATACCACATAAGTGAGGAGCGCCCAATTTGATAGATAATACCTTCCCGCTATCATCTAAACTAACCATGGTGTCAAAAGTTTTGTAATATCTTAAATTTGCATATTGATTATTATCAGTTAGTACTGCTGGCAAATCACCTACACCCCAAATATTTATCCTATTCAAACTACTTGGATCACCATAATTATCACCTAACCCAAGAGTAAATAATCCATTCACGGCAGAGCCCTGCACCGTTCCTTTGACCGGAGTACTTCCACCAGAACAGGCATTAATATTTACCGAACCTGAACCCGGAGTTAGGCTACTATGTATTGTGGCTGGATCAATCCTCTTATCAAAAGTTATATAAATTTTTTCTTCTTGAGTTAATCTATATCGTCCAGTCAAACTGAAGCCACCTTCTTTAAAATAGACGATACTTTTAACTTTTGGTTGAACATTATAATATGAACCCAAGCTAGTACCAGCATTGAATTTCAAAATCACACCATCTAATGGTCTGTTGTTTAATGTATCGGTAACTTCATTCTCTAACCAACTAATATCTATCTTTGTATCGGAATCTTGCCAAACAAATCCATTGTCACTTCCAAAACCAGCGTAATCTATGCTAGCCAACATATTACTGCTAAAATTATTAAAACCAACATCTGCATAAACATAGAAATACGCGGTTTTTCCTTCATCAAGTAAATTTAGACCGTTCTCGGTAGTAAAATAACATCTCCACTTGTGTTGTTGAGTAGTAACATAACCTAGGCTAGAACAATCACTTGATGGAGCCGGTGTATAAGTAGTGGGAGAAACTAATTTTAAGTTGTCTATAATAGCACCACCCAGATCAAAGCTAATATCAATGTATTTTAAAGTTAGATTATTATTAGCTACATCTTCAGAATTGTTTTGCGCTTGAATTTTGAAACTAAACAATTCAATATTCTCTCCACCGTTTAGGTTTTCTGCATTTATTTTTAAATTACCACCCCAGTTACTTGAGTACCAATTTGATTTATTAACCAAACTAAGTTTGGGTTTGGTATCAACTACCTGAATTTTTGTTTTTATGGCTAAAGTATCCACAGTTGGTTTTTTACCTGTGCTGGCTCCTTTGGCAGTTAAACTAGCTAATTTTAATTCAAGTTTACGACCAACCGGAGAAGTAGAATGGGTAGGTAGATTTAGATCTGTACCAATTTTTGTTTTTAAAGTTATAATAACTGTTTCACCTTGCGGTATTTTAATTATATAATTGTTATCTGACCAAGTAGCTTCAGCATACAACAACGCTTCTTTGAATGTAGATTTACCAGCTGTTTTGTTGTCACTTAAAAGTTCAACTGATTTAATTAATGAGTTTCCCACACTATAATGTATACCACCTTGCATTTCACTATCTAAATAGGTTGCTTGAAATTTGAGATCGGTAATATATATGTCTTCTCGTTCCGAAGCGGTGGCTTTGAAGACCAAGACATCTCGTTCAGAACCTGTCAAAACTTGTTTATCATATGTTTTTATATAATCTAATTTTAAGTCTAAAGTGGTAGGAATTTGTTGGGTTGTATTAGGGTCGGTAGTTGGCTCTGAATTTGTTTCGTCTAGTTCTGCTTCTTCTTCAGCAACAGATGGGATATTCGGAGCATTATCAATCTGCTCCATTTCTACCTCTATAGATAATTGAGCGTATTCAATTAATTCTTGGGATTGCCTCTTTACTTCTTCCTCTAATATCTTCATATTTTTAATCATTTCCATTTCCATTTCATGTACATACACCTCTTTTAGTCCGTTCTCTTTAAAACCTTCTTCAGTAATTTCGCTAAGAGTTTTATCTGAATTCACTACATACTTTTTTTCCTTTACTTCTACCACCATTCCTGGATGTGGGTCTGGATTTTTGCCTGTAATCTCCGGAGCTGTATTATAGTAATTCAACATAGATGGTAATGAAATCTCACGTAAGGGAAAATTCTTTCCATACAAATTTTCAGCTGCTTCTTTGGTGATTAGTGCTTTGGTATTGTCGGGTAAAACTGCATAAAGTTCTTCACTTCCACGTGTTTTTATTATACCAGACCCAGCGCGACGATTTATATAAACTGGAAATTTATTGGCTACTTGAAAACTAGCCAAACAATCAGCTGTAACTAACTTAAAATGATTGTCATAATCATTATCTGTATGCCATGTTTTGAAATCATCGCCGTCTAAATATGGGCGTATCTTATTATCACTACCCACGTTCCAAATAGCTCGAGAATTCCAGTTATTTGATTTAATATTATCGCCTTTATTGACCGTGCTACACTCCACTGGTTTTTTTTGCGAGTCTTCTTCGGCCGAAGCGTTTGGTATATAACCAGTAGGTGAAAAACTTAATGAGGCAACAAGCGCAAAAATTGCGCAAAATCCTAGAATTATTTTTTTCTTCATATGATTGTTTTATACCCTAAAAATAGATTAGGGTGTTTAAGGCACTGTCGCCAAATACCATTTTGACTAAAAATTACATATTTCGGCCATAATTTCTGAAAAATTTTTTAGCTTAGCTAAGGCTAAACCGTAAAATTTGTTCAAAAATTCTGGCTCAAAATCTAAAATTTTTATTTCAAAAACGTATTTGGCGACAGTGCCTTAATTATTATTCTATTATTGTATCACGGAACTGTACAAAGGTAAAATTACAAAACAAAGAGATTGTGGTTTATGAATGTGATTTCGGAAACAAAAATAGATTTGTTTTAATACAACAAATACCAAGTTCATAAACTTGGTATTTGCGTCAATTTAATATATTTATCAATTCCAATTTTTTCGATAAAGTATCTATCATGAGATACAATTATTATGGGAATGGGCTGTGATAAAATAGACTTTTCCAATTCTTCTCGAGTACAGCCGATGTTAAATTTTATATGTTATCTTATTCTGTAATAGTTAAGTCGTTTATAGTTAATGTTGGTACTAATATATGTAGTAAATATTATATCCGATCAGTTTTCAATGGCAAGGGTAGTTTATTCACCATTGTTATTTAAAATAATTCGCAACCGCAAATTCAATCTGTTCGATAAATATTTTTTTAATATAAGTAATATTATTTTGTTCATAAAATAATAACATAGCTTTCTTATATTCTATAGCATCAACATTTCTATAAGATAGCATTGGACATTGATTGGCGTGTAGAATAGCATTAGCAATTATACGAGAAGTCCTTTTATTCCCATCTTCAAAAGGTTGAATATAGGCGATCATAATTAGAAAAACAAAAGCCTTAAGAAAATGATTATTAGTTTTATCTATTTTTTCTGTCAAACAATTAATAGCCTGTTCAATTTTATCTTTTTTTGACAATGGCCTGTAAAGAGTCCCTGTAATTCCAACTGAACGATTGCGAAAGTCAGTTTTTATTTCAATTCCTTGAACTAGCGATGAATGAATTTCTTTTATTTTACTAATATTAATCTTCTTATTAAAATGGTTAGGTCTTAACAGAATGTAGTCCAAAACTTTTTTATGATTCAATATCATTTGAGCTTCGGTCTTATTTTTACCTTTGGCAAAAGACATATCTTTAATAAGAAATTCTGTTTCCAATAAAGTATATGTATTGCCTTCTATTTCTGAAGATTTCCATGACAAATCAATAACAAGACGCTCCCATTCTTTCTTGAAAATAGTCGAACTTTCTTTTTTTAAAGAATTCACAGTTTTATTATATTTAACTTCAGCTTTTTTGAGTCTCTCATATTCTTCTTTTGAAAAAACATCCTCTGACAATTGGTTAATTATATCCCTGTCAAAAAAAGGTTTTGCATTTCTTTCACCATGATGAATTGAAAAATATGTATTCACATCATATTCTTTAATAAGTAAATATTTTTTTGATATTTGATAAGAGACACCACGTCCTTTCCCTTCTTTAGTTAATATTAATTTTTTAGTTAATAGAGACAAATCTCGAACAATGGTCAATCTTTCAACATCAAATTTGTCTTTTAGATATGCTAAAATATCCTTGGTTTGAAAGGATTTTGTTTGTTCTGCAAATTTTATTATTTTCTTTTGCCTATTATTTAATTTATCAATATCCATATAATTGTATCATATTTGTATTTAATTATGCCGTAATTGTATCATATTCGCAACAAAAAAGCAAGTAATTTGCAATGAAATGATACAATTAACCTGTTGTTTTAGAAGTTTTTAGTTAACCTTAGCCAAGTAGCTCCCCAGATGGAACGAATTTCGAGCTGTTTTGGCTAATTTTAGGCAAGAATTTTTTCAAATTCAATCCACCTAATAATTAACCCAATAACATTAGTTTTCTAAATCTTGATAAACAAAATCTTTTATTTTTCCAGAATAAAATTATTTTTTATTCTTTTTTGATGGAGTCCTTTTTGTGACTTTTTTCTCCGCTGCTTTAATTGCCTGCAAATAGTCTCTTTCTACCGGCGATAAAGTCTTTACCTGATATTTATGATATTCTTTCTCAGTTTTCTCCATTGCTTTTTCATGACTTACTTTCCCAGCATTGGCTAACTTGCCTTTACCATAAA
>JBDROJ010000024.1:0-34923 GCA_043810165.1 bacterium
CTAAGATAATTATTTTTGCCTTTTTGAACATAGATTTTTAGATTATAGTCTTGTTATTATACCACATCTTGATTTTTCTCTCAAAATATATTATACTGCAGACGTGCCTCTTGATAGGTAAAGAGTCCATGCAGTTAAATGAATATAATAAGCGCCTTCCCCGCCCGACTCGCTTGACGGCCCCGTAGTTCAACGGATAGAATAGGAGTCTTCTAAACTCTAGATCTAGGTTCGATTCCTAGCGGGGTCACTAGGCGAGTCAGGCGGGCAGGTAAGCCGATGTCCTAGGTTCGATTCCTAGCGGGGGTATGTGGTATAATATCACACAGTTATGTGGACACTATAAATTAGACAGATAGGTACTGAACTTGGTATTGACTGGGGATATGCTAGACGCTTGAAAATAAAAGGTATTTACCCCAGCGCTAAGCCCTGGACCCACGCTCATTACACTCGCGTAAGGATCGTGGCAAACCACGAGGTATTTATCTGCGCTTGCTCGGTAAAGAAAAATACAAGTATTTTTTTTACCCTCGCTGCTTGAAAATAAAATAAATATGGTGAGCGTAGCTCAATTGGTTAGAGCATCGGTTTGTGGTACCGAAGGTCGGCGGTTCGATTCCGCTCGCTCACCCAGAGTAAAAAAATTTCACTTTAGTTAGTGAAATTTTTGCTTTACCGCTCTTTTTGACTTCCATACCAAAACTATTACAAATCCCCAAGAAAAAAACATATCAAACGATAAAACAAACCTTATTCTACCTAGTCATTTCTTTTATTTTGCTTGCTCTGATGATATCGATATTACCTTTCTTTAAATGTTTTAGTTTAAAATTCGTTTTTCCTTAATTTCATTTTAATTAACAGTTATATACCAACAATATCTTTTAAATACTATGCCAATCCATGAACAACAATCAAACAAACATAATGAACAAGAAAAATCACCTAGTTTAAGACGAATACTATCAAATGGAATTGAATCTACGGAAACAGCGGAAAGATTAGGTTTTAAAATTATGCGCGATAAGGGCAGTATAGGAAACTGGGATGAAGCAGAAAGAACTGCTGTATTAAGAAAAATGGATAAATTAAAAAAAGAAGGAAATAATGTAATGTTCGGAAGAACTTTTGATGACGAACTATTTTGTTACAAAGTTAAAAAAATTGACTAATCAACTAAAATTAAAAAATCACCTCGATTAACGAAGTGTTTTTTTATTTGTCATGAATCTAGATAATTTAGATTCAATAAATAATCTGGAATTTCTCTTTCTCCTCTTTGGCTGGGTAATTATTTTTGACATCCCTATAATTCGGAAAAATATTGAATTCTTTATGTGAATAATAAAACGATTTTTTGTTTTCTCCATCATAGCCCAACATATGCGATCTTATAATTTGATAACCCATGCCGCAATGAACTTCGTTGCCTCCGTCCTTCAATATATTTGTTTTTAAAATAAACAAAGGATCTTTATCATTTCTAAACCTGTAATGGTCAATCAATCCGAAAAAAACAATCAATATCACGACAAAAACAACGATGCCTATTATATTTACTAATTTTATAAGCACAGGCGGTAAACTACTTTTTTTTAAAGAAATTAATGGCCAGCAAAGTTGATATTGGAATTGATAAGACAAGGCCTATACTGCCAACCAATGTCCTGACTATTTCAGTGGTTACTGTCTCGCTATTTAGAGCATTGGATAAACTAACTGAAGAACTCATGCTGAACAATAACAATAATGGCAAAGAGGCACCGGCATAAGCCAAAAATAATGTATTGACCATGGATGCCATATGCGAGACTCCTACTTTCATGGCTTTAGTATATAAGTGTTTTTTTGATAATTGCGGATTTGTAATTCTTAATTCCTGCACTAATGCAATTTGAGTAATAACCACATCATCCATCACTCCCAATGCCCCGATTATAATACCAGCCAATAGTAGGCCCTGCATATTAATAGTTTGATTGGCAAATCCAATCAAGAATAAGGATTCCTCGCTGGCAAAGCCGGTTAACCTGGTTAAAGAAGTAAACAATACAGATAACAGGCCTATAACAACTAGAGAAATAAAAACAGAAGCAACCACCAAGGTTGATTCTCTGTTCAAACCTTCAGTGGCATACACGGCTAAAATTAAAATAAATAGCGAACCTATTATGCTAACTAGCAGAGGACTGCTACCGGCTAATATTCTAGGAATAATAAATTTCAATATGATAAGGAAGGTCAACGCCAAAACCACAAGAGCACGCAAGCCTTTTAATCTGCCCACGGCCATAACCACAACCGCAAAAATCAATGCCAGCCAATAAACCCAGACTTGACGCACATAATCTATAACAAAAAACATGCTTTGTCCTTCGGAATCTTGATTATAATTTACTATTACACGATCTCCAACTTTATATGTCTTGGCCGCAATCACATCATATTTTGTGCCGTCAAATACATTTTTTTGATCTTTCCAATCGCCTTCTAGTCCTTTAAATCTTAATTTCTGCATTACTGAAATAGAGCCGTTTTCTCTGACCACATCTTTTTCTTCTATAATTTCAGTTATTTCGGCCTTGAAAGTTTGCTCTTTGGCTGATTGATTTTCCGTTTGAGCAGATGCAATCAAGGGAAACAAAAAACAAAATAGCAAAAACAAAAAACTAATTTTTAATAGTTTTACTTTCATATCGCTCTCTATTTTACCCTACTATTTAGTATTACTCAATATGACCAACTACCCAAATTAGCAGTATGCCCAAGACGAAGAATATAAAATGAAGTATATTTTTGACAATATTTTTACCATGCTTTATCTCTGGAATTAAATCCGAAGCCGAAATATAAATAAAATTACCGGCTGCAAATGGAAGTAAATAAACGATATCAATTTTAGATGAAGCAAAATAAGCTAAAAGACCTCCCACAACCATGGTTAGAGCAGAAAATAAGTTAAATAATAAAGCTTTGCCTTTTCTCCAACCACCATGGATAAGAATTCCAAAATCGCCCAGCTCCTGCGGTATTTCATGAGCGGCCGCCACCAGCCAGGTTATAATTCCCAAACGAATATCAACTATAAATGCTCCACCGATTGCTAAACCGCCTAAAAAATTATGAAGTCCGTCAGCCACTAATATTAAGTATGTAACCGGATGTTTGTGTTCAGATGGAACGCGATGACAATGATGCCAGCTAATAAATTGTTCTAGTAATAAAAATAAGGCAAAGCCAACCAAGACCAGAATAAACACCAAATGCCTGTCGCTGGCCTGTCCAACCGCTTCAGGAATCAGATGCAATAAAGCGCCGGCCAACAATGCGCCAGCTGAAAAAGAAACAAGCGGGAATATTAATTTTTTGATTATATTTTCATTAAAAAATAAAATTAATACGCCCACTAAAGACAATAGGCTCATTGCCAAGGTTGATAAAATTATCCAAAGTAAAGTCGACATAATATTTAATTTATTAATTATTTTGCACAATTATTACAGATACCGGACAAGCTAAATTCATGGATTATCTTAGTAAAATTATTTATATTGTTGAACAGATGATTACAGGGTATGCACTCAATTTTATTACATTTACGACAAGTAATATGGTGATGTTGGGAATCGTCTAGATAATATTGATATTCGCCACCAATCTTTTCTTTATACACTATCCCTAATATGGTAAATAAATGCAGGACGCGATAAACCGAAACTAGATCAATTTGCTTCTTCAATTTATTATACACATCTTTTGGCCTATATGGCGTATGCTTTTCAGATAAAAAATCAAGAATCAAACTTCTCGGCCTGGTCAATTTATATCCTGCTTTTTTTATAATCTGTTCATACATAGTAATAATACTATAACATAACTGCAAATGGTTTGCAAGTAGCATTAAACTAATGGCTATAATAAGCTATTTTTACTTGGCTGTATTAAAAAAATCTCTTTTAGAGATTTTTTTATTATTTGCAATAAATCTGTTATTTCTTCATCTTAGATTTTTTGACTGCATACTCAATTATCTTCCCTGCTACATCTATATTTGTTGCTTGGGTTATACCCTCCAATCCTGGATTGGAATTCACTTCCAATATTTTAGGGCCTGTTTTGGTTCTAATCAAATCAACGCCCGCAAAATCCAAACCGCAAACCCTGACCGCTTTTAAGGCTATCCTTTTTTCTTCTGTGGTTAACCCGGCAATTCTTACTTTTCCGCCCATGGAAAAATTGGAACGAAATTCTCCTCTTTTACTGGCTATTCTTTCCATGGCCGCCACTATATTATTGCCTACCACAAAAATCCTAATATCCTTACCACTAGACTCTCTAATGTATTCTTGAATTATTACAGGAGCATATTTTACATCATCTTTTATTATCATATCCATAATGGAACGAAGCCCCCTCTGGCTTTCTATTATGGCCACACCTGCTCCTTGACTTCCTGAAACGCTTTTTAAAATAATTGGATATGAAGAAATATTTTTTACTATATCAGATATATATTCTGTTGAACGCACAACATAACTTTTTGGTATGGGTACATTGTGAATATTAAGTATCTGTAAATTCCTGACTTTATTTTTAGTCCTCATTATACTCAAATGATTGTTTAACAGAGTGAAACCAGACAATTCAAATTGTCTTATGGTTCCAATATGAAAATCCAGATTCTCTCCGCCAAAAGTTGCTTTCACAATTATAATTTTAGCCTTCTTTAACAGCTTGTTCTCTATCAATACTCTTGGTTTTTTAACAAACTCCAACTGGCAGTCCTTGGCATACAATGTCTCTAAGACATGTCCTCTCTTCAAAGCTGAATCTCTAAGCATCTGAATATTAATATTGGAACCTGAATTAGGATTATTTGGATTACCAAATGTTAATAGGTGAATACGCATACTTTTTTTAAAAACTAAATTTAAATAAAAAACTATCTATACCATATTATTTAAAGACCCCACGCACAAAGCGCAAGGTCTAAAGGCTGTAAAAACAATAAACGCTGACCCAACCTTTAACCAATAATTGATTTCAACTCTGATATTATATTACTTTCCTTAACTTTTAGCCATGGTTAGTCAAAAATTAAATGTGGATAAAATAACTAAAATTTTGGCTTAGGCATTGATTTTTTACAATACCCTGTCAAAGTTATACACAAGCTTCAATATTGCTTCACAATTTTATTCAAAAAGACGACAATCACAAATCTTGGCTCTTAGGAAAATCATAATTACACTTTCTGTTTAAACACATCTTCACATAATTATAAGACAAAACCAATAAATTGAAATTCGGCTTAAATCGACGCGCCGAAACACGGCAATGCAAAGATGAATCTATCTTTATCTTGCCAAATCTACTTAGCTTTCGGCAAAGGTCAGCATCTTCAGCAAACTTAAGATCCGGATCAAAACCCGATGTTTTGTCGTATAGTTCTTTTTTAAAAGCCATATTATTGCCAACAACTCCAACTTTCCGGACAGAAATAAAATAGGAAAAACCCGTTAAGATAAAAAATAATGGATATCTTAATAATCTTTGCCACCAAGGAGCATCATAAAAAAATACCTGCCCGCCCAAGCAAGCTAGATGCTGATCAGATTCAAATTGATCTAATACTTTTACCAGATAATCCACGGGCAGGCGAGTGTCAGCATCCAGATGTAAAATATATTCTCCCCTTGCTTGGACCGTTCCGGATCTTCTAGCCCTGCCAACTCCAACAATGGGATCGGACACCAGCTTAACTCCAAAATTTTTGGCGATTCCGGCAGTATCATCATCCGAGCCGTTGTCCACTACAATTATTTCATAGTCAAAACCTGCTTGCTGATCTTTAATGGATTGCAAACAGTCAAACAAAAATTTCTCTTCATTGTGAGCCGGGATGACAATAGAAAATTTTAGGTTGTTGTAAGTCATGCACATATTATAACTGAAAAAAGCAGTTTGACCAACTGCTTTTTAAAAATCGCGAATAAATAACAAATACTATGGCAAATCCGGCTTTATCATAGAACCTCCGCCAATCGGATCTAGGAAATAATTTACAGCTATCTTGAAAGCAAAAATAGTAATGGAGTAAGCTGCAAAAATTATTATCAAACCGATTACTGATTGATATATCAATTTCTTGGCTTTTTCAGCTTTTTCTTCACTGCCACCGGCTGTCATCCATAAAAATCCAGCGTAAATCATTAAGCATAAAAATACAGTTCCCAAAAAAGTCAATAAAATTCTAATAATAAACACCACCGTATATCGCGGATCCACTGGTGAGGGATAGTCAGCCCCTTTTGTGCCAGCGGCCGCATTTAACTGAGTATCAATACTAGCTTTCATGGCACTGCCGCCAACTTCACCTTGGGCAGGAACCGGATTAATAATCACCAAACTTCCGGCAAAAGCCAATGAAATTAGAAAAATAATTATTTTATTCATAATTTTGCCTTTTATTTTAAACTATATAATTTTATCAGCATGTGCCAGGCCCCCACTTGCAAGTAGCCCCGCCACTTGATCCGAACACGGCCCACATTACAAATGTGGTGATGCCATAAGCTGCAAATACTATTATCAAGCCAATCACGGCCGTGTATAACATTTTATTTGCCTTCTCCACTTGCTCTTCCTTGCCACCGGCTGTCATCCAAAGAATCCCTGCATAAACTGTTAAGGCTAAAAAAATCGTGCCCGCAAATGTTAGAACATTTTTTATGATTTTTCCTATCATTTCGGAAAGAGTGGTTTGAGTAACCACTGTATCAAAACCAGACTTACCAGCCACACTGCCTGTGTATTGATTGATGGCAGGGCCAGCTAAAACCGTCTGCACCATTAACAGGCTGATTATTAAAATCATTGAACTAATTATTATTTTTTTCATCATATATTATTGTTTAATTTGACCCGCAACAGCTTTTATTACTACACACTTTTTATTTTTTTAATTCACAACATAATGATGTCTTGCTTGTACTACATGCACCAAGACTAGTACCGGTAAATGGATCTTCGTCACCTACTCCATCCGGATCGCATGGATCGCTTGGATCTATTTTGATGTTTTTACCTTTAACAACCTCTGTTTCTGATTTAGAATTTATACAATAACCACCCAAATCTTGACATGCTTCTTGGCTTATAGCAGTAGTACCACTACCAGTGGATCCACCGGTTGTTCCTCCCAAACTTGTGGTAATAAAATACGTAACAGCATAAGCAGACATGACCACAAACAAGCCGATTATACAGGCTTTAATAATTTTGCCAGCTGTTTCCACTTTTTCTTCTTTGCCACCGGCGGTCATCCATAAAATTCCAGCATAAACCATTAATACTAAAAATATGGTGCCCACAACCGATAAAGCTGTCTTGATTATCAATCCAACCGAGCCTTCCAAAGTGCTTAATTCACCGGTTTCCAAACCACTACCCTTGGTTACGACTTTCAACTTACCCACAGCTCCACCCAAACCATCTACAGCTTGCACGCTCAATGGCAATCCAATTAATAAACTCAGGCAAATTGCCAATAATATTTTTTTCATAAATGAATGTTGTTTATAAATATAATTTTTTTTATATTGAAAAATTAAAAGGTCTGGTTTTATATAACTATTTTAAAGGCAAGCAATTCTTATTAGTATCCAAATAACACGAACTCGCATTTAAAATACAATTAGTCTCACTAAACGATGTGCAATCTATTTCTTTCTCACAACATATTTGGGACTGAGAACATACGCCTAGACTTTTGTCAGTGTACAGCGAATTCTCAAAAAGAGATTTAAGCAAACAAGTATTTGGTTTATCTTCACCACTCAAATAATTTATACATTCACCGCCTTTGCTTCCACATTCATTCTCTGTTATATAATTAAGGCCTGGTTCACCCGGACTAAATTTAACATCTTCAGCCTTTAATTCACCAGTACAACAGCCAGAGCCTTTTATATTGGCAAATTTACCTTTACATAATTTTTCTACAAAACCAGTGCCCAGACAGTCAGATTTATTAGATTTACAAGTACCGCCAGCTTTAGCACAATCCTCCTCGCCCTCCCCTGCCACTACACTAGAACCAGTACTCGGAGTTACTCCAAGAATATTTTTAAATACAAAGCTGGTAATGGCATAGGCTGATAACACTATTACCAATCCAATCACAGCCGATTCCAAAGTTGCTTTGGCACTCTCAACTTTTTCAGTATTGCCCATAGCAGTCATCCACATAACTCCGGCATATAGCATCAATAAAAAGAAAAGCACTCCGATAAATGACAGACCTATGCCAATGGCCTGGATTACAGTATCTACTGCATTAAAATTCTTCTTGCCAGCTTTTAGTTCAGTAATACCGGCACTTTTGGCAACGCTGTCTATGCCACTCTGTATCTCATTTATAACTGCAGTATCTGCCTTTGCAATTTGTCCCAAACCCAAAAACACGAATGAGATAATTAAACAAATTGTTATCAATACTTTTTTCACAAAAATTATTATTTAAAAAATGACGCTTCCATATATTGTTTATGTCTGTCCGGCCATATTTGAAAATACAAAATAGGTAATCCCATAGGCAAACAAAACTATAATCAATCCAATCATAGCCGCTTGAATTATATCCTTGGCTCTTTCAGTATCTTCGGTATTTCCCAAAGCCTTCATCCAAATAAAACCGCCGTATGATAATAGAGCAAAGAAAATAACAGCTAGAAAAGACAATGATATATTTACTATTTTTTTGATAAGGTCTGACGGCGTCTTTATTTCCTTGCTTATTGCCAAATTTTTTACTTCAGCATAGCCGGCTGTGCTTTCCAATCCAAAATTATCGCTCTTACTTCCTACAGCCATCTTCGCTTGGCTAGAAAATAACAAAACTCCTCCCAATATAACGAATATAACCAATATTTTATTAAGGCTGGAAAACATAATTTTGTTATAAGCTTAAACGAACCGCTATCATCCTGGCCGACTCTGATGGTTCGGTCGGGGTGATAACGGTATTTTCCGACGGAGCGTTTTTTATGCGCTCCGCGGAAAATATAATTAAAACAATTATTGCAGCTGCCGCAATAATCAACTAAATAGTAGCGCTTACCAATTGAGTGATAACCCATGATGCTAAAGCATAGGCTGACAAAATAATCGCCAAGCCGATAATACCGCTGAAAATCCACTTCTTAGCTTGAGTTACTTTTTCTTCATTACCACCGGCAGTCATCCAAGTAAAGCCACCAATGATGATAATCACCACGGCAACGATACCCAATAAACCCAAGGCAACATTAATAATGCTAGCTACTGTACTACGCACATCACGACTACCTAAACCCGTGTCAGCACCGTAGCTTAGTCCTAAGCTATTTACATCAATAGTAGCTGTACCCGCGGATGCACTGCCAACCAACATTGGAGCTACCAACATAGCCATGGTCAACACTATTAATAAACTGGTTAATTTTTTCATGTTCTCACCCCCTTTCTTTTTGAATTATACATTTGTACATATTATATCAAGTTTTACCAAGCTTTACCAGTGGCAATCAACTTCATTATCCATTTCAAGACCGCATAGCTCAAAAATGTAACTAGCAGACCCATGACTGCGAACAGCATTGTATGCATGCCTTGCTTAATCTTTTCAGGATTGCCGAACGACCTAAACCAAGTCATACCACCTTGAACAAAAGCAAATAGGCTTAAAGCACCTACAAGCCCAAGTGCTATGGCAACTACTTTACCAATAAGGGTGTTTACATCTGTTGTACTGTTTATACTGGTGCCCAAAGGGTTAGCCAAAGCACAATCCAGTATGCCCGGACTGCTTTCTTGACAATCACCGTTTAATTTTTCAGAACTCTGGCCAGCTTGTGTGGTCTGACTTGGTGTACCGGATTGGGTTGGCGATGATGCTATATTACTAGTTGAATATTTACAGGTAATGTTCCAAAGTATTATCTCTACATCAGAAAATTTCTTTAACTTTTCTTCAAAATATGATAACATATCACCTGAAAAAACAAGCTCGCATTTATCTTTTTCCCATGGAGCAACTGCCTTTCCATCCTTGCATTGACCTATTTTTTTGAGAGCATCTCCACTCGGAGATGGATTAGCCCCATAAAATGCACATAAATCAGCTAAAGAATTTGAAGTCAAATTTTTTCTGATTTCAAAATCAATCTCTTCGCATTCACATTTATCAACCGCCTTTACATGCTCGGCTAGAAAAATAACGCACAGAAAAACAACACAGGTTGTGGTCAAAAAACTTATTTTTGTTTTGTTAAAAAACATGGTGATTATTAATTCTAACTCTACCAAGCTTTACCAGTGGCAATCAACTTCATTATCCATTTCAAAACCGCATAGCTCAAAAATGTAACTAGCAGGCCCATGACTGCGAACAGCATGGTATGCATGCCTTGCTTGATCTTTTCAGGGTTGCCAAATGACCTAAACCAAGTCATGCCACCTTGAACAAAAGCAAATAGGCTTAAAGCACCGACCAGCCCAAGAGCCACGGCCACTACTTTACCGACAAGGGTGTTTACGTCTGTAATAGTACCTCCCAAAGGATCTGTTATCTTACATCTAATGGATTTGTCTTCGCCTTGAGTACAGCCTTCTGCTAATTTTGTATCTTCCCCTGGTAAATTCTTTTTTGGAGGGCTTGGTGGTGGGGTTGTAGCCGGGGTTGTCGCCGTTGATTTTGGAGGAGCCGGTGGCTTTTTGGTTGTACTATTAAATGTGCAAGAAAATCCATTGATTTTCACTGTTATCCCGAGTTTCTTATAATAATCAATAACCTCAGCATCATTCGAAGTTTCACATTCAGTTTTGGTATTCTTGGTACTGTTATAAACAACACTACATGTTTTGGGTGAAGAAAACGTTCCCGCGCAAATACTTTCTGCATTCGCATAAGAACCATGGTTTTCTATATTAAATTCCAGCTGGCAAGTACATACGCTACCAGCAAAAGCTGAACCTGGTTGAGCCAAAAAAAATCCAAACAAGAAAGATGAAAAAACAAATAATAAATATACTTTGTATTTTGATAAAGACATAAATTATATTATGTTATCAAACTTTTAAACACAAACCTCAACATTGCATAGCTGGAAAATACTACTACAAGTCCAATAGTAACCCAGAGCAGAGTTTTCATGGCTTTGTCTTTTCTTTCAGAATTGCCTCCTGAAGTCATCCATAACATTCCTGCCCATATATATAATGCCAGAGCGATAGCGCCCATTAATACCATTTCAAATTTAATGCCATAGGCTATTAGTTGGTGTGGTGTTTTTAAACTACTCCCGCCCGGGTTGAGGCTTTGTCCGGCAAGATCCTGCCACCAAGACACGCTTATGGCGCCTGTATCTTTCTCTATCTTAGCTAATTCCGCTTTTACTTTTGCTATTTCTTCGGCACTAACCGCACATTTACCATCCTTAATTACATCTGGATTTTTATTTATCGATTTTGCCGCTATTACTGCAGTTTTAAATTTATTAGCTAATTCAGTATTAGAAGTAGTGCATTTATTGACTTCGTCAACCTGGGGTGTGTATGTATAACTCCATTTTCCATCTTTTTGCTGGCATTCTATCGTATACATATTAATACCTGGAACTGGAGTAGCCTCAAAAAGAGCCCTATAATCACTCCCCTTATCCATACAATCTTGTTCTGTCTTAGCTTTGTCCCCACTAGCTACATTTTCCTGTGTATTAATTGTCTTCCATTTATCCTCTTTATACACACATGTACACTTATAACCAGCAAAAACCTTACTTACCAAACAAAAACTAAATAACAATGTAAACGCTAAAAAAAATACTCTTTTTTTCATACAAAATTATTGTAATCTAAATTGATCGCCCACTCCAAGAGAAGTACCCAAATAACTGACAAGCATGTAGGCGGAAAAAATAATAATCAAACCAACTATGGCCGCTGTAAAAATTTCCAGGCCTTTCTTCATCTTTTCGGCATTGCCTCTTGATAAAATCCAAGTCAAACCGCCATACACAAACATAATTAATGCCAACCCTCCTACAATACTGAATATATATCGGCTTACTTTAATCAATGTAAGAACAAAAATAGATACGTCTTTGCAATTAGGATTTGCTTTAAAATCGCTACAATCAGGAATATTTGCAGACAACCCGCTATCTCCCAAAGTTTTGCCTAGCACAGGATCATCAAGAGCCTGTGCAGTCCAATCTTGGCCCACTGCAACCAAAGAACAAAAAAATACCAAAGCCACTATTGCCACCTTGCTATATCTAAGAATTCTTTTAGTTAAATTTGTCATAATTAATAGGTTTGATTAATTTGCGAAACTGTATAATCTAATAGGTTTTGCCAATATTCAACAGTCTTGTTGGAATCATCAGGAACTTTTAACCAACTATCCAACATATGTGACAAAGAGGATTTTGCGGAAACATAACTCTTGCCACGATACCAATTCTTGGCCACCAATACTTGAGACACAAAAGGAGCCAATTCTTTATTTTGTTGTTGTTCGGTAATATATGCGCGCAAAGCCGAAGGCCGGCCAGTGTTATCCAAATAATCTTTAGTGGCTTTAGAATGAGTCAGATAAGCAATCAATGCCCAAGCCTCATCCTGTTTATTTGATTTTTTAACCACGCTCTGCACCCAATAATTAGCTGAATTCACTGGATTATCAGCATCCAACTGCAATAAAGGCAGAATTTTTACATTTAATTGCGGAGCGCGCGCCTTTATTAAACTATTGTGATAACTATATCCAAAGAAAAAAGCGGTTTTTCCACTAACAAATTCGTTTAAAGAATCTCCCATACCGCTATTCCAAGAGTATGTATCTTTAATTGAATTCGCAAAATCAGTATAAAAATTAATTACTGACATGGCTGAAGTAATTTCTGAACCCTGCTGGCTTGTGTTAAAAATAGCTTGATTGCCTTGATTGAATTTTACATTGCTCTGTTCAAATAAAATATATAACAGGTCATCAAAAGCTTCTACATTGTTCCCAGTGCCCAAGGCCACTCCGGACTGGACAATTTTACCGCCTTCTTGATCGTATTTTGTTAATTTTTTAACCGCTTTCTGAAAGTCTGTCCAGGTTTGAGGCGGTTCGGCCACGCCCGCTCGATCCAGCATATCCTTATTATAATAAAGGGCCATGGTATCAATCGACAAAGGCAGGCCGTAAATATTATTTCCACTAACCACATCTTGTTTTACCACTTGTATATATTCACTCTCTAATTGCCAAGCCGTGGGTAAAACAACAGTGCTCATATTCACTATCTGTTCTGTACCTAATTTTTTCTTAACTATTTGAGTTGTAACATCAGGCACGCTGGCCGGCATGGGCACAAGCTTATTCTGATAAGCCGGCAACATACGGTTGTGAATTGAAATAATATCTGGTCCTTGATCATCAGCTAATGCTTCAACCAATCTGGTATATATTTCATCCTCGCGCAGTTGCCTGACTGACACGGTTAAGTATGCGCGATCGGCAGTGTATTGATTAATTAATGTTCTTATCTGATCAACATCATCATATACTGTCCAATATTCCAGACTTACAGGCTGGACAGCTTGTTTCTCCTCGGCAGACAAGCCTTTGCAACCAAAACCACCGGCAACAACTATTGCGGATAATAGAAAAATAAATAAAAATCTTTTTTTAATTTCCATTTTTGATATTTTATTTGTCATTGCGAGCCTTTTCTCTGTCATTGCGAGCGAAGCGAAGCAATCTAGTTGGTTCTGTAACAACGGGATTGCTTCGCTTCGCTCGCAATGACAGGACTACCTTACTCCTCGCAATGATAGCTATCACATATATTAATATTATACCACACTTCGCAAATATTTTTTAATTTGTTTGCTTAAAGTTTTATCGCGCAAAGCAAAATCAATATTGGCTCTTAAATAACCAAGTTTGGATCCGGTATCATAATACTGCCCATCAATCTGTCGAGCATAAATCGGACGCTTTTTTAACAATTTAAAAATAGCATCAACTAACCACAATTCTCTGCCCTTCCCTATTTTAGTCTTTTCCAAAGCTTCAAAAATATCCGGTGTCAGAATAAAACCACCCAAACTGGCTAGCCTTGACGGCGCTTTTTTAGGCCCCGGCTTTTCAACTATTGCTTTTACTTGATAAACATTTTTTTCCACTTGCAATCCGTCAATAATTCCGTATTTATTGGTCCCTTCATTATCAACTTGATAAGCAGTTAAAACCGGATCTCCATATTTTTCATAAACTTCTATAAGCTGTTTTAATTGTGGTTTTTTGTCAGTATAAAAAAACTCATCTCCCCACATCACTGCAAACGGTTCATCACCCACCACATCTTTGGCTGATAAAACCGGCGTGCCATTTCCATAAGGCCCTTTTTGGCGGATAAATATAAAATTAGCCATGTCAGCAATTTTCTTAACTTGATCTGCAATGGATTTTTTACCGCGCTTCTTCAACCAATTTATTAGTTCATAATTAGGACTAAAATGATCTTCCACAGCCCTTTTGCCAGAACCGGTTACTAAAATTATATCTTTGATGCCGGACTTAACAGCATCTTCAACAACATATTGAATAATCGGCTTGTCAAGAACAGGCATCATTTCTTTTGGCTGGGCTTTGGTGGCCGGCAAAAAGCGTGTTCCCAATCCGGCAACCGGAATAACAAGTTTGCGTATTTTTTGCATAATGATTAATAATTAATTTTTAACCGGTTATTAAACTGCTGAACACAAATCTCAACATGGCATAGCTGGAAAATACTACTACCAGTCCAATGGTAACCCAGAGCAAGGTTTTCATGGCTTTGTCTTTTCTTTCAGAATTGCCTCCTGAAGTCATCCATAACATTCCTGCCCATATATATAATGCCAAAGCGATAGCGCCCATTAATACCATTTCAAATTTAATGCCATAGGCTATTAGTTGATGCGGTGTTTTTAAACTACTCCCACCGGGATTGAGGCTTCCTTGGGCAGTTTTTAACAAACCCGCTTCAGTAAGTAATTCTTTATCGGCTTTTTCTTTAGCTTCTTGTGCTTTTTTTTCTGCCTGTTCCTTTATAAAAGCTGTTTGAGCAACATCAATGGCATACTTAGTAGAAGCAAGAGTTGGGTTTGAATTTTTTGCCCCCAAACTTACAAACTTGGCCTTGACTTGTGTGATTAGTTTAGAATTAGAGACAGCATTTGCTTTACCAACAAGCCCAAAACCACACAATACAACAATAATCAAAAAAAATGTCTTTTTCATATCAATTTTTTAATATCCTCAATAAAATTATACCAAAAATCCCTTAAAATGGCAATTTAATATTCCATTTCCTCCCAACTGATTAAATTATACTCCTGCCCGACCGGAAACCCAGGTGGAGGGCCATAAGTTAAATTAGAATCATAAGTGGAATTGGTATTTTGAAAACCGGATACAGTTGGACCGCCTCCTCCACCACAACCACCACTCACCCAGCTCCATGTCCAAACCTCGTTTGTTATAACTGACCCATAAACATAGATGCTGTTTTTAAGAGCATGCACAGGCTGACAATACCAACAATAACCCGGAGGATAATAATATCTTTGTGCAGCCCCATTTTGCGCCAGCAAAGCCGCATCTATTTCTAAATTATTTTCTATATACAAAGGAATAAGAATATCTTGAGGTGAAATCAAGCCCAAGACATGATTGCCGTCCTTGGCCGAATAAACTATACTGCCGTTTATAATAATAGATTTACCTGACTTAACGCCCAAGGTGGCTCGGCCGTTTACAGTTCCATCAACCCAAACTCGGTCTTCCACATAAATATATCCATTGGCTGGCATATTATATTCAATTTCACTGCCAGTTTCACTATTAATATCAATACAATCATAACGCCAGCCATCATAAGTGCTAGCCCCGTAGGCGCAATAAACAGTATTAACTTTTCTAGCCCGAACTTTGCCATTGGATGTAAATCTTATCCTCCATCCTTGTTTGCCAGAAGAATTTATATATATACCCCCATCTTGAGCATTTTCTTTTATTTCAGTTAGCTTGGCGGTTACAGCCAAAAAATCCTGCGACGGCATGGGATATTCCCAATAACTCTGAGGTCCGCCAATTCCCCAAACGCCGTCATGCACAGCCGGAGGATTACAACAATGACCTGGCTGGCAAGTATAAATTGGCTTAGCGCTGGCAACTGGAGCATCTCCTAAGCCGTCAAATCGGACCCCGCCATTGGCATGAAGTTTTCCATGCACGACTTCTGTATTACCAATCCAAACATCTTTATTGGTTAAAAATGCATAATCAGTCATGGCTGGAAAACCTACTCTTATTTTAATTGTACGCTTACTGACTTCTTGACCGATTATCCAGCCGGTTGAACTAACCACAATCACGGATGAACCCAATAGCGGAGGCGTAATACTTAAAGAAAAATATCCTATTGTGGTTCCATTTTTATCTTTATAATCATGCACATAAGGACCTGTGGAAGTAGGACCCTGGCCATCCCAATAGTCATCATTGCTATGAGCCAGATGCCAGCGATAATAATTAGCGCCGGCCTCGGCAATTTGAAAAGCCATCTCGCGGTTATGTTTGTACACAGACGCTCTGTTTTCATACATGGCATACCCGCTTACTCCGCCGATAATAATAGTAAAACTTACTGCACCAAAAACCATGGCGAATAAAAGCAGATTGCCTTGCTGATTTTGTTTAAAACTTTTTAAACTTTTCAAAATTTTATTAATCATGTTCGTGGTATGGAATATTTTTTATTTATTACCGTCTCTTTAATTTGTCTTTAAATTTCTTATTTCAGTCTTTGTTTCAATATGAAAAGGTTCTGGCGAGGCTGTTGGATCTTCTTCAAGTTCTAAAATAAAACTCACCATCTTCACATTGGTCATAGCCACTGGCTGGCTCAAAGGCGTGCTACTGGTATAGCCATAATTCTGGTCGTAATAATAAAAAATCGGAGTGGTTGTATTGTAAACATCATGAACAATTTCAATTATGGTTTCAGTGCTTGTGTTATATGACAAAGGAATGCCGGTTGGCTTGGTCACGCCTTTTTTCAAAGTTGAACCAGTCAAAAAATATCTTACTCGCTCACGCAAACTGTCATCATCTATATTGGAATAAAAAATAATCTCTTGATCGCCAACTGTTTCTAAAGGATAGGCACCTATGCTGGAATAAGTAGCACTGCGTAATTCATTAATAAAATCCTGCACAATTTTTCGGCCTTCATTTTGTGTGGATAGTTGTTCCCAAATAATTTTATTTGCCTTGAAACTGAACGAAAGCATTGCCACCACCCCGAGCATTATCAAGCTAAAAATGGCCATTGCTACTAGCACTTCCAGCAAACTCATACCTTGATTGTTTAATTTAATGGACATATATAATAGAATGTAATGCTGTTTGCTACTTGGATGACATATTAATATCTCTTTCCAGATTACCAACCATGTCAACTGATGTGCTGGCACTATCATAATCGCCGTGAGTTAACTCTAAAACGTAATCAAGTCCAGACGGAACATTGCTGAAAAAAACCTGCCCAGGCGGGATACAGCCATTAGTATAAGTCAAAATAATTTCTGACAAGCCAGGTGTGGAAGTAATTATATCAGTATCCAAATATGTTTTATAACGCAAATACTTCTGATTATTGTGTCCGCTATAAATCACAGTGCTAGTATTTGTATAATATGTGCTAGAAGAACCATCCGGACCTAAATAATCCCACTGCGATGGTGTACTGCTATTGCTTGTGGCAAGTTGAAACCTGACAGATGTGCCAGAAGGCTGATTCAAAGGTTGCCAATTAATATTGCGATAAGTTGAACTTGGCCCCATATCAAATGTGGAAGATTCTAACCAACCGTCATAATAATACCCGCCCACATCCTTTAATTGTAAATCTCCAACAGGCGAACTGTTTTCAATATTATTATTATCAGTAAAATATTTAGATTCATCAGTATAATCTACTTGTCCACTGCCACCGGACCAGTCGGTTTGTCGTTGATAGCCTATGTCAGTAACCAATGTCTGGTCATATATTCCTTTATACAAACGCACACTGGCATTGGCAATGGCTTCTCCGGTTCCTGAATCTCTGGCCTTCACCAATAAAGAATTGGAAGTATGCGGATACAAAATCAAATAAGCAATTTGGCTTAAGCCAGGCGTGATGTCCCAAGGAGATAAAGGAATAGTGCCTGCCAGGTCATGGGTAGTACCAGAAGAAGATATTTGATAAATATCCCATTCTAAACTAGAAAAATTATATTTCCCTCCGGCATCGGTGACTAAATCTTGATTAAATTTATATACGGTTGGGTTATGTCCAATGGTTTTTGTCCCTTGCATATTAAAACCTGCGCTACCCAAGGCCGAACAGCTCTGATTAATTGTATTTAAATCCAGACTAGCCAATTGATCTATCTGAAAACTCACCTGCGTAACCTTTTGACTAGTAACATTAGAAGGCGGACGATCGGGATTGGGATTACTTACACTTGAAGTTACTGTATAGTCGCTTGAATAACCATCCTTGGTAACGATAATATGATAAGCTTCTGTGCCTGTTGGAGTATCAATCACGCGAAGCATGCCTTCATTGTCAGTCTGATCAGTAATATCCAAAGCATCATATTTTACATTAACAACCGCGCCCTGCAGATCATGTCCTTGTTCATCAAAAACATGGATAAATAATGACCCGTTATCACTGGCGCCTTCCAAACCCTTGGGAGAAACCCTGGTACTTAAAACTACTGGCTTTTTTTGAGGACAGCCTTGACAGATGATGGACATTTCCACCAATTTATAATCTGCCGGTGCCGTATCTATTGGAATGGTGCCAGTGACCAAGCCGTCAAAACTATCGTCAATATTACGGACAGTTGTAATAATATTAAAGGTTATACCATTGCGCACAGTGGTGGTACTATAAGGCAAGACGCCAATTGGTATGCCACTGGCCGTGCCCACTTGATTAAAAGGTAAATTTCTTACTACCTCCAATTTCTCACTTAAAATCGCGGTTTCAATTATGCGCAAGCGAGAAGTATATACTATTTTAAAAATTAAATTGATGCCACCATAAATTCCTAAAGCAAATAACAAAAACAAGCCCGTGGCCACCAGAACTTCTAAAAGTGAAAAACCTTTTTGATTTAAAAATTTCATCACTAGTATTATACCATATTTTTTTCCACTACATCCGTGCTCCTGTCATTGCGAGCGTGGCGTCCTTGTCATTGCGAGCGAAGCGAAGAAATCTCGTTATTACAGAACCAACTAGATTGCTTCGCTTCGCTCGCAATGACAAGGACGCCACTTGATTTCCTAAGCGATTTATGATATTATTTTTTTACTACCAGCTCCGTAGAAAGCACGAATCATGCCCAGGTGGTGAAACTGGTATACACGAGGGACTTAAAATCCCTTGGCTTCGGTCGTGCGGGTTCGATTCCCGCCCTGGGCACTAAAAAAACCAACCATGATTCATGGTTGGTTTTTTGTTTAAAAAATGATATATATTATACATTTAAATATATATTTCTTTTTTCTGATTTCCAATTAACCCAACAGGTAACTACAAACGGTCTTTTTAACCCACATCTTCAATTATAGATCTTGCCTTCCATTTTCCAATCTCTTCTTGGGCAATTAGCATTGCCCTTAATCTCCCAACCTCTCTTTCTGATTTATCAGCTTCCATTAATTTCTCTAAACGACTATCAGAAATTTGTTTTTTTGATTGTAATTCTTTAATTTTTCGTTCTACATTTACATAAGTCTTGGTGTTTGAATCCCAACCGCCATGGTGTAAAATAATCTTTCCCATCTCTTCGGGAGTCAAACCTAAAGCATTTAGTTTATCTATTGCTTCTATAGCACACTCTTTTTTGTCTTCTTTAACACCTGGATATAAATCTGGAGAAATTTTTTCACTTAATTCCTCTCTTGTTTTTTTATGAACTGGCTTATTGGCAGTCCTATTGGCCATAGCCTCTTGCAACTCCTGCGAAGACCTATCCTTCCCCTGTAAATCATAGAATGATTTTTTCAAAACGTCTTCTAAGGTAGACACAGAGTGATAAGCATGATTTCTTTCATGACCCATAATCCTGATTGGTTTTGGCAAGTGACCTTTTATAGCTAGACCCCTAACAATATCAGCTGGCTCTGGTTTTTCACGATTAACACGAGCAAGGTTAGCTCCCCCAAACCCCACAAAATGCCCTCCGTACTTACCTTTATACTTCGGCTTATCACCTTCCCATTTTATTTTAACGTCTTCTATATTACTATCAAAATCATCATTTAACATATGTTCATAAAAACCATTCTCTACCCATTCATGCAAGTAATTAGTTTCTCTTTGTATTCTTTCCAAAATTTCACTCATTACTGGAAATGATTGCCCTTTATCTTTTAATTCTGCCACAGTGTTTTCTACATCTTCATCAGACAAAAAATCAGAGCCTTTTAACACCTCTTCTTTGTGTCTTAATTCTTCAACCCTTTGATCTATATCAAAATCTTTGTCTTTCTCTACCTCTTTTAGAGTTTCGTGAACAAACGTTCTTTTTTCTACACCTTGACCCTCTTTTTCCATGCTTATTAATTAAATTAATATATTAACTATATTTCACTTCTTCCTGTTCAGCTTTCCAGTTGACCCAACGCGCTACCGTAAATAGGTAATCACTTAAGCGATTCAGATACATATACAATTCATCGCGAACTTGTTTTTGTTTGCCCAAAGCCACTAATTTTCTTTCAGTGCGACGACAAACCGTGCGCGCTAAGTGTAGATGAGCGCCGGCCAAACTGCCACCGGGTAAAATAAAACTATTCAATTCAGGTAATTGTGCGCACATCTGATCAATTTGTTTTTCTAAAACCTGTACTTGATCTATATTAATCATATTAGTGGGCTTGGCTGGATCAGTCATTTGTAATGAGGCTATTTCAGCGCCGATCTTAAACAGATCTTTTTGAATTTGTTGGATGAAATTAACACAAGATCCTTCCACTTCGATCCTTTCAGTCGCTTCGGTCGGGATGACAGAGTGGTCGGAATGACAACAAGAAACAACCAATCCCAAAACCGCATTTAATTCATCCAAAGCGCCTACTACTTGCAAACTGATGCAATCTTTGGTGGTTCGCTCACCGCCCAACAAAGATGTTTTTCCTTGATCTCCGGTTTTAGTATAAATTGACATAGAGTTTAAAAAGGGCACACTGTGTGCGCCCCAAATTAATACTAACTACACCCTGTTGTACTGCCACAGTTTAAGCATTTATAACAAGTGCCATTTCTAATGGTGGTGTGCCCGCAAGTAGGACAAGGCGGAGCATCACTTTGAATTCCAGATAACTGCGCTTTGATAGGATCCATGTTATGGTCAAATTCTGTTTTGGGCAGAGTTGGTAAGGTCATTTGATTTTCACTCACTTGGTTAGATTCACCCATCGGCTCGCTCACGGCAGTTTCAATCTTATCGCTCAAATCCATACTTTCCTGACCTCTAAGCTGTTCAAACATCTTGGCCAATTGTTCGGCGCGATTTTTCTGAATACCCTTGGGCTTAACCTGGACAAAATCAGTTCTGCCCAAGTATTCCATGCCCAAAACTCTAAAAACAAAATCAATTATTGAAGTGCAACTTCTAATATTAGGATGGTCAGTCATCCCACTAGGTTCGAAACGAGTAAAAGTAAATTTATTTACATATTCTTCCAATGGCACGCCATACTGCAAACCATTGGAAATTGATACGGCGAATAGATTTAATAAACTGCGGAAAGCTGCTCCTTCTTTGTACATATCAATAAATACTTCACCTAACTTGCCATCCGGATATTCACCAGTGCGAATAAATACACTCTGGCCTGCTACCTTAGCTTTGACAGTAATTCCGCTTCTCTTAAATGGCAATTTCCTTTGTTCGCCATGCAAATAAATACGCTTGCCCTGGCTTGTGCCGTCGTGTGCATAATCAGTTATTACTTGTTCGGCTTTTACAATCTGTTCCACAGCTTGAGCTTTGTTGGATAAAACAAATTGATCTTTCATAATCTCGTCCTTTTCTTCTTTGTCCGTTGAAGCTTCAGTGGAAGCGGATTCTTTATTTTTATCGCTTGATCGGGTAGATAGTGGTTGCGACAGCTTACATCCGTCTCGATATAAAGCATTGGCTTTCAGGCCTAATTTCCAAGAAGCCATATAAGCGGTTTTAACATCTTCAATAGTGGCATCACTCGGCATATTAACTGTTTTGGAAATTGAACCGGATACAAATGGCTGGACCGCGGCAAGCATGCGGATATGACCAAGATAATGAATATACCGCTTGCCTTTTAGTCCATTCTTATTTGCTGTATCAAATACAGCATAATGTTCTTCCTTTAAATGAGGTGCGCCTTCAATGGTCATGGCCCCGCACACAAACTCATTGGCCTTGGCAATCTGTTCATCTGTAAATTCAAGGGCTTTAAGCAAATTAAAGTTTGGGTCTTCATATTGTTCCTTGCTAAACCCTAAGCGAGACAAGCATACCTCGCCTAAAGTCCAAACATTAAAAGCAAACGGCAGTTCAAATACCATTGGCAATGATTTTTCTATTTTCCTCATATCCTCAACCAAAAAACCTTTTTCTCGCAGGCTATCTTTATTAATTCCAGGAGCGTCCTGCAAACTTCCGGTTCCTTTCAAATATCTAATTACATCATCAATTTGTTCTTCAGAATATTTTAAAACGCGCAAAGCTAACGGCACTGAAGAATTAACTATTTTAAAATAACCGCCACCGGCTAATTTTTTAAATTTAACCAAAGCAAAATCCGGCTCAACTCCTGTGGTAGCGCAATCCATAATCAAGCCAATAGTGCCGGTGGGCGCTAAAACTGTTGTTTGAGCATTGCGATATCCGTATTTTTCTCCCATGTCCAAAGCTTTGTCCCAGCTCTCCCGCACAGCTTTTAACAAATGTTCAGGCGCTTGCTTTGGATCAATGCCCATTGGCGCAATTGACAAGTCTTCATATTCTTGCCCGGCTGTATTGTAAGCGACCCTGCGATGATTGCGAATCACTTTGAGCATATGTCTTCTATTTTTTTCATATCCTTGAAACGGCCCTAAATTTCTGGCTATTTCCGCAGAAGCAATATATGATTCAGCAGTCATGATGCCGGTAATGCAGGCGGAAAAACCCATGGCCTGGGCTGAATCGTAAGGAATGCCGGCTGTCATAAGCACACTGCCAATATTAGCATAACCCAACCCCAAAGTTCTGAATTCATAACTGCCTCTGGCAATGGATTCGCTGGGGTATTGAGCCATTAATACGCTCGTCTCTAAGACCAATGTCCAAATATTGACCGCGTGTCTGAAACCCTGCACATCAAATTCAAATTTATCTGTATCGTAAAAATGGCCCAGATTAATAGAAGCTAAATTGCAAGCCGTATCATCCAAAAACATATATTCACTGCAAGGATTGGAGGCATTAATACGCCCGGATTCGGGACAAGTGTGCCACTCATTGATTGTGGTATCAAACTGCAAGCCGGGATCAGCACAAGACCAAGCCGCGCCCGCCACCTTGTTCCACAACTCCTTGGCCTGCAAGGTTTTGGCTGTCTTGCCATCTGTGCGCCTGATCAAATCCCATTGGCTGTCATTTTCCACAGCCTCCATAAACTCTTGAGTTACGCGCACTGTGTTATTAGAATTTTGGCCGGAAACTGTTTGATAAGCCTCCCCCTCATAGGAAGAATCATAACCGGCAGCCAACAAAGCGGCTACTTTTTTTTCTTCTTGCACCTTCCAATCAACAAATTTTTCAATGTCAGGATGATCAATATTTACAATTACCATTTTAGCAGCTCTGCGGGTGGTTCCGCCCGATTTAATTGCTCCGGCGGCACGATCGCCGATTTTTAACCAGCTCATTAATCCTGAAGAATTGCCGCCACCGGACAATGACTCGCCTTCACTGCGCAAATTAGAAAAATTACTGCCTGTGCCGCTGCCATATTTAAACAATCTCGCTTCTCTTACCCATAGATCCATTATTCCGCCTTCATTCACCAAATCATCTTGCACTGATTGGATAAAACATGCATGCGGTTGCGGGTGAGTATAAGAATCCACTGATTTTTGAGTTTCACCCGTATCTGGATCAGTAAAATGATGCCCCTGGGACGGGCCATTAATGCCATATGCCCAATTCAAACCTGTGTTAAACCACTGCGGTGAATTTGGAGCCACTATCTGGCCGATGATCATATATACCAATTCATCATAAAAAACTCTGGCATCTTTTTCAGAAGCAAAATAACCGTTCTTTTCCGCCCAATAGCGCCAAGTGCCGGCCATGCGATGAGCCACTTGCTTAATGCTTTTTTCCGGCCCTGTTACCGGCTCGCCCTGGCCGTCCAATTGAGGGCTTCCGTCTTGGTTGTATTGGGGCACGCCAGTTTTGCGAAAATATTTCTGCGCTAAGATATCGGTAGCCACCTGCGACCATGTTTTGGGCACTTCCACATCGTTCATTTCAAATACGGTTTCTCCGCTTGGCTCGCGTATAAGTGAAGCGCGCAATTCATAATCAAACATATCAAACGGACTAACGCCTTCTTTGGTAAAATATCTGTCAAAACGCAGTCCTTTTTCCGGAGAATAACGATAACCTGAATCTTTAATAAAAATTTTAGAGGCAACCACATTTTGCATATTATTTTATAGAAAATACCTATTATTTAAACGATAAAAAAACAACCAATTAAATCTCAACATAAATTCTGGTTGTTATAGCACTCCTCTAATAAAACTATTGGAGGGGATTATACGATAAGTTGTGGTCAAAATTCATTTCGGACACTATATATTGTGTCTAAGAGAGTGCACCTAATATTATACCACAAGTTTCAATGCCGGCATACTATCTGGCGCTTTTGGCTTATATGCAGGGAAAAAATCAATAAAAAAACTCATACCAAATGAGTTGTCCACAGAAAATCACTGACTAAAAAAAGCCTTTGTCAGATTACTATTATTTATACGCTGTCTGTATAACCAATACCCATCTGATCCAATATTTGTCTAACCCGTTCATCAGCCATCGCTTCTAATTGATCATCATCCATACCTGGGTTAGATCGACGCAACTGTGCCACTTCTTCATTTTTCAAAGCCAATTTCAAATCATCCATTTGATCTTCCAAACCAGCTAATTTTTCTTTTAATTGTTCCAAAGTTTTTTGATCTTTTTCCACGGCTGGCACATCACCGGTTTCATCCAAACCCAATTGCTGGCGAATAGCGCGCACGGCTTGAATTACCTGTTGCATATTGACCATTATATTCTTCATTCTCTGTTTTGTATTTTTTACTTCCACGACTGTTTGTTCTATCCTCTCCTTGGCGCCCATCTCTTTGTCTTCTTGTTGTTCTTTGGACTCTCGCCCCTCAAAACCGAGTTCTTGCGATTCAACCAAGCCACGACGTAAATTTTTTTCTTGTTGTTGTTCAAAAGTGGACATAGTATTTCTTTTACCTTATAATACTACCATTATGATGAACGAAAATCAAACCCAATCAGATGACCGCATGGTCAAGCCGGAAGTGGATTCCAATGAAGAGATGGTTTTTGATATTACCCTGCGTCCGCAAAAACTGGAAGATTTTGTCGGTCAAAAACAAATTAAGCAGAATTTGGCTATTTCCATGCAAGCGGCCAAGCAAAGAGGCGAAGCCATTGAACACACTTTATTATATGGCAATCCTGGATTGGGCAAAACCACACTGGCTCATATTATTGCCAAAGAGATGAACTCCAATATCAAAGTAACTTCTGGCCCAGCTTTGGAAAAAGTTGGGGATCTGGCGGCCATACTTTCCAATCTTCAAGACGGCGAAATTTTGTTCATTGATGAAATCCATGGGCTCAATAAATCACTTGAAGTAATACTTTATCCGGCCATGGAAGATCATGTGTTGGATATTATTATAGGTAAAGGCCCGGCCGCCCGCAGTATTCGCATGCCTTTAGGAAAATTTACTCTAATTGGCGCCACCACCAAAATCGGATCTTTATCAGGGCCTTTGCGCGATCGTTTTGGACACAGCTTTCATCTAGAATTTTATGAAAATCAAGACATTGAAACAATCATAAATCGAAACGCCAAAATCTTGGAAGTAGAAATACATCCTCAAGCCTGTGAATTGGTTGCCAAACGCGCCAGGCGCACCCCTCGCATAGCAAATAGGCTACTAAAAAGAGCCAGGGACTACTCGCAAGTTAAAGGAAATGGTACAATATGTAGCGAGGTAGCCGAAGCAACCATGAAAATGCTGGCCATTGATCAGCTTGGCCTGGATGAAGTTGATCGCCGTCTGCTGACAACTTTAATAGAAAAATTCAGTGGCGGACCGGCCGGCCTAAACACTCTGGCCGCATCAATCAGCGAAGAAACCAATACGATTGAAACCATTTACGAGCCATTTTTATTGCAACTGGGTTTTTTAGAAAGGACACCACGCGGACGCAAAGCCACGCATTCAGCTTATACACACTTAGGCTTTAAAGCGCCAATTGAAAATACTTTGCTTTAACAATATGGTTATTATACCTTTATACTCTTTCCTATTTATATATTTTGCCTTTTTGGTTGTGTTTGTAATTTTTTCTGTCATCAATATCATGCATATAATGACCACTGCTTCATATACAATGACCAGTTTCTTAATCACATTAATAGCCCTTATATTCAGCCTTTTGATATTATTTGTCACATGGCAATCATTGCAAGGAACAAATTGGCAACAAGAGGTAATAATATTCAACAAACAATGGTTCACTGATATATTTAATTTTTAATGTATTATGGGCATCAACAATCTGATCCATACTAAAAATTATGAAACTATCGTAGTTCATGTACGCCGGCATTTTATTACTTATGTGCCTACTATTCTTTTCTTTATAATATTGTTACTAGTACCGGTAGGGGTCGGCTTTTTAATAGGAAGCACATTCCCGGATTTACTTTCAGGCGCAGTATCTTATCCATTGCTTGTTATGCTGGCCGGCATCTATTATTTGTCAGTCATGCTATTCTTTTATACTTCGTTTGTAGAATTTTACCTGGACATACATATCGTCACAAACGACCGCATGGTGGACGTTAATCAAATAACTTTGTTTGCCCGCAAAATTGCCGAAGTGGACCTATATCAAATTCAAGATATATCTTCAGAGATACGAGGATTCTTTGCCACCATCTTTAAATATGGCAATGTTGATGTGCAGACTGCCGGATCAGTCCCAAAATTTTCCATGGAAAACGTTCCCAACCCGCATGAACTTAGAAGACTACTGTTGGATCTATCTGCCGAAGACAAAAAATTCCACCGAAAAAACGGGTAGTGCTAAAAAAACCACAACCGATTAAGCGGAGTGGCTTTTTAAAAAAGTTATCAACAATTTTTTGACCATAATATATTTTCAGACCTTGACAAAGGTTTTTATGGTTATAAAATAGATAGGTGAATATATATTTTCCTCTAGCAAGCTGCGCAAGAACTGATGTCTCAGCCGGATCGGATTTTTGAAAACAACTCTCTCCTCCTTACGGGTAGTATTTATATCACCCGAAGGAAGTTTTCAGATTTGATCTGTTAGTTAAAACATACAATTCTTGTCGCAGCTTATTGGAGGAAAAAATATTTTAAAAAATACCCTGATTATTTTCCAACAGGGTGTTTTTTAAACCATTTTTTTATACGGCCGGGCTTTTTTATCTTGTAAACCGGCAGTTTCACGAGCACGCATGTTCCCTTTCCTTGTTGGCTGTTTATACTTATACACCCTTGGTGATTATCAACAATTTTTTTGCACACAGCCAGCCCCAATCCAGTACCTTTTACTTTCTTGGCGTTACTGCCGGGCTGATGAAATCTATTGAATATATTAGGAAGTAATTCTTCTGGTATACCCACACCGGCATCTTCAACCGCCAGCAAAACAGTTTTGCCATGGATCTCAAGGTTTATCTTAATTTCCCTGTGATTAGAAATATTTGCCAAAGCATTGCCAGCCAAATTTGCCACTAGCTCTCTTAATCTATCGGCCTGCCCCATAACATATATATCCGGCTGAATGCCGGCCATAAGCTTGACATGTTTTGATTCGGTCATTGTAGAAAAATATTCAACCGATTCTTCCAACAACTGGCTGAAATTAACCGCTTGCTTCTGACATCCTCGCTCAAAATCAAGCTTGGCCAAATAAAGTATATCGCGCGTTAACTTATATATAACATCAACAGATCTTTCAAACGACTGAATAACTTTTTTACCTAGGCGACCTGTGGATAATAGATCAAGTTCTCCCTTAACAATTGTTAAAGGCGTATGCAGTTCATGGGAGATATTAATCATCATTTGCGCATGCTTTTCTTGTAATATTTCCAAATCTCGCAATCTCTTTTTTAAAACTTTTTCAAGCAAGATGCTTTTAATAAAATTGTATATACCAAAAACAAACGCGATTACAGCCACGGTCAAAGCCGGTGAATAATCAATGGCCTTGAATCCTCCTATCAAAGGCACGACCATGGAAAAAATCGGCGCATTAAGCAAAATTAATAAGCTAGTTGCCATATTTTAACTTAACTGGGCCGGTAAGATCCCCCTTCCCCCCTACCAGGGGGACCTTAGAACCCTTTTTCATCAAACAGGCAATCATATCAGCACTAGCCAATAATGTCAATCCCGAACCCGTGGACGCCCGAGACCAAAACAATTCATGCCTGTTTGAAAAAATACTAGCACAATAGCTTAAAATAAAAATAAAAAAAAGATAAAATAAAAATAAAAAAACCTTGAACTTAATCATTTTCCTGGTATAATGGCCTTATATGGAAAAAATGATCCCGATATTATTAATAAGTATTGCCGGGCCGATTATTGGCTCGTTTATTGGTGTTATAAAAAAACCATCCAAATCATTCATGCACAACATGCTATCCTTCGCGGCCGGAGTGATGTTATCCATTTCTTTTTTAGAACTAATACCGGAGAGTATTAACCTATCTTCCATCTGGCTAGCTTGTTTAGGAATTATTATAGGTGCAATAATTATGTATGCATTGGATAAGGCAATTCCGCACATCCATCCTGAACTTTGTACGCAAGAAGGCAATAGAAAATTAAAGAGAACGGCCACCTATCTAATTATTGGGATTTTTATGCACAATATTCCCGAGGGCATGGCCATAGCCCTGGGGTCGGTAATAAGTTATAAATTATCATTCACTATCGCTTTGGCCATTGCCGTGCACAATATTCCAGAAGGTATCTGCACAAGCGCGCCATATTATTATGTCACTGGTCAGCGTCTAAAATCCTTTCTTTTATCTTCTTCAACTGCCATACCCACATTAATTGGTTTTGCACTGGCCTACTATCTTTTTCAAAATATTTCCACACAGGTAACCGGGGTAATTATAGCAGCCACAGCCGGTTTAATGATATATATATCAGCTGATGAACTAATCCCCACTTCTTGCTGTAAAAATCTTAAGACCTTTGGACACAGTACTATTTTTTCTCTAATCATTGGAGTATTGTTTGTTATCGCCTTAAGCGCTATTTAATATGAAAAAAATCATACTAATACTTACAATCACGTTCTTTTTAAATGGCTGTACCAACAACCAGCACATAACAATATCACGCGAACAAAAAATTCCCACGACCACGATTAAAATAACTTCGGCCATTGATATTTATCCCCCTATTTTACACTCCAATGAATTTAAAGAACCCATACCCGTACCTGGATCAGTAAACACGGCCGGGACCGAGGATTCGTCTTTTGTAACTCCAGATGGTAATACATTATATTTCTTTTTTACACCAGATCCAAAAATACCACCTCAATTGCAAGTACTTGATCAAATAACTGGTATTTATGTTGCACAAAAAATAGATGACCAATGGCAACAAGTGAAAAGAGTTGTACTACATAAACCAGGCAAGCTATCTTTGGATGGCTGTGAATTTGTCCAAGGCGATACAATGTGGTTTTGCTCAGCCAGAGAAGGCTACACCGGAATGAATTTCTTCACTGCCGAACTGAAAAATGGCCAGTGGAAAAATTGGAAGCACGTGGGCGATAAACTAACCAAACAATATAAAATGGGTGAAATGCATATTAATGATAATGGTGACGAATTATATTTTCATTCACTTCGAGAAGGCGGTAAAGGCAATTATGACATTTGGATGAGTAAAAAACAAAATGGCGAATGGCAAACTCCAGAGAACATCATTGCAGTAAACAGTATTGAACACGATGGCTGGCCTTATATCAACAAACAAGGAGATGAACTATGGTTCAATAGAACGTACAGTGGTTCTCCAGCAATTTTCAAATCAAAAAAGATAGATGGCCAGTGGCAAAAACCGGAATTGATTGTATCTCAATTTGCAGGTGAACCGAGTTTGGACGACCAAGGCAATTTATACTTTACACACCACTATTACAAAAATAGCCAGATGCTTGAGGCCGATATTTTTGTGGCTTATAAAAAATAATATGATAAAAAAATATAGCATTAATGGCATTGTAAAACCCGGACAAAACAAAGGCAGACAAATCGGCTTGCGTACTGCCAATTTGGATGTTATTCTGGCTCAAGAGTTGGACAAGGGCTTGTATACTTGCGAAGTGATTCTAAAAAACAAAAAATACGCAGGTCTAATTTACTATGGATATAATTCATTAAGCAAACAAGATTGTTTGGAAATGCATATAATTGGTTTTGACGGCGACATTTATGGTAGAGAAATAACTGTGGATATAAAAAAATACCTCCGAGGCGAAAAAAAATTCAGCTCAATAGCTGATTTGAAAACACAAATACAAAAGGACATAGAATCGGCCTGCTAAATTTCTTTTATACCTCAAGACTACCTAACACCTTGCTATAACCCCCCTGTCCATGATTCAGCCAGTGGGCAATGCGAGTAACTGTGGTGGTGCTTACGCCGGTCTTATTGGCAATATCCCTATAAGACATGCCTTGACCCAATAAAACCACCACCTCCCAACGGCTTGATATTCCTTCAAGCTCCTCCAAGGTGCATAGATCCCGCAAAAAATCAATCATGACTTTTTCATCCTTAATTGACAAAAAAGCTTGAGCTAATTTTTTTAATTTTTGTGTTTTCCAATTAGACATAATTATAATTTAACTAAATATTTTTTTAAAGTAAAAACAAAAAACGCCCAAATGGCGTCTGTAATATTCTCTCTGTTCTACCCAAAAAAATAGGGCGAATAAATCTAATCACCACAAAAATCGGACTAATCCATGTGTGTCTGAATAAATATTTTATTCCTTTTTTCATACTCAACTAATATATTTAAAACGCTTAGCCTCTTTACCATCTATCATAACTGGTTTTAAAAATAATTCTTTAGGCCTGATCCATAAAACCTTATCGCCAAAATCCTCTGATTTATATAAAGCTTGGTACACAACCATTTCTTCCAAGGTCTCACTATTTCGCCCTGTTCCAATAACTTGATAGTCTTTTCCTTTATAATGTCTATACCTACCAGGTTTTATACTATCCATATATATATTATTGTAATTTTTACAAATCACTGTTATTATATAATCATCCTATATATTATGTTAACATATTATCTCTAAAAACAAAATATGCCCATATTACTTTTTAATAATTTAACCGAAACAGACAAATCAGAAGCCGTTAAAAAGTTAATAGGCGACAGCGCGCCACGACAAGAATTTTTTTTGATGGTTCTGCTTTCAATTTTAATGGCTACCTTTGGCATAATAATCAATAATATTACCGTGGTAATAGGCAGTATGCTTATCGCTCCCATGCTTTACCCGATTATGGGCTTGGCTCTTGGTGTGGTAATGTCCGACTCTAAATTAATAACGCGCTCACTGGCCACCTTAGCCAAATCAATAATTATAGGCCTGGTTGCTGCGGCTTTGGTGGGGATTTTCACCGATCCAATCCTAGGATATGGCGAACAAGATATAATTAAGTCAGCCCAACCATCGTTAGCTTATGCGGCCATTGCCATTATTGCCGGACTGGCCGCCTCCTTTGCGCTAGTCAACCCTAAACTAAATGAATCTTTACCAGGTATCGCAATTTCCGTGGCATTAATACCGCCACTAGCCATTACTGGCATAGGTTTTGCAAGATTTGACTGGAATATAATCAGCCAAGCTTTCACTTTGTTTTTGATAAATATAATAGGCATAACATTTGCCAGTGTAATTATCTTTTCCTTGATGAACTTATATGTAAAAAGAAATATAGCCAACAGAGCTATAGACAGAGAAGACAAAGAAATGGCCAAAGAAGTAAAGAAAATAGAAAAAGAAAAGAAAAAATCTCAACGAAGTTAAAATAAAAAAATACTTCTTTTTTATTCCTCTTGTAGATGAGTATATTCATCGTGAATCTCGCCCACCAATTCTTCTAAAATATCTTCCAGAGTGACAATGCCTATTTGCCGGCTGGTTTTTTGATCTTTAACCACAGCCATGTGCACACGGCGTAATTCCATTGAATCAAAAACATCAGTTATATCTTCATTAGAATAAACCTTGAATGGCTTGCGCATTATGTCTTCAATTGGACCATTTTTTTTAGCCATCAGGTCTTTGCCGTATAAAATCCCGATCACGTCTTTTTTGTCATCAATCACAGGTACGCGTGTAAAACCATGTTCAACTATCTGATCACGTATGGGTTTTATCATTCCTCCAGGCTTGACTGAAAAAACTTTTTTTATAGGCACCATAATATCTGCAACTTTTTTATCACCAAAACAAAAAACCTGATGTATAATATCCTTTTCTATCTTCTTGATCATACCCTGCTCCTGTCCCAAACTTGCCAGCCCCTTGATAGCCTCATCAGAAACATGTAATTTAATTTTTCGCATCTTATAACCAATCGCCTTTAAAACTATGTTGGAAACCAGCATAGATAAATCAACAATCGGGCCTATAATTTTGATAAAATAATATACCTGTCTAGCCCTGCTTATAGCCACCCTTTTACTATTCATAAGGGCAGTTGATTTTGGTATTATCTCGCCTGCTATAATTAATAGAAACGTGACTAAACCTACCACTATTGATATCCCAATCCTCTGGAATAATTCATTGGCAATCAAAGCGGAAATTGAGGACAAGGCTATGTTCACCACATTATTACCCACTAAAACCGCTACCAAAGTGTGATCAATATCCTTCTTTAATTTTAAAATATATTTAAAATTTTTAACTTTTTGTTCCCTCATTTCAACCAATTGTATAGCATTCAAATGTGTCAAAGCTGTTTCCGTGCTAGAAAACCAACCTGATAGATAAATGAATACGGCCATTATAATTACGAGAGTTATTAGACTAGGCAACATATATCTTTTATTATTTTTGTTTATTAGGGATTTCTTTAATTTGTGGCGCCAATAACTCATAACCGCTATCTGACGGCGATTCTAATTCAGCTGACTTTCTCTCCAGCCATTTGATTAACTCTCGTTTGGCTTGGTCTGAAATTAATTCCGACCTACTCAAATATCTCATTATTAGTCTAAAATCAGATAATCGACGCAAGATATCTTCGTCAGCTTTATATGGATTTTGAATTTCTGCTTTAGCAGCCATTTTATTCAACTTTTCAATCAAGATTATCTTTTCGCTTTTAGGCGCTTCCATATCATTTATCATTTGCATCAAATACCGAAAATCTTCCACCCTTTGTGATTGGCATTCAACCAGGTGCTTAAACTGTTCTTGTTTATTCGAGGGTATTTCTCTAATTGGCTTTACCGTCATATATTAAAAACTTTTTTACTTTTTAATGCGGAGAGGGTGGGACGATGTGGGAACGCTACTTAGCCAAAATATTAAACTATCTCCTTTATATAATCACCATTGCTAATATCATTCATTATTCTATCCATCATATCTAAAATTACTGTTTTAGCCTTTGTATTATTTAAAGATAAATTTTCTCCAATAATTTTATCCTTTTTCAACCGTAATACAACAGGAACAACTAAATCTTTCTGTTTATATACATAAACAATAATTCTGCCAACTGTACGGCTGGTTATTCTCAATTTCATTAGTTCTCCTTCTTTATATCCTAGGTTAGACAGACGGACAGAAGATACTGATATTTTCTTAGTCGTTTTTTTAATATCTTCAATAGTATAATATTTCTTTAACGGTTTTAGTTCTCTTTTTAAAAACGACTCAGTTAGTATTAAAAACATCCAGGTTAAATCTTAGTTTTATTAAGCAAGCTACCTAATTCATTAGATTTTTTTACTATCTCTTTGTCAGCAAAAACATCATCGTAATAATCATTACTAGATTGCAATAATACTTTCAAATCATTATTTAAATACGCTCTCATAGCCATAGTTAAAAGAGCCTTAAGAGTGATGCCTTCCTCTTTGACCTTTTTAATGGTTCTGTTTTTTAATTTTGTATTACTCATAAAAGTAACCTGTGTTTGTTGAGTAGTATTCATATATTTATGTAGTTTAAAACTATATATAAACTATATAACAGTTTTATAGTTTTGTCAATAATACTTATTCACATAAATAATACCATTCAAATTCCACTCTCCTTAAAATCAAATTAGGCTAATATTAGCTAAAATTAATATTCACTTAATTTAACGCTTTGGAACCAAAAAATACCTGCAGTTAGGTATAATTTGGGAAAACTTATAAATTTTTCATCAA
>JBDROJ010000025.1:0-11300 GCA_043810165.1 bacterium
GTCATAACGATCTAGTTGTTTTTGAGTCATAGTATATTGGATTGTCATACTTAGAATAGTTAATGAATAACTATTCTATTATATATTAGGTATGACATTTTAACTTCCTTGTACTATGACATTATCACGTCCTTGTTACACGATTTTCCTTTTAATTTTCCTTTTAACAAAATACAAAATGTGCTATACTTTATTGTGGGTAAATTCCTATTAAGTTTTTTAAATTAGTCAAAATTATGATATTACAATTATGGAATAAAAGTCTTAGTAATAATGTAGGAATGTTTATGAATACTATAGGCGATGGTGTTTTTATAGTTGAACCAGACGGCACTATCATCAAAACCAATGAAGCAGCATGTACTATGCTGGGTTATGAAAATAAAAAACAAGTTATGGGACAGTCAATATTATTATTGTTGGGCGCGACTGATGAAAAAGGCAATCCCATAAACAAGCGTAATGCGGCTTTATATAAATCAATCCGCTTGGGGAAAAAAATCAACGCCACCCGTCAATTTACAAAAAATGACGGGACCCGTATCTGGACTTCAATTACCACTACCCCTGTAACAAAAAATAATGAAAAAGTGACAGGTGCCATCGTAGTAATTCGTGATATAACCGAACAAAAACAAGAAGAGGAATACCGCACTGATTTTGCCCATATTGCCAGCCACGATCTGCGCGCTCCTTTGGGCAATGTACTTTGGGCAACTGAATATATATTGTCTGAAAAACCAGGCCAGCTTAATAAAAAACAAAAAGAATATCTTGGCGACACATACAAAACTTTAAAAGATATGAACAGGCTAGTCAATGATTTGTTGGGCGTATCTCGTCTACACAATCATAAAATTAAGCCTAGGTTAGGCAAAGTAATGCTTGAAAATATTATAAAAAAAGTTATTGCTGACACAAATTATTACGCCAAGGCACAAAACTTAGAGATTAAAGTTGAAACGGACAGCAAGTGCAAACACTACATCTTGGCTGACTCTAGCCATATTAAAACCATAATACAAAATTTGGTTGAAAACGCTCTACGTTATGCCTTTACAAAAACCGAAATACTAATTAATATAAAAAAAGAAAAAAATCATGTTGTCTGTTCTTGCTCTAACAAGGGAATCGGCATACCTAAAAATAAACAAAAATTCATTTTTGCCAAATTTTTTAGGGCAAAAAATGCCGTGGACAAGCAAGGAGATGGTACTGGCTTGGGCTTATACCTTACTCAAGGCTTGGTTAAATTAAACAAAGGTCAAATTTGGTTTGAAAGTGAATTAAATCAACAAACAAGTTTTTATTTAAAATTTAAAAAATATTAATATGACTGACAAAAAGAAAAAGATTTTAATTGTAGAAGATGATCAATTTTCTTTAAAACTTTATTCACATCTTTTAACTGAAGAAGGTTTTGAGACTATTGTAACTCCATTGGCCAGCGACGCATTAAGACTGGCCAAAGAAAACAAGCCGGATCTATTTCTGGTTGATATTATGTTGCAAGACGGAAATGGATTCGCCATTATCAAAGAAATACGCAATACGGCTGGATTTAAAAAAACACCAATCATAGTTCTTTCTAATTTGGGCCAGGAAGCTGATATTGTCGAAGCCATAAAGAGAGGAGCTGACAAATATTTTGTCAAAAGCAATACACGCTTTCAAGAATTGACTGACATGGTCAAGAAAATGATTAAGTAAATTATAACTATGCGAAAAACTAATATTTTGGTAATTGTATTTTTATTATCAGCCATAGTAATTACAACTGGGTGTACGGCCAAAGATCAGAAAAATTCACCAACACAAGAAGAAACTTCTGATATTAAACCAATTTCTATTCAAACTGAAGTTGATGTTCAAAATAATCAAAATATACAAATTGAACCCGAAGTTAACACGATTGATAAAATTGAACAAAAAAAAGAAGAGATTGTGAAAAAAAATTCTGAAATTGAACCGGATCCTGTTGCTGAATTAACACCAGAACCCGAAGCCCAACCAAAGATTGAACTAAAAACAGAAGAACCTAAAATAGAACAATCTAAACCAACGCCTAAACTTGAACTTATGCAAATAACCTCGCCTGCCTTTATCAATAACGGTTCAATTCCATCAGAATATACCTGTCAAGGCGCAAATATAAATCCACAAATTAATATTATGGATGTTCCTGATGAAACCAAAAGTGTAGCTTTGATTATGGATGATCCTGATGCCCCTGGAGGAACCTGGGTACATTGGGTGATGTGGAATATCAACCCAAAAACCACAGTAATCAACAAAGACTCTGTACCTGATGGCGCAATACAAGGCAATAATAGCTGGCCAAAAGCTGAATACGGCGGTCCTTGTCCTCCGTCAGGCATCCATAGATATTTTTTTAAACTTTATGCTTTGGACACTGAACTATCCTTAACCATGGGATCTAATAAAACCCAGGTGGAATCAGCTATGAATGGCCATATTTTAAAACAAGCCAATTTAATTGGTAAATATACCCAAGATTAACAAATAATTCATTAGAAGCTTCACACCATTAAGACCACGGGTAATAAACCCGAGATTTTATAATATAAACATGATTGACTTTTGCCATCAAATTAATTACAATAGCTCGGTAATATGGATTTAATGCTCAAGACAATTAGACTGGCTAAAAAAGGAATGGGTCATACTAGCCCAAATCCTTTGGTTGGAGCCATAGTGGTAAAAAACAACAAAATTATTAGTCAAGCATATCATAAAAAATTTGGTGGCCGTCATGCAGAAATATTGGCTTTAAAAAAAGCTGGCACCCTGGCTAAAGGAGCAATAATGTATGTAAATATTGAGCCTTGTTGTCATCATGGGAAAACTCCTCCATGCACTCAAGCTATTGTAAAGGCTGGAATCAAACAAGTAAATATAGCCATGCTGGATCCAAATCCATTAGTAAATGGCAAAGGAAAAAAACAATTGGAGCAAGCCCGAATACAAACTAACATTGGCCAACAATCTAATCAAGCAAAGCAACTAAACGAATCATTTCATAAATATATCACCACTGGCCTGCCTTTTATCACAGCAAAATGGGCCATGAGTTTAGATGGAAAAATCTCCACTTGCACCGGAGACAGCAAGTGGATTAGCTGTAAAAAATCTCGCGAATTTACACATCAATTAAGACAGCGGAATGACGCTATTCTAATTGGAGTAAACACTGTAATACAGGATGATCCTAAACTAACTGCGCGCATTAATACAAAAAAATTGTCTCATCCAATTAGAATTATTTTGGATAGTACTGGACGCACTCCCCTGTCAGCCAAAATTTTTCAGCAACCCGGCCAAACCATAATTGCCTGCACTGAAAAAATCAAAAAATCAAGAGAAAAACAATATTTGCAAGCCGGCGCGCAAATAATTAAAACAAAAGCCAAAAATGATCAGATTAATTTATCTGAATTAATTAAAAAATTAGGAAAAAAACAAATTTCAAGTATTTTAATAGAGGGTGGCAGTGAAATTCTAGGTTCTGCCGTGGATAATCATTTGATTGACAAGGCATATATTTTCATGTCTCCAAAAATAATTGGTGGCCGTAAATCTAAGACGCCGGTTTCCGGCCATGGATTTGCAAAAATGTCTAGTATAAAACAGTGGAAAATACATAAAATTAAAAAAATTGAAAATGACATTTGTGTGATTGCTTATGCTTAAAAAAATTATCACAACAAGCTTGCCTACCAGGTACGGGGATTTTGAACTTCATCTCTACCATGATAATTTGGAAAAGGAATACCTGGCTCTGGTTTGCGGTGATTTGAAAGATATTCAAAAACCGATTTTGACGCGTATTCATTCAGCCTGCCTTACAGGCGAGGTATTTGGCTCTTTACGATGTGACTGCCAAGAACAATTACACGAATCAATGCAAAAAATACAAGATAATTCATCAGGGGTTTTAATCTATTTGAATCAGGAAGGGCGTGGGATCGGCTTAACTAATAAAATAAAAGCCTATGCTTTACAGAGTCAAGGTCTGGACACGGTTGAAGCCAATGAAAAACTCGGATTTAAGCCTGATGAACGCGATTTTATGGTGGCCGGAGAAATTCTCAAGGATCTTGGTGTGGAACATGTTAAATTAATGACTAACCACCCGCAAAAAATCGCTGACTTAGAAAAAAAAGGCATTAAGGTTGAGAGACAAAAACTCTGGGTAGGAAAAAACAAAAATAATCAAAAATACCTATTAACCAAACAAATTAAAATGGGGCATCTAAATTAAAAAATATGTTTTCAGGAATAATCTCGGCAATAGCAAAAATTAAAAAAAAAGAAATAAAAAACAAAAGTTTGTTTTTAACCATCCAAACTCCTACTGGCTGGGAACTTAAGCCTGGTGATTCAGTCTGTTCAGATGGGGCATGCTTAACTGTTAAGGAAGTTGACCATGATGATTATACAACTGAACTAATGCCTGAAACTTTGAATAAAACCTATTTTGCTGATAGTAATTATCAATACATTAATTTGGAACGATCACTTAAATTGAATGATTTCTTGGATGGTCATTTGGTAACCGGGCATGTGGATGCCATGGGTAAAATTACCAAGATTATTAAACAAGGTGATTCTAAAATTTATCAAATTTGCTTTCCAGAAAAATTTTCCAAATATGTAGCTGATAAAGGATCAGTTTGTGTTGATGGGATTAGTTTAACCGTAGTTGAGTGTAAAGAAAATTGGTTAACAGTTGCTTTGGTTGATTATACCCTCACTCATACTACTATCGGACAAAAAACTATTGGTGATCTAGTACATCTGGAATTTGATATTATTGCTAAATATTTAAGTAAACTAATTAGTGAATCATATTAAGTTTTTTCAAATTAGTCTCATAAATATTGATAATAACTTAATACTAATTCAATAGTTAATTTTAAACTGAAATATTTATATAACTTAATTTAATAACAATATGCAAAAATCACAAACCCATAATTTTGAAGTGTTTGATGCTTCAAAATACAAAATCGGAATTGTTTGCGCACATTTTAACCAAGACATTACTGGACAAATTTTAGACAGTGCTTTAGATAAATTAAACAAATTTCAAGTAGCTAATGAAAATATAGATATATACCATGTAGCTGGTAGTGTGGAAATTCCTATTATTCTACAAAGTATGGCTAAAACCGGACAATATCAATGTTTAATTGCCATTGGCGCAATCATCCGAGGTGAAACCGATCATTATAACTATGTTGCAAAGTTGGTGGTTGAAGGTATAAACAGAGTGACATTGGATCATTCGCTACCCATTGGATTTGCAGTTCTAACAACAGGCAATAAAGAGCTAGCCCAAGCCAGAGTTAGTATTGGCGCGGAAGCTGTGCAAGCTAGCTTGCATAACGCGCAAATGCTTGACAAAAAGGCTAAAATGTGCTAGTCTCACATTGCCTTTGTCTTACCAATGCGATGTTTGTTGCGGACCACCAATAAAGGTGAATTCGCAAAAATACACAACCGAACCAAATAAAGCATATGGTAAGGCAAAGGCACATTACACTTATCCACAGGTTAAGATATTGACAAATGGCTAGAATTAGCCTATACTCTTCATAGTTCTTTAATTTTGAGTATGCACAGACCGTGCTTATAACCAACAAAATTTGTTCGTTGTAAAAACGGCCTGTACATCTCGCACAAAATGCCAATCCCCCCGTTTTTACGGGGTGTATGGGCCAATTTTTGCCAGGATTCTAGCGTCAGTGGATAAACGGATGAGCGCGAGAACGCGCGGGATCAGTCTCTTTTTTGAGGCATTGAACTTAACTCGCGGCCGGCACAAGGATCTTTAGATCCGAGCGGACGAACGGGACTAGTTCAGAAACCAAAAAATACTGAACCCATCTTTAGACTCGCACAAATCCCGAATTTCCCTAACGCCTGTTTTCTGGCATCATCTCTATGGACCGGAGGGGCAGTGTCCCCCTCACTGGAGAGCAATCTTCTCTTCCCCCTCCGGTCCGCTCTCTTATCTGCTTATATCAATGAACAGATATAGAACAAAAAATACGTATATAATACGTATTTTTTGTTTTTAGCCTGATGCATCATTATTTAATAACCCACTCAAATGCATTTTGAAACATTTTCAACCAAGGTGAAGCCTGCAGGTTTTCTTTCCAATCTTCAGGCATATAAGGCCATTGCCATTTTAAAAAGCATCGCTCCGGATGTGGCATCATAGCTAAATGACGGCCATCAGCTGAACATAAAGAAGTCAGACCCAAAGGAGAACCATTTGGGTTAAAAGGATAATGATCAGTTGACAAACCATCACCATCAACAAAAGCCAAGGGAAATAATTTTTGATGATGTAAATCAGCCATTAAATGTTTATCTGGAAAATATAACCGACCTTGTCCATGTGCTACCCAAACACCCAATTTAGATCCAACCATATCTTTAAACATAATGGCTGGACTTTCCATAATTTTTACATTTACCCATCGCGATTCAAACCGAGCTGATAAATTATCAATAAATCTAGGCTGTCGTGCTTCATCTAAACCATTCCACGGCACCCAACCAAGTAAAGCCATTAACTGGCATCCATTACATATTCCCAAAGAAAAAGTATCAGGCCGGTTATAAAATTCATTAAATTTAGATCTTAAATCCGGATTGAATTTTATTATTCCTGCCCAGCCTTTTGCACTATCTAAGACATCAGCATAAGAAAAACCACCCACAAAAGCCATTCCATTAAATTGCTCAAGATTAATTTTATCATTTAATAAATCATGCATGCATACATCCCAAGGTTCAAATCCAGCCAGGTAAAAAGCCGATGCCATTTCCCTGTCGCCATTAGAACCTTCTTCACGAATTATAGCCACCTTTGGCTTGATTGTCGCCTGTAAAATTTCTTGGCATGTCTTCTGTGGTATAAAACTTAATTCATATCCAGGTTTTTGTAGTTTTTTATATGCCTTAATCTGTTCTTCAACTGATTTCTGACTGGTCTGTTCTCGTTCTAAACGATCACTAGTGGTTTGCCACCATTCAAGCAGTTGTTCTGTTTCCAAAGTGCAAACAATATTATCACCCTTACTTATCACAACTTGTTTTTGCTCTTGGGTAGTGCCTAAAACCATTGCAGGTACTTGATGATTTTTCAAAATTTTTCTTATTCTTGATTCTATTTTTAAATTATCCAAATATTCAATAACTAAACCTAATTCTTCAGAAAATAATTGAGCGAAACTATCTTTATACCTAAAAATTTTAATGTTCAAACCACAATTGCCACTCATGGCCATTTCAGACAAAGTAGTAATTAATCCGCCATCACTGCGATCATGACCAGCCAAAATTAAATCCTGCTTAATCATATTTTGTACGGCTTCAAAAGCATTGTTTAATAAATCTGGATCATCAACATCAGGACTTATATCACCCAGTTGTCCATGAACTTGAGCCAAAGCCGAACCGCCTAAACGATTTTTTCCACCACCCAGATCAATCAGCATTAATTTACTTTTACCAGGCTGTTTAATATCCGGAGTTATAATTTTATTAATGTCTGGTACAGGCGCATATGCAGATACCACCATTTGTCCTGGCGCTTTTATTAATTGATCCCCTAATTTTGATGCCATTGACAGACTATCTTTACCGCCATCCACGGCCACGCCTAATTTAATCATTAAATCACTTAAAGCCACAGCCGAATCATATAGATCAGCTCCCTCTCCGGGCTGTTTAGCTGCCCACATCCAATTGAGCGAGCTTTTTATATCCTTAATATCTGTAATTAAAGCCCAGACCATGTTAGTTAAGGATTCGCCCAAGGCCATGCGTGCCCCGGCTCTTGGATTAATCAACATCTTTATAGGCTGTTCGCCAACTGAACAACTTGCTCCAGAATTAGAAAAATGACTTTGAGCGATGACAGCCACATTGGCTACAGGCAATTGCAAAGGACCGCAACATTGTTGCTGAGCTATTAAGCCAGTTACACTGCGATCAACTTTACTGACTAAAAAACTTTTTGAACCAACTGACGGCAATCTAAATGTCTTTTCTATAGCCTGTTCAATTGATAGATCTTGAGGAAGCTTAAGTGGGTCAAGGTATTTTTTTTCACGAGTAAAATCAAAACTTTTTTGTGGCATTTTTCCTAAAATCTTTTCCAATTCCATATCAACTACGGGTTTATCATTTTGGCTATCATACACAGTAATTCGCCCGTCGTCTGTAATTTCACCTAAAACCTCGCAATTTACTTTTTCCCGCTCGCAAATCTCTTGTAATTCTCGTATACGATCGCCCCAAATCAATAGAGCATCTCGCTCTTGATATTCGGCTGTCCAAATTTCCAATACTGACATTGTTTGATCGCCTACTTGAATCTTGCGTATGTCAATCTTACCGCCGGCCGGATCCACTATTTCAGTCACCACATTGCACGGACCGCCGGCGCCTTGATCATGAATACTTAAAATTGGGTTCTTATCCATCATCTCAACGCAAGCTCGAATTACTCTATTCATCTTTTGTTCCATTTCCGCGTCACCGCGCTGAACCGCATTAAAATCCAATTCTTGCTTGTTTTCACCCTGTATCATGCTTGAAGCAGAACCACCACCCACGCCAATACGATATGCAGGCCCGCCCAACTGCACTACCAACATGCCGGCTTGCGGTTTTTGCTTGGCTATGTGTTGATTGCTAATCTGCCCAATACCACCAGAGAACATGATTGGCTTGACCCATTCCCTGCGTTCGCCATTTGGCAATTTTAAACCAAAACTGCGAGTAAATCCTTGTATGCAAGGCTCGCCAAATTTATTGCCATAATCATAAGCGCCATTGCTTTCTTCAATCATTATTTGCAAAGGAGAAGCCAAGTTAATTGGATACTCAAATCGCCGATCTTCACCGCCGATCTCATAGTCAGGCAAATTAAAATTACCGGTACAAAAACCTGTCGTGCCTGCCACAACTAAAGATCCTTGTCCTGTGGCATGCATATCTCTAATCCGTCCGCCAGTGCCGGTTTCAGCTCCTGGAAAGGGCGCTACTCCGCAAGGAAAATTATGCGTTTCAGCAGTTAAGACAATATGATAAAATTGCTCGGCTAAATTAAATGGAGAACTTATTCCAGGATATTTTGGCAGAATAGTTTGAATTTTATTACCTTGAATTGCGCTGGAATTATCTTCAAAAGCAATTACGCTATTATTTGGGTTTGCTTGCCAAGTTGATTTGACAATGTCAAACAGGCTCTGATCTTGCTCTTGACCGTCTAATGTTATTTTGCCTTTAAAAAACCAATGCCGCGAATGTTCGCTATTGGCTTGCCCTAATTGAAAACACTCAACATTTGTTGGATTACGGCCAATATGATTGGCAAACAAGTCGTGATAAAACTTAATATCCCAATCATCCATACCCAATCCGCAATCTGTATTAATTTTACTTAAAGCAATTGGACCTTGTTCTAAAATTGGCACCTCGTAAACTGATTCCGGATTATTATTAATATCAAAAGAACATAAAGCAGATTTATATTCAATTTCAGTCATGCGGTCATGATTTTTTTGTAAAAATTCTTGTTTGTCAACCTTAAATTCCAATAAATAACGGCGGGATCTCTCTATTCGTTTAATCGTATCTAAGCCACAGGCATGACAAATACCCACTGCGTTTGTTGAAAATGCTGTGGCAAAATTTAACCGAGGACCTATTTCCACTACTCGCGCCAGATCATGGCCAAAAAAAGACTCCTTCCTGAGTTTTTGCGGTTCAAATGTCTCGGCCAGCAACCACCTTAATTTGTTTTTTTCTTCAACGCTTAATTCAGACTCCGCTTCTACATTAAAACAATATTCCAAATCAGGGCTAATTTGACGATAAAAATGCTTGATCATAGCTTCGGCTAATTCAAAAAACTTAATATGAACTTAATATAACTAATTCAATGATACCACATATATTTTTTAAGTCAAAAACAAAAACCACCTGATCCTCCTACCAGAGTTTTCCATAAATTATAGAAAACTTTGGCAGTCCAGGTGGCTTTTGAATTTATTCCCCTTTTCTGCCGTAGTTTCACTCCATCAGAACGACCCTCAAGCTGTCCGTGGCCTGAATGGCATAAACAAAAGGCCCTTCCAAAGGCACGTTGTTCTCATCCACCGGATGAAGCTGGTCATCAAAGCCATTGCTCCACCGAGGCGGGCTGATGGTATTCTCTGGCCTGCAGATGTGCCCCTTTGGCACGTCCTTCAACAACACAACTTGATTTTTTTCCATAAGAGACTCCGTTGCAATTAAACGATATAATAAAACATTTTGCTTTGCGCGTCAATGGTGATATAATCTATATATTATGAAAACCATAATAATTATCCCCACATACAATGAAAAAAAAAATATTAGCCAATTAATACCGGCGATTTTTGCATTAAACATACATGGTCTTGAAATAATTGTTGTGGATGATAATTCTCCGGATGGAACAGCAGAACTGATAAGTGAATTATGCCTTAAATATCCGGTAAAATTGATAAAACGCCGTGCCAAACTTGGCCTTGGATCCGCATATATAGCGGGGTTTAAAAAGGCATTATTTTTAGAAGCCGAATTTATTGGTGAAATGGACGCTGATTTTTCTCATGATCCAAAAGACTTGCCGAGATTATTAGAGGCAATACAAACCGCCGACATGGTTATTGGCTCAAGAAAAATTAAGCATGGCAAAATAATTGGCTGGAATTGGCGCCGAAAACTGATGAGCAATGGCGCTATGTGGTTTTCCAGATTATTATTAGGTTTAAAAACCAAAGATGTAACCGCCGGATTTCGTTTATTCAGACGAAAAGTGCTTATGACCATCCCTTTGGACCAAATAAGCAGTAATGGTTATGCTTTTCAAGAAGAAATGTTATATCGCGCTGAAAAATCAGGGTTCAAAATAAAAGAAATACCGGTTAGTTTTGCTGACAGGCGCGAGGGACAATCAAAATTAAGCAAAGAAGATATAATTGAATTCTTTATTATTATAATCAAACTAAAATTTGCAAGGAAAAGAACCCAAAGCAACTAACTTACTTACTCGGCAATTTAAAGATTGACTCTAAATTAAGCTGATGTAACAAGGACGTGATAATGTCATAGTACAAGGAAGTTAAAATGTCATACCTAATATATAATAGAATAGTTATTCATTAACTATTCTAAGTATGACAATCCAATATACTATGACTCAAAAACAACTAGATCGTTATGAC